>NZ_JBSVZB010000026.1:0-124245 GCF_054072015.1 Cupriavidus sp. CP313 | reverse complement strand
AGCTGAAGCTCAAAGGACTGAGCCCCGTACAGTACAGGGCTCAGTTCGGTTCCACCTAGCTTTGACTCTCCAACTTTACGGGGTCAGTTCAGGTGAGGGGGGGTTAGCTAGGAACCACATCAAGCGGGGCCAACGGCTTTAACCCACGGGCGTCAGCCTTTGACACTCCTGCCCTCTCCCCCACCCCTCTCCCGCTGTACAGACCGGGGACATGGTGGACACATGTCCTCGCACACCTGTCACCTATGTCCCCGGTCTGTACATCCCGCACGCGGGAGAGGGGAGCCTGCTGCTGTCGTCGTTGCAAGCAAGCGGTGGTGAAGCGGCTCAGGGCACGATCCCCACCAGCCGCGACAGCGACTGCTCCGCGCCCCGGGCCGCCTCCACCACAAAGTCGATGAAGCGCCGGACCCGCACCGGCATCTGGCTGCGATGCGGGTAGTACATGTACATGCCGACATTGCTGCTGCTGTACCCCGGCAGGATCGCCTTCAGCCGCCCGCTGACAAGGTCGGCGTGGATCATGTAGGCGGGCAGCTGGCCGATGCCCATGCCGGCGCGCACCGCTTCGACCTCGGTTTCCACGTCATTGAAGCTCGCCACGGCAGGCACCTCCTGGTAGATCAGGTCGCCGTCCACCTGCAGCTCCCACGGCACCATGCGCCCGGTGGCGGGGCGGCGGAAGCCCGTGCACTGGTGCTGCAGCAGGTCGTCGAGGGTGGCCGGCTCGCCGTGCCGCGCCAGGTAATCCGGCGCCGCGCAGATGACCAGCGGCAGGTCGCACAGCCGTCGCGCCACCAGGTTCTGGCCCGGGCTGGTGCCGACGCGGAAGCCGACGTCGATCTTGGCTTCGACCAGGTCGGTGAAGAGGTCGCTCAGTACCACATCGAAGGTGATGCCGGGATATTGTTCGCGAAAGCCCCGCACCAGCGGGACCAGCACGCGGCTGCCGAGCGACGGCGGAGCGGTGAGGCGGATCAGGCCGTCGTCGTCGCTCTTGCTGCTGCGGACCTGCTCGAGCGCTTCGTCGAGCTGGCGCATGCCCGGTGCGGCCAGCTCGAACAGGCGTGCGCCTTCTTCTGTCAGGTTGAGCTTGCGCGTGGTCCGGTGCAGCAGGCGCACGCCGAGATGGTCCTCCAGCGTGCGCACGGCCTTGCTGGCGGCCTGCGGGGTAACGCCGGCCTCCACCGCGGCGCGGTGGAAGCTGCCGGCGCGCACCACGCCGAGGAAGAGGGTGAGGACACGGGCCTTGTCCATGACTGGCAACCAGAGGTTGGGAATGCGGCCATCATAACGCCAGTCGATATCACGAAAACAGCAAGGGCAGGCCCGTGCGCGGACTAGTGCTCGACCAGGTGCTCGATGCGGATCGGCAGCCCCCACACGCGCTTTCCGGTTGCGTGGAACACAGCGTTGGCCACGGCCGGCGCCACGCCCACCAACGCGATTTCGCCTAATCCCTTGACGCCCAGTTCGTTCATATGCGCATTCACCGGCTAGCCATCCCGCCGATCCGATGGCAATGGCCTGCCTGGCGCCCGTCACTTGCCTCCGGCGATTTCATCCATTCCGACGACGCCTTGAACCCTTTGCCATGTGAAGAATGTCCCACCACCCAAGGAGACAATCACATGACAAGGCATCCATTCGACCTGAGCGGCAAAGTGGCACTGGTGACCGGCGGCAACGGCGGCATCGGCCTGGGCATTGCCGAAGGGCTGGCCGCGGCCGGCGCCGATATCGTGATCTGGGGCACGAATGCCGCCAAGAACGCCGCCGCCGCAGACCGCCTGGCCCAGCATGGACGCAAGGTGCATACCGAGCTTTGCGACGTCGGCGACGAGCAGGCGGTCGATGCTGCAATGCAGCGCACGGTGGCGGCGCTGGGGCGTATTGACGGCTGCTTTGCCAATGCCGGCGTGGGCAGCGGCAACAAGGGACCGTTCGACCAGATGCCGACCGAGGCCTGGCGCAGGACCATGCGCGTCAACCTGGACGGTGCCTTCTTCACGTTGCGCGCCGCGGTGCGGCAGATGCTGGTGCAGGGCGAGGGCGGCGTGCTGTGCAGCACGGCCTCGGTCGCGGCGATTGAAGGCGCGCCGCGCTCCGAGCACTATGCCGCCACCAAGGGCGGCGTGATTTCGATGATGCGGGGGCTGGCGGTGGAGTACGCGCGCAAGGGCATCCGCGCGCACTCGATCCTGCCGGGCTGGATCAAGACCGAGATGACCAGCGTGGCCCAGGGCAACGATGCCTTCCAGGAAATGGTGCACAAGCGCGTGCCGATGCGCCGCTGGGGCGAGGGCAGCGACTTCGGCGGGATTGCGGTCTACCTGATGAGCCCGGCGTCGGCCTACCACACGGGCGATACCTTTGTGATCGACGGGGGCTATACGCTGTTCTGAGGCGAAGGGCCCACTGCCACACCCGACCGCCGCCCACGACATAGGCGCGTTCATCCGCCTGCGGCCAGGCTCCGCGCACAGGTAGTGCGCGTGGCCGAAGCGGGCGTGGTCGGAGCGGGCTCGGCTTCAGTGAGCTGGAACAGTCTGGTCATGATCCTATGGTGACTTCGCTTTCGGGTTTCTGGTTACACCCGTTGTACGGAGGTATGTGAAGAGAAATATGCTGGCGAAGCTTGAAGCAATTATCGCCCAGCACAAATTAAGAATTGTGTTGTTGCCGGCTACGCTGATCAAGGCGCTGATGGCCCCTGCGGCGCAAAATCTGATGGTGCTGCTCGCAGCTGCGGCGGTACCTGCTATTTCGTCAAATAGATTCATCGCCTCGGTGGCCGTCGCCGGGCGAACAAAAACAGTTCCTGCCGTACAGATGAGCATTGGCAAGAGAACTGTCAGAGAAGCATTTGCTTGGTAATGCGACATCGCCATCATGAGGAATCCTGATGTTGTCATGAGCAGTAGCCCAAGCTTGATTTGCCCCTGGGTTTCCATCTTCTTTGTCGCGTATGATGCCAGGGCTCCGCCAACTAAATAGGCTGCTCCATAAGCCATTAGTACAATGGAATATTCATAGTTGTTAATCTTAAGACCGACAATGAATATTGCCGGAGACACTATGATGAATGACAGGTGGCATGAAAAGGCAAGGGCGCCAATTAACGAATAGATCAGAAAGGATCGGGTTCCAAGGATTCTCAGGTAAGCGTTGCCATAGCATCGCATGCTGCCGCGGTGAGTTTTTGCTGTCTCCTCGAATTGACAGTAAACCTGAAAAAGTATGATCAGAGAAATAATTGCAAAGAGTATGAAGCTGCCCTGCCAGCCGAGCGCTGACTGAAGAATCGAGCCCAATAGAGGCGAGCACGCAATGAAAATCCCGGACAGCGTCGTAGTAAATATTCTGGTTCTCACGCCTTCCGTTCCCTTGTATGCATCCTGAACAATCGCTTGGGCTAGGACGAAGGAGGCGCAGCCAACGGATTGAATGATTCGACAGGCAATGAAAGCGCCATAGTTATGGGAAAAGATGCAACCCGTCGCCCCCACTAGCGCGAGAGCAATTCCAATCATTAGCAGCTTCTTGCGCCCGAAGCGATCGGATAGTGGACCGGCGAACAATTGTGCGATCGAAAAGCCTATGGAGAAGATGCTGATCGACAATGCTATATCGCCAGTCCCGGTGTGGAAGTGATCGGCCAGCGCTGGAAACGAAGGTAGCATGACGTCCAGCGGTATCGCGCTCAGAAGGATGAGTAGGCTGAGCAGGAGCAGCAAACGATCACTTTGATTGGTTGTGGTGGGCGTCATCGGTCTCCTGTCGGATTAGGCATTCGGATCAATCAGCCCATGTTTCGCAAAATTGGCGACATATCGCGGCTCACGGGGGAATGAACAATCTCGCAGAGCTGCTTCCACTCGTCTGCCAATTGAAAGGTAGGATGCGAAAATCAGCGCGGCCACGCGAAAATTCCGATTTGAGTGTCGGAATCATCCCGTTGGTGTGGAAATAGTGGCGGGCCCGCTTCGATACGGGCGTGGATTTTCTTTGGAACAGGGGGCCGGAAGGAAGAAGCAAGTCGGGCGGGACAGGGCACCCCGGGGACGTGAGTTTTCGCACGGCGTTTCTATACGCCAATCGAAGCCTGTAGGGGCAGTGGGCGGCGCCAAGCGGCGATCCGGCGTGACGCGGACGCCGGCGCCGGCGCCGGCGGTGCAATCGGCGCTTCAGCCGGCGAGTTTAGTTAGCCATCCAAGCGGGGCGCCAGGGCGGCAGACTCACCGCCCATGCGATGACGACTGTATCGGAGTGTCGGGACACTTCTTCGGGATGCGCGACGGGCTTTGGCGTCTTTTCTTGCCGAAATCGCTGGAGGAAGAGGAAGGGAGCATGCGGTTAGTGCGCGAAAGCTCCCTACCGGTCTTTGAGGCGCTCAGCAATGCGGCCGGGCGGCCGCGCGCCCTTAAAGCACGTCGTCCTTCAGGTGATACCAGTGGTACAGCACCCGCTGCCCCATGCGCCGGAACGGCGCGAACATCTGTGATTCCACCATCTCGCGCACGTTCGGGAACGGCAGCGGCGAGCGGAAGATCGGCAGTTCCGGCAGCGCGGCAGCCTTGCCTGCGATCAGCGCCGCCAGGCGCTTGCCAGCCTGGGCTGAGTACATCACGCCGTTGCCGCCGTAGCCCATGGCGTAGTAGATCGACTGGGCCGGATCCGGCTGGGTGATGCGCGGCATCATGTCGTGGCTGACATCGACCCAGCCCCACCACGAGTAATCGACCTGGATCCCCTGCAGCGCAGGGAACTTGCGGTACATGTCGCCGATCAGCTTCTGCTTGTACTGCTCCTGCGGCGCGTCGTTGCCGGTGATGGCGCTGCGGCTGCCGATCTGCAGGCGGCCGTCTGGCATCAGGCGGTAGTAGTGGCGCAGGATGCGGGTGTCGGTGATGACCTGCGTGGTGCGGAAGTTGCACGCGGCCAGTTCGCTGGCCGTGAGCGGGCGCGTGACGATGGAGTTCGACAGGATCGGGAACAGCCGGTTCTTCAGCTCGCGGTGCAGCGTCTGCGAGGTATAGCCACCGGTGGCCACGGCCACGGCGCGGGCGCGCACGATGCCGCCGGGGGTGCGCAGGTAGTGCACGCCGTTGCGGGTTTCCCAGCCGGTCACCGGGCTCGACGGATGCACCTTGGCGCCCAGCTCGCGCGCGCGTCGCAGGTAGCCGAAGGCGAGCTTGCCGGCGTGGATGCCGATGCCTTCGGGCTCATGCATGGCGCCCGCGGCTTCCTTGTCGTCGACATACTCGCGCCGCACGGTGTCGGCGTCCATGATCCGTGCGTCGTACTTGAAGACTTCGCGCAGGAGCTTGGCTTCCTTCTCCAGCGCCGGCATCACCTTGGCGCGGTGCGCGATATACAGGTGGCCGCCAGGCTGCGGGTCGCAGTTGATGTCCTGGATCAGGCCCTTGAAGGTCTCCATGCCGTCGCAGATTTCCTCATGCAGGCGCAGCGCGGTATCCAGGCCGTAGCGCTGGATCCACTGCGAGCGCTTGAGCCGCCCGGACGCGCATTGCGCCTGGCCGCCGTTGCGCGTGCTGCAGCCCCAGCTGACGCGGTTGGCTTCGAGCACGGTGGCCTTGATGCCGTATTCCTGTGCCAGGAAGATGGCGCAGGTCAGGCCGGTGAAGCCCGAGCCGATGATGGCCACATCCACGTCGATGTCATGCGTGATCGGGCCGTCGTCGGCGGGCGGCTCGCCCGCGGTGCCGATCCAGTAGGTGGGCGCGTATTCGCGGCCGTGGCCGGGGTTGGGGGTGTGCAGCGGGTCGTAGGCGGGATCGTACGGGCGGGCGGGCGCGGTGGACTGCTCGCCGGCAAGGAGGCTGCGGGGGGCTACGGCTTGCATGGCGCGTCTCCTCGGTCAGGCTGCGGGCGCTACGACGGGCGGGCGATCCTTGCGGTACGCGTTCTTGACCGCGATCTTGCCGTCGCGGAAGGTGAAGACGTCCACCATGCGCGCCTCGATGCGGGCGCCGTCGGCACGGGTGCCGCGGAAGGTGGATTCGCTCACGCCGCGGTCGCCCACGACAAAGTGGTCGCCATCGACCCACTGCGCGTCGGGGAAGGTCTGCCAGGCCAGCTGGAAGCCTTCGCGCACCGCCTCGCGGCAGATAAAGCTGCGGCCCAGCAGTTCGGGCCCGGCCACGCCGTGGAAGGCACACTCATCGGCCATGAAGCTCATCAGGGCCTCGATGTCGTGGCGGTTCCAGGCGTCGTTGAAGGCCTGCAGCAGTTCGATGCCGGCGGCGGTGTTGTCCTTGGACATGGATTGGTCTCCTGAGTGTTGTCTGCCGGTCCGTGGGGAACCGGCCATGACTCGAGGATAGGGAAGCCGTGCGCGGCGCTGTAGCGCCAGTTCGGGACAATCGCTTGGGCCAGCGGCGGGAGACACCGCCGCGGGCCCGCTCAGGCCGCGGGGCGGACCCGGGAAGTGACGGCGGCGGCGGTGGTGGCGCCGCTGGCGGTGGCCTGCAGCTCACGCGCCACGCCCGCCAGCACGCGGATGCCTGGCTCGATGCGGTCCAGCGAGATCGACGAGTAGCCCAGCCGGAAGCCGTTGCGCGGCGCGGGCTCGGCCATGAAGAAGACGCTGCCGGGCTCGATCAGCACGCCCTGCAGCTCGGCCAGTCGCGCCAGCGCATCGGCATCGAGCCATGGTGGCCCCTCGATCCAGCATGAGGCGCCGCCGGCGATCGGCACCGCGCGGAAGTCAGGCATATGCGTGGCCAGCGCCGCCAGCACCGCTTCGGCGCGCTCGCGGTGCGCGGCCGCGAGCCGGCGCAGGTGCGCGTCATAGTGGCCCAGCGACAGGAACAGCGAGAACGCGCGCTGGATATAGGCCGACGGGTGCCTCAGCATCAGCCGCCGCGCGCCGCGCAACTCGGCGATCAGTGCCGCCGGCCCGACGATATAGCCGATGCGCAGCCCCGGCGCCAGGCTCTTGGACAGGCTGCCGACATAGATCACGCGGTTGCTGCGGTCCAGGCTCTTGAGCGTCGGCGTGGGGTCGCCTTCGAAGCGGCTTTCGCTTTCGTAGTCGTCCTCGATCAGCACGAAGTCAGCTTCCTCGGCCTGGCGCAGCAGGGCCTGGCGGCGCGCCAGCGGCATGGTGACGGTGGTGGGGCACTGGTGGCCCGGGGTCACGTAGACGTAGTCGCAGGCGCGTTGCGCGTCAGACAGGGTCAGGCCGTCGCCGTCGACCGGCAGCGGCACCAGGTGGGAGGTGTGCGAGCCGAAGATATTGCGTGCGTCCGGATAGCCGGGGTCCTCGATGCCCACCGGCGTGTCGGGGCTGACCAGCAGGTCGGCCAGCAGGTACAGTGCCTGCTGCGCGCCCACGGTCACCACGATCTCGTCGGCGCCGGCCCACACGCCGCGGCGCGGCAGCACGCGGGTGCGGATCTGCTGCACCAGCGATTCGTCGTCGCGCAGGATCATGTCCTGGGCCCAGTCGTGGATGTCGAGCACGCTCAGCGCCTTCAGGCAGCATTCGCGCCAGTCCGCGGTGGGGAACAGGGCCGGGTCGTACTGGCCGTAGATGAAGGGGTAGGGGTAGTCGCGCCAGTTGGCACGCTTGACGATATTGCGCTGCTGCGTGGGGCGGAACACAAAGCGCCGCTCCCAGTCCGGCTCGCCCGAGCGGGCGGGCACCGGCTCGCCGCGCAGCGAGGCCACGCCGCTCACGCGTGTGCCCAGGATCTCCGGGTTGACGAAGTAGCCGCTGCGCTCGCGCGCCACCAGGTAGCCCTCGTCGACCAACTGCTGGTAAGCCAGCACCACGGTGTTGCGCGCCACGCGCAGCTGCGCCGACAGCTCGCGGCTGCTGGGCAGCGGCTCGCCCTGCGGCAGCTGCTCGTCAAGGATGGCCGAGACCAGCATCTGGCGGATCTTGCCCTGCAGGCTCAGGCCCGAGTGGGCATGCTGCTGGAACAGCTGGGACCAGAGGGTGGTGGGAGACTTCAGGCTCATGGGGCAGGGGGCGTTGCCTTAACGGCGAAGCGCGCCAGCATACCGCACCGGCGCGCCACGTCAGTCATGGTCAGTCATCAATACTCGTGCAGGTCCGGGCGCGGCATCTCTGCCAGCGGCACTACCGGATCCACGCCACCTCGAAACAGTTGCCGCGCGGCGTAGGCCACCAGCAGGACGCCCAGGCTCACCACACCCAGCGCAAGCGGCGTGCGCTGGTCGGGGATGAAGGCCATCGCCACCACGATGCCGATCATGCCGGCGATCGCCAGGTAGGTGAGGTACGGGTAGCACCACATGCGCACGCGCAGCTGGTCTGGCGCTTCGCGCTCCAGGCGGGAACGCAGGCGCAGCTGCGAGATCGCGATCAGGATGTAGACGAAGATCGCCACCGTGCCGTACGAGTTCACCAGGAAGGCAAACACCGTATCCGGCGAGATATAGGACATCACCACCGCACCGTAGCCGAACAGGGTCGCCACCAGGATGGCGCGCACCGGCACGCCGTTGCGGCTCACGCGGGCCAGCGACTTGGGGGCGTCGCCACGTCGGGTCAGCGCGAACAGCATGCGCGACGAGGCATACAGGCCCGAGTTGAGCGCCGACAGCACCGCGGTCAGCACGATCGCGTTCATGATCTGCGCGGCCGCCGGCACGCCCATCACGTTCAGCGCACTGACGTACGGCGTGGCGATGCTGGAGGAGTTCCAAGGCACCAGGCAGACCACCAGCAGGATCGAACCCACATAGAACACCAGCACGCGCGTGATCACCGAACTGGTGGCCTTGGCCACGGCCTTCTGCGGCTCGGCGGTCTCGGCAGCGGCGATGGTGACGATCTCGGCGCCGAAGTAGAAGCCGGTGGCGGCTACCGCGCCGGTCAGCACCGGCACAATGCCGTGCGGCATGAAGCCGCCGTTGGCGGTCAGGTTGGCCACCTGCATGCCATGGGAGCCGGGGGCCAGGCCCAGCACATAGACGCCGGCGATGAACAGGAACACCATGATCGCGGCTACCTTGATCGATGCGAACCAGAACTCGAACTCGCCGAAGGACTTGACCGACACCAGGTTGGTCAGCGTCAGCAGCACCAGCAGCACCAGGCTGATGATCCAGTTGGGCACGTCGGGCAGCCAGTAGCGCACCAGGTCGGCACCGGCCACGGCTTCCAGCGCCACCACGATGACCCAGAAATACCAGTACATCCAGCCGGTCAGGAAGCCGGCCAGGTTGCCCACCGCCGGGCGGTCGCGCCAGGCTTCGCGTGCATACTCATAGAAACCGCCGCTGCCGGGCATGGCGCAGGCCATCTCGCCCAGCATGCGCATTACCAGCACCACCAGCAGGCCGGTGATCAGGAAGGAAAGGACCGCTGCCGGGCCGGCGGACTTGATGACGACGCCGCTGCCGACAAAGAGGCCTGCGCCGATCACGCCGCCGAGCGCGATCATGGTCATGTGACGTTGCTTCAGGCCGTGGGATAGCCCGTTGCCGGACTCTGGTTGTTGGATCATGTTGTGTCTCCTGTGCTGCGCTTGCTGTCGGTACTGCGTTGCAGCCAGTACAGCGTTTAAGGCAGGCGCCACGGCTTCTCTTCGGTATAGGTGGCAGGGCAGTAATTGCCAGCCTGGGGCCGTGGTCGGTCAGTATTTGCAATCCCGGGGAGGGATGGCCTATCCGTACATGTCGACTTGTCTCCGGTGATCGCTTAAAAAACCGGAACCAGAAGTTCCGAAAAATTGTTCTTTCACTGGAATGTAGGCCGTTCGCAGGGGAAGGTCAACCAGAAGTTTCGATAATTGATATGATTTGACTCTGAAAATGAAACTTACCTATGATGGAGCCAGGCATGAACGATATGCGCCTCGCCAAAAGTGACGCCAAGCCGGATGGAGACACGCCGGCACTGCGTTTGTTCGGCCTGCTCGAAGTCATCGCGGAGAAGGACCAGTCCTTCAACCTGCAGGCGCTGGTGGAAGAAACCGGACTGCCCAAGCCCACGCTGCACCGCATGCTGCAGCAGCTCGAGGCTGCGGGCCTGATCCAGCGCAACGGCGACGGGCGGCAATACGGCACCGGCCTGCGGCTGCGCCGGCTGGCGGAGAACCTGTTGCTCAACAGCACCTCGCACGGCGCGCGCCACATGGTGCTGCGCCGGCTGGTGGAAGAGGTGGGCGAGAGCTGCAACCTGACCGCGTTCTCCGGCGGCGAGGTGCTGTACCTGGATCGCGTGGAAACGGCGGCGCCGCTGCGTTTCTACCTGCATCCGGGCTCGCGCGTGCCGGCGCACTGCTCGGCCACGGGCAAGCTGTTCCTGGCGCAGCTGGCGCCGGCGCAGCGCCAGCGGCTGCTGGCCAACGTGGAGCTGGAACGCTACACGCAGAACACGCTGACCGACCACGCGCAGCTGGAAGCCGAACTGGAGCGCGTGAAGCGCGACGGCTACGCGATGGACGATGAAGAGTTCCTGCCGGGGCTGGTCTGCATCGGCGTGCTGGTGCCGGCCGTGGACGGCGGCAAGTCCAACCTGGGGCTGGCGCTGCAGGCCCCGGTGATGCGCGTGACGCGCGACAAGGTGCTGCAATTGCTGCCCGCGCTGCAGCGTGCGGCGGGCGCGCTGGCGGCGATCGAGGCCGACAGCGCCGGCAGCTGGCAGGGCGGCGCGGAAGAGGACGAATAGCGCGCACGGCGTCACGCGGATTGCTCCGCTTGCCGCAGTGCCGATGGCATGGCGACAAGCAACAAGGAGCATGAGGTGACGCAAGACCAGTTTGGCAAGCCCGACCGGATGATTCCGGTGCGCAGCGTGTTCGGCATCGATTCCGGCCTGATGGTGCCGGCCTTCAGCCAGCGCGACGACCACGTGCCGGAGATCGATCCGGCCTACCGCTTCCAGCCCGAGGTGACGCTGGCAATCCTGTCCGGCTTCATGCGCGACCGGCGCGTGATGGTGCAGGGCCTGCACGGCAGCGGCAAGTCGACCCATATCGAGCAAGTCGCCGCGCGGCTGAACTGGCCCTGCGTGCGCGTCAACCTGGACGGGCATATCAGCCGGCTGGACCTGGTCGGCAAGGATGCCATCGTGGTGCGCGACGGGCGCCAGGTCACCGAATTCCAGGAAGGCATCGTGCCGTGGGCGCTGCAGCGCCCGGTGGCGCTGATCTTCGACGAATACGACGCAGGCCGGCCCGATGTGATGTTCGTGATCCAGCGCATCCTGGAGCGCGACGGCAAGTTCACGCTGCTCGACCAGAACCGCGTGATTCGCCCGCATCCGTCTTTCCGGTTGTTTGCGACATCCAATACCGTGGGCCTGGGCAACGTCAACGGCCTCTACCACGGCACCCAGTTGCTCAACCACGCGCAGATCGACCGCTGGAACGTGGTGGCCACGCTGGACTACCTGCCGCATGAAGAGGAGGCCAGCATCGTGCTGGCGCGCGTGCCGGAGCTGGACGACGACGCCGGGCGCGCGCTGGTCGATGCGATGGTGGCGCTGGCCGGGCTCACGCGCCGCGGGTTTGCCGCCGGCGATGTGTCGGCGCTGATGTCGCCGCGCACGGTGATCAGCTGGGCCGAGAACTGCCAGATCTTCCGCGACCCCGCGCTAGCCTTCCGCCTGACCTTCCTGAACAAGTGCGACGAAGCCGAACGACCGGTGGTGGCGGAGTATTACCAGCGTTGCTTCGGCCACCTGCCGGGTGAGGCCGCCGGCGTCAGCGCCGAGTCGGAGCCCGCGCGATGAGCGCGGCCACGGTCGCGCAGCAGTTGCGCCGGCGCCAGCGGCAGGATGAGCTGTCCGGCGCCGCGGTGCGCGCGATCACCGGCGATGCGGCGCTGCATTTCCGCGACGGCCAGCTCTGGCGCGCGATGCGCCCGGTGCCGCAGCATGCGCCGCACTTGCGCACGGATCTGGAAACCGACACGGCCACCTGCCTGCGCGGTGCGGCCGATGGTGCCGCCCTGCGCCAGGCGCATTCCGACGCCGCGCTGCATCGGCAGCTGTGCCCGGCCGATCCGGTCGAGCGCCTGGTCTTCGAACTGCTGGAGCAGCTGCGTTGTGAGACCCGCCTGCCGCGCGGCATGGCCGGCGTGGCGGCCAACCTGCGCCACCGCTTCATGGCGTGGTCGCGGGCCTTCCATCGCTCCGGGCTGACCGAGGGGCACCTCGGCATCCTGCTCTACACCGTGGCGCAGGTAGCGTGGTCGCGCCTTACCGGCGAGCCGGTGCTGGAAGTGACCGAAGACCTGATCGAAGCCACGCGCGCCGCCATCGTGCCGGTGCTCGGCACCTCGCTGGCCGGCCTGCGCGCGCAACGCCACGACCAGGCCGCCTACGCCGCGCATGCACTGGCGCTGGCCCGCGCGGTGGCGCAGATGATCCGTACCGAAGCCCCGCTTGCCGGCGAAGACGACGACAACTCAGCCTCGGCCGCGCGCGCCGGGTTTGCGCTATGGCTGGATTTCGACGAACCGCCAGCGGAAGACTTTGCACTGGCCGACAGCGGCCACAGCCGCGTGCTGGCAGATGCCACCGGCGGCTACCGCGTCTTCACCACCGGCTACGACCGCGAAGTGCGCGCCGCCACGCTGGTGCGCCGCGCCTTGCTGGACGAGTACCGCACGCGGCTCGACGCACGCATCGCGCGCGCGGGCGTGAACATCGCCCGGCTGGCGCGCCGGCTGCGCGCCGCGCTGTCCCAGCCGCGCGTGGATGGCTGGTCCTTCGGCGAGGAAAGCGGCCGCATCGACGGCCGCCGCCTGGCGCAACTGGTCAGCTCGCCCGCCGAGCGCCGGCTCTTCCGCCTGGAAGCGCACAAGGCCCATGCCGACTGCGTGGTCGGCTTCCTGATCGACTGCTCCGGCTCGATGAAGGCACAGGCCGAGCCGCTCACGCTGCTGATCGACATGCTTACCCGCGCGCTCGACCAGGCCGGCGTGGCCACCGAGGTACTCGGCTTCACCACCAACGCCTGGAATGGCGGCCGCGCCCGCGCCGACTGGCTCGCGCGCGGCCGCCCGCAGCACCCTGGCCGGCTCAACGAGACCTGCCATATGGTGTTCAAGGACGCGCAGCGCAGCTGGCGGCGCGCGCGTACCGATATCGCCGCCTTGCTCAAGGCCGACCTGTTCCGCGAAGGCGTGGACGGGGAGGCGGTGGAGTGGGCCTGCACGCGCCTGCACGCCAGCGGCAAGGCGCGCCGCATCCTGGTGGTGGTGTCCGATGGCAGCCCCATGGATACCGCGACCGGGCAGGCCAACGACGCCTGCTACCTGGACAACCACCTGAAGGCCGTGGTGGCCCGGCACGAGGCGCTGCGGGATGTGGAAGTCCTGGGGCTGGGGGTTGGGCTGGACCTGAGTCCTTACTACCGGCATACGCTGGCGCTGGACCTGTCACAGCCGGTGGATATGGCGATGCTGGATGAGGTGGCGGGGCTGGTGGGGGCGAGGCGGCGGTAGCGGCAAGACTAGCGTTCGAAACGCTGGCGGCGTTCGCGTTACGCGTACACGGCCAGGAAATCGTGCAAGCCGAAGGCGCACTCGCCTGCCCAGCGCGGTATTCTTTCAGCCGCTCCTCAACGGCCGCTCACCCGCGCACCGTCTCCCTGGGCTGCCATGACACCGCGATATCCCCATCGATAAAAGTCTGGCAGGCCAGCCGGAACCCCGTCGCCAGCTCATCCTCGGTCAGCAGTTTCTTTTCCTTCGGCTTGACCGCGTCCGTATGCTCGTGGCCCTTTTCGATGCGGCATTTGCAGGTGCCGCAAAGGCCGCCGCCGCACTTGAAAGGGATGCCGCCCTGCTCGCGCAGCGACACGCGCAGCAGATTGCTGTTGACCGGCGCGCTGACCGTCTTGCCGTGGTTGGTGAGGAAGGTGATCTGGATCATGGCGAAGATTGACTGAAGGTCACGCGTTAGTAGTCAGGAGCGCCTGTCCATGGCGACCGGGGCGGGCACCAGGGCGATGTCCATGCTGCCGAAGCTGGCCAGCTTGCGCAGCGCGGCGCGGGCGGCTTCCAGCGTGGCGTACTTGTCGAGGAACTTGGTCGACACCAGGTTGACGATGTTGGGTGGCGTTTCTTCCAGCACCCGCACCTTGGTATCGGCGGCCAGCTCGGCGATGACGAAGCGCGCGGTGCGCTTGCCGTAGAAGACGTAGTCGTAGGCTTCTACCGCGGTCATGCCCGCGGTGGGCTCGGTGCGGAACTGGCCGGGGCGGCTGGTGAGAAGGACGAACATGTCAGGCGTCCGCGCTGGCCGTGGCCAGGATGCCGGCGGTGGCCGGCGCCGCGCCGGTCAGGTCGTCCTGCGCCAGTTCGATGTCGTGCTCGATCCATAGCTGGCAGGCCAGCCGGTAACCCTGTTCGAGCCGCTCGCCGAGCTGCTTCTTTTCCTTCCAGTTGGGCGGCGGCAGGTGTTCGGCGCCGGCGATCACGCGGCAGGCGCATTTGGAGCACTTGCCCATGCCGCACTCGTAGCGCAGGTTGGGGTAGGGGAACTGGCGGATCCCCGCGCGGACGACCAGGTTGGTCTGGGACTTGACCTCGTCGACGAAGGTCTGGCCCTGCTTGTGGAAAGTGACTGTCGGCATCGTGCGGTTCCTGCCGGGTGGGGCGCCCACCCGGCGTCAAGAGAAGTCGGGGAAATCTGTCGGACCCTGGCGGGCACTTGCGGCCGCCTACGACCACAACACCATCGCGGCCACGGTGGAGCAGGCCAGCCCGATCAGCACCGGGATCAGCAGCGCGCGCACCGCGTCCAGCACCGGTACGCGGGCGAAGCCGGCCACCGCGATCAGCGACGACCACGCCACCAGCGTGCCGCCGCCGGTCCAGACCGCGCCCATCTGGCCCACCGCGGCCAGCGTGGCGGGGTCGAAGCCGACCACCGGGCCGAGCGCGCCGGCCAGCGTGCCAGTCAGCGGCAGGCCCGCGAAACCGGAGCCGTCGATGCCGGTGATCATGCCGACCAGCAGCACCCCGAAGGCGACCAGCACGTGGTTGTCCGGGATCATGTGCTGGTAGGCCTGGATCAGTTCGAACAGCAGGCTCGGCGCCTTGCCCGGCGGCAGGCCCAGGATCTGCGCGGCGGTTTCGCCGGCGCCGACGAAGAAGAAGCCCGCGATCGGCAGCACCGAGCCCATCGCCTTGAACGCGAACACGAAGCCGTCCGTGATGTGCTCCGGGCACACGTCGAGCATGCGTCGCGGGCCTTCGGCGGCCAGCGTCGCCAGGATCATCAGCACCGCCGCGACGCCGCCGACCAGCGCAGCCGCATCGCCGCCCTTGAGGTCCTGCACGCCGGTGCCCAGCTTGGGCAGCACCATGACGGCGACTACGGCAAGGAAGGCAACGGGCGTCACGATCGCGAAGCATTTCGACCACTTCACCCGGCGCCGGGCCACCATCGACAGGCTTGCCTCGATATTGCTGTCGGTGGCCAGCGGCTCGGCGTGGGCGGTGCCCTTGGCGATCTCGGCCTTGTCGAAGGTGCCGCCGCCTTCCAGCGCCTCGGCGGTGCCGCCGGCGCGCGCCTGCCAGCGGTCGAGCAGGGTGCCGCAGGCGGGGACGATATGCTTGCGCATCGACAGGTAGGCCAGGCACAGCGCAATAGTGCCGGTGATGAGCGACAGCGCCAGCGCACGATCGGCCACCACCGCGGCGCTCACCGCCGCGCCGGCCGCCTTGGCGCTGATACCGGGCGCCACGCCGATCACATAGTCGGACGACAGCGCCATGCCCTGGCCGGCGATGGCGATCGCCATCGCGCCCGCCAGCGGCGGCAGGCCCGCCGCGATGGCGGCCGGCAGCAGGATCGCCGATACCAGCGGCACGGCCGGCGTCGGCCAGAAGAACAGGGAGATGACATAGGTGATGCCCGCCAGGATAAAGAACGCCGAATGCCCGTTCTTCATCACCACGCGGAAGGGCTCGACCATGCGGATGTCGGAGCGCAGCGTCTTGAGCGCATTCAGCAGCGCCGTCATGAACGCGATCACCAGGAAGATATTGAACAGTTCCTTGGCGGCAACCAGGCTCGCGGAAAACACCCCGCCCAGTGCGGAGACCGGGCTGCCGGTGAGCGCAAACACGACCAGGGCGGTGCCGACGATGGAAGGGACGACAACATTGGCGCGCAGGATCATCGTCAGCACGATGACTGCTACCCCTGACAGATAGATCCAGTGCGCGGCACCGATCACGACTTGTTGTGACATGAGGACTCCCTGGGGGCGGAGGGGTTTGTGGGGGCCCCGGGTTCCCTGTCAGCTCCTGGAACCCGGTTTCGGTATACTATATTCCTACGCGATCTCGCGACAACAAGTTTTTCATCGGGACTTACGCCTATGCCCGGTTGGTGCAAGTCGCTCAAACTCCGCACATTTATTGGGCTAGCGACGGTGTGACGGGTACTTTAAGTGGTGCACGGGCGGATGAATGGTTTGCCCGGCTTCACTCCTACATGTAGACTGTATACCGTTATGCGGCGACTCACACACGAAGTGCGAGCAATATAAGCAGGAGGCGTGCCCGTATGAGGCCGTCCGTCCGGCGCGCTTCATTCACGCCTTCCAAGCCGCTGTTCCAACCTGTCGCCATGACCTCTGCCTTGCCCGCCACGTTGTACTCGCTGCTCCCCGCCGGACTCTCCGTCTCCACGTATCTATGGATGGGGGCGCTCATCCTCGTGGGCGCCTGCCTGCAAGGCGTGGGCGGGATCGGCTTTGCGATGCTGTCGGCGCCGCTGGGGGCAATCTTCTTCCCGGACCTCGTGCCAGGACCGCTGCTGGCGATGGGCTGCTGTCTCTCCTTATTGGGTGCGCTGCGTGAGCGGGAGGCGATCGCGTGGCGCATCGCAGGCTTTGCTCTAATCGGGCGCGCGCTCGGCGGGGTGGCGGCGGTGCTGACCATGGCGTGGCTGGCGCCGGGTCCGCTGGGGGTGCTGTTCTCAGTGTCGATACTCGCCGCCGTGGCGCTGAGCCTGCTGGGCTGGCGCCTGCTGCCGACTTCGCGCAACGTGGCCATTGCCGGCACCCTGTCGGGCTTCATGGGCACGATCACCTCGGCCGGCGCGCCGCCGTTCGCGCTGGTCATGCAGCACATGGCGCCGGCGCCGATGCGCGCGACCATGGGCACCATCCTGTCCGGCGGCGCGGTGCTGTCGCTGGCCATGCTCGCGCTGGCGAGGCGCTTCGGCCTGCCGCAGCTGGTGCTGGCGGCGGCGCTTGCGCCGTTCCTGCTGGCCGGCTTCGCGCTATCGAACCGCCTGCGTGCGCACGTCTCGCCCGGCGTCGTGCGCCGCCTGCTGCTGGGACTGTGCGCAGCCGGGGCACTTGGCGTGCTCGGACGCACGGCGTTTGCCTGACGATTTCTGCGCCCACTCGCCCACTCGCCCGCTCGTTTTCCTGTCTTTCCCTGCCAACCCCAATCAGCGGAGTTCCCATGCAACACATCACAGACGCGATGGTCGATGCCCACGTCAGCCCGGAGGATGCCCGGCAAGTCATGGAAGCAGCGTTTTCCAGCTTCGCGCGCGGCGACGCCGCGATGCAGGAGCGCATCCGCACCGAGGCGGGCGGCGTCAAGCTGTCCACGCTGGGCGCGGTGATCCCGCAGCAGGGTGTGGCGGGCGCCAAGGTCTATACCACCATCAACGGCCAGTTCTCCTTTGTCATCCTGATCTTCTCGGCCGACGACGGCCGTCCGCTCGCTTCGTTCGACGCCGGCGCCATCACGCGCCTGCGCACGGCCGCCTGTACCACGCTTGCGGCGCAGCGGCTGGCCCGGCCCGGCGCGCGCACGCTGGCGCTGTTCGGCGCCGGCACGCAGGGTGTGCAGCACGCGCGCCAGCTCAGCGAGACGCTCGGGCTGGAGCGCATCCTGGTGTCTGATCCGCACGCCGATGAAGGCATGCCGGCGCGGCTGTCGGCGCTGTGCGGCATCCCGGTCACGCTGGCGGAGCCCGATGCTGCCGTGGCCGAGGCCGATATCGTTGTCACCGCCTCGCGCGCGACCACGCCGCTGTTCGCGGGCGCGTCGCTCCGGCCGGGCGCTTTCGTCGCCGCCATCGGCTCCAGCCTGCCGCATACGCGTGAACTGGACGACACCGCGCTGCGCCGCGCCGCCGCCGTGGTGGTCGAGTGGCGCCCGCAATCCGTGCGCGAGGCCGGCGACATCGTGCTGGCCGATCCACAGGCCCTTCCGCACGAGAAGATCCTCGAACTGGGCGACGTGGTCCTGGGCAAGGTGTCGCCACGCCAGCGGGCCGACGACATCGTGATCTACAAGTCAGTCGGTGTGGGGCTGGAAGACGTGGCGCTGGCGGGCTTCGCCTGGTCCCGCATCACTGGCGCGGCGGAGCGTCGCGCCGCCTGAGCGCCATCGCCCGCTCCACCGCCGGGTAAACACTTAAGTGATTAGTCAACGAAGTCCTTGTCGTCGCTGCCTGACTGTATATAGTATACAACTATGCAAGGGCCGATCGATTTACGAAGCGACCCCGGCATCCAACCCACCCAATCGCCCCACATCGCCAACCAGGAGCCTCCCCCATGGCCGAACTGATGAACCGCGAAGCATTCCGTGCTGCCCTTGAAGAAGCCATCAAAGGCAAGAGCGCCAACAAGGCGCCGTTCAGCGTGGCCTGGGCCAGCGGCAAGCTGACCCGCGCCCATCTCGCACGCTGGGCCGAGAACCACTACCACTACGTCGGCCCGTTCGCGGATTACCTGGGCTACATCTACGCCCGTACCCCGGACCGCTATACCGAAGCCAAGGATTTCCTGCTCGCCAATATGTATGAGGAAGAGATCGGCGGCGACCGCCATACCGACCTGCTGATCCGCTTTGCCGAAGCCTGCGGTACCACCCGCGAGCGCGTGATCGACCCGGACAATATGTCGCCCACCACCCGCGGCCTGCAGAGCTGGTGCTACGCCGTGGCCATGCGTGAAGACCCGATCGTGGCGGTGGCCGGGCTGGTGGTCGGGCTGGAGTCGCAGGTGCCGTCGATCTACCGCAAGCAGACCCCGACGCTGCGCGACAAGTACCAGTTCACCGACGAGGAAGTCGAATTCTTCGACCTGCATATCGTCTCGGACGAGATCCACGGCGAGCGCGGCTACCAGATCGTGCTGGAGCACGCCAACACGCCGGAACTGCAGCAGCGCTGCCTGAAGATCTGCGAGATCGGCGCCCAGATGCGGCTGCTGTATACGACGGCGCTCTATCACGACTACGTCGAGAAAGAACTGCCGCTGCCCGAACTCGACATGGCCGCCTGAGCGCCGCCGCGCAACCGGATCGACGATGACCGTATTCCTCAACCATATCGACGGCGAATGGGCGGCCTGCCAGTCGGGCCGCACCTTCGATAACGTCAACCCGGCCGACACCGCCGATATCGTGGGCCGCTTCCAGGCGTCTGCCGCGGTGGACGCGCAGGCGGCCGTCGCCGCCGCCGCGGCAGCGTTCGCCGGCTGGAAGAAGACCCCGGTCGGCAAGCGCGCCGCCATCCTCATCCGCGCCGCCGACCATCTCGAGGCCAACGCCGACAGCATTGCCGCCGAGCTGACCCGCGAGGAAGGCAAGGCGCTGGCGCTGGCCCGCGACGAAGTCCTGCGTTCGGCCCAGACGCTGCGCTTCTATGCGGTGGAAGGGCAGACCTTCACCGGCGAGGTGTACCCGAACGACGACCCCGACCAGCTCGTCTACAGCCAGCGCGAGCCGCTGGGCGTGGTGACGGTGATCGCGCCGTGGAATTTCCCGGTATCGATCCCGGCGCGCAAGATCGCGCCGGCGCTGGTGACCGGCAACACGGTGGTGTTCAAGCCGTCGTCCGAGGCACCGCTGTCGGGCTACCGGCTGGCCGAGGCGCTGGTCAAGGCCGGCCTGCCCAAGGGCGTGCTGAATTTCATCACCGGCAGCGCCGCCGAGATCGGCGCGACCATCACCGAGGCGCCGGCCGTGCGTGCCATCTCGTTCACCGGCTCGTCGCGCGCCGGCGAGCAGATCCACCGCGCCGTGCCGCTGACCACGCGCACGCAGATGGAGCTGGGCGGCAAGAACCCGCTGATCGTGATGGAAGACGCCGACCTCGATCGCGCCGTCGACCTGACCATCAAGGGCGGCTTCTCGCTGTCGGGGCAGGCGTGCACCGGGACCAGCCGCGTGCTGGTGGCACAGGCGGTCAAGGCAGCATACACCGAACGGTTGCTGGCGAAGGTGGCGACGCTCAAGGTCGGCAGCGGCATGACCGCCGGCATGGACCTGGGGCCGCTGGCCTCGCACAAGCAACTAGAAACGGTGCTGCGCTATATCGATATCGGCAAGTCCGAGGCCACGTTGCTGTGCGGCGGCGCGCGCCTCGCAGGCGGCGACTTCGACAAGGGCTACTACGTGGCGCCGACGGTGTTCACCGACGTGACCCAGCAGATGCGGATCGCGCGCGAGGAGATCTTCGGGCCGGTGATCGCGATCCTGGGCTTCACCGACTACGCCGACGCCATCGCCAAGGCCAACGACACCGAATACGGCCTGGCCGCGGCCATCGTCACCAGCAACCCGCGCTACATCCACCACTTCGCCACGGACATCGAGGCGGGCACGGTCAAGGTCAACCGCACCACCACCGGCAACCTGGTCAACGCGCCGTTCGGCGGGGTCAAGCGCTCAAGCACCTCGACCTTCCGCGAGTCGGGCCGCACGGGGCTGGAGTTCTATACGCAGGTCAAGACGGTCTACCGCGGCGTCTGAACCCGGCCGTTACAAGGAGTCAAAGAGACATGAAAAAAGCCATCAAGCTGGAACTGCGCGAGGCGCGCCATATGGTTGCTGCGGCGATCCGGCGCTCGGAGGAAATCGGCGTGCTGGAGTCGATCTGCGTGGTCGACGAGGGCGGCTACCCGCTCGCGCTCGAGCGCATGGACGGTGCCCGCATCACCGGGCCGCAGATCGCATGGAACAAGGCGTTCACGGCCGCGGGGCACAAGCGCTCCACGCACCTGTTCACCACGCCGCCCAACGGCCCGGCGCTGCCGGGCAACGAGGCGTTCGGCATCCAGTGGAGCTTCGAGGGCAAGTTCGCCGCGTTCGTGGGCGGCTTCCCGATCGTGGTCAACGACGAGGTGATCGGCGGCATCGGCCTGTCCGGCGGCAACGGCGAGCAGGACACGCAGGCCGGGCTGGCGGCGCTGCAGGCGCTGGCCGAGCTGCTGGCGCCGCAGGACCTCAAGGTGCTGGTGCAGGCCGATATCAAGAAGTAGGGGGCGCCATGTCGTACCGCATCCAGATCGCCGAAACGCAGCAGGTCTTTTTTGTCGAACGCGGCGAGACCCTGCTGCAGGCCGCGGCGCGCGCCAGCATCGCCTTGCCGCACGACTGCCAGCTGGGCGGCTGCGGCACCTGCCGTATCCGGCTGCTGGACGGGCAGGTGCGGTATGACGAGGAACCGTTCGGTCTGGCCCCGGACGAGGCCGCCGCCGGCTACGCGCTGGCCTGCCAGGCGCAGCCGCTGGCCGACCTTGTCATCAGCACGGCGCGCGAGGACGAGGCCTGCAACGAGCCCGCACGTTATCGGGCACTGGTGCAGGCCGTGCGCGCGTTGTCGGCTGACGTTTTGCATATCGAGCTGGAAGTGCCGGACGCTGGTGCGCTCGACTATCGTCCCGGCCAGTACCTGAAGCTGCTGAGCGAGGACGGGCGCGCGCGCAGCTTCTCGATGGCCTCGGTGCCGCGCGACGGACGGGTCGACCTGCATGTGCGGCGCGTCCCGGGCGGCGCCTTCACCGACGGCATCCTGCCGCAAATGAAGGCGGGCGACGCCATCGATGTCGAACTGCCGCTCGGCACCTTCTTCTACCGCGCCAGGGATTACCGGCCACTGCTGATGGTGGCCACCGGCACCGGGCTGGCGCCGATCAAGGCAATCCTCGAATCGCTGATGGACGATCCCGACTGCCCGCCGGTGTCGCTGTACTGGGGCATGCGGCAGCCGGAAGACCTGTACCTGCATACCGATATCCCTGCATGGGGTGAACGGCTGTATGACTTCCAGTACGTGCCGGTGCTGTCCCGTGCCGGCGATTCGTGGCAGGGCCGGCGTGGCTACGTGCACGATGCGGCGCTGGCAGACCTGGGTGACCTGAGCGAGCACGCCATCTATTTGTGCGGTTCTCCCAATATGATCCGAGACGCGCGCGCCGCTTTCCTGGCGAGCGGGGCAAGTACGGATCACATCTATGCGGACAGCTTCACCTTCCAGCATTGTTAAGACATGGCGGTATACAGGGAACGGCTGGTATACAATGACGCCAGCCTTTCCGCTTACGCCTTTGCCGACCCATGTCCCTCACTCCATCTCCTGCCGCGCCCGCCGAGCCGCTGAGCCTCGGTGCCAGCCACTCGCCGCTGTTCGCCCTTGTCACCGACAAGCTGCGTGAAGGCATCCTGAACGGGAAGTACGCGCCAGGCGAACGGCTGGTGGAAAACAAGCTGTCGGCCGAACTGGGCGTGTCGCGCATCCCGGTGCGCGAAGCGCTGCGCGCGCTGGCCAGCGAAGGCCTGGTGGTAATCGAGCCGCGCCGCGGCGCGACGGTGGCCAGCCTGTCGCCTGTGATCGCGCGCGAGATGGTGGAGGTGCGCGCGACGCTGGAAGGCCTCAACGCCAAGCTCGCGGCGCAGCGCCGCGACCCGGCGCTGGTGGCGGAACTGGAAGCCGTGCTGCGCCAGGGCATGGATGCCGCCGCGCAGGGCCGCGCGGATGAGCTGCTCGCCCTCAATACCCGCTTCCATGAAGTGCTCGGCACCATAGCCGCCAACAGCGTGCTGCAAGAAATGATGCGTTCGCTGCGCGAGCGCACCGCGGTGCTGTTCGGCCCGGCCAACGTGGTTCGCGCCCGCCAGAACTGGGATGAACACGCCCAGATCCTGCAGGCAGTCATCGCCGGGGATGCCGACCTTGCCGCCTTGCTGGCCGCGCGCCATGTCTACAGTGCCGCCAAGGCGGCAGACTTGCCGGTGGACGGGCAGGGCAGGGCAGAGGCGGCCTGAGGGCGTCGGGCCCCGGGTTTTTCCTCTCCCGTTTTCAGCATTTCGTTGCATGCCCGGCAATTGGGCATTGCATGCGCCGTCATGACGCATTGCACCAATTTAGGTATACTGTAGGCATTCCAGATCAATAGGGATTTACCATGCAGTCGCCTGAGCAATGCTATCTGTCGCAACCCGTCGGCCAGCAACTGTTGCACCACTTTGCCGCGCGCGATGCCATTCGTCATGCCACGCCACTGCTGCCGCTGCGCCTGCGCGATATCGGCCGCTTCCTGCTGGCAATCGGCGGCCGCGCGCCGCGTCGGGGCCATTGCGGAGCCGGACTGGTTGACTTGGCGGCTCCTTCGCCCCCCCGCTGCTGTCCTGGCAGGCGTTCTGCCTGCCGCCCCTCCCCAAGCACCTTTCCATCGCTGCGTGCTTCCGCACGCTCGCGCATGTCATTTTCTCTTGCTCTCCAGGCAAGACGGAATATAGTATACCAACGCATTCGCAGTACCTCCCGAAGCCTGTCCTAATACGCCCCCACCGTGCCCCTGCCGGCGCGGATAACGACAAGGAGTCGATGTGAACCTGTCCGACCGGACTGCCGGCGGTTTTCCGCCGTCATGGGAGGTGGCAAAGCGGCTCGCTGCCGGCGAGGTCTCCGCGGTGGAACTGGTGGATGCCTGCGAGGCCGCCTGGCGCGACTGGCACGGCATCATCAATGCGCTGGTGCTGTCGGACTTCGACGCCGCCCGCGAGGCGGCAATGGAAAGCGACCGGCGCCGCCGGGCCGGGCAAGCGCGCGGCGTGCTCGATGGCGTGCCGTTCTCGGTCAAGGAATCGTTCGACGTCGCCGGCTGGCCGACCACTTGCGGCAATCCGGCCATGCGCGGTCGTGCCGCCCAGCGTGACGCCGTAGTGGTGCAGCGCCTGCGAGAGGCCGGCGCCGTGCTGCTCGGCAAGACCAACGTCCCGCTTGGCCTGCGCGACTGGCAGAGCTACAACGACATCTACGGCACGACCCGCAATCCGCACGATCCGTCGCGCACGCCGGGCGGCTCGTCCGGCGGCAGCGCGGCGGCGGTGTGTGCCGGCCTGTCGTATTTCGATGTCGGATCCGATATCGGCTCCTCGCTGCGCAATCCGGCCCATTACTGCGGCATCTTCTCGCTCAAGCCGAGCCATGGGCTGGTGCCGCTGGATGGCCACGGCGTTGGACCGGCCCGCTTCGGCGAGCAGGACATCAATGTGGCCGGCCCGCTGGCACGCAGCGCGCGCGACCTGGAGCCGGTGCTGCGAGCCATCGCCGGCCCACACGGCGACGAGGCGCTGCCGTACCGCCTGGACCTGCCGGACTGCCCGCAGCGCAGGCTGGCCGACTTCCGCGTCGCCGTGCTGCCCACCCATCCGCAGGCCGAAGCCGACGGCGAGGTCGCCGCGCAGATCGAACAGCTCGGCCACTGGCTGGCCGGGCAGGGCGCCCGCGTGGACTGGCACGTGCGTCCTGACTTCGACGCCGCCGAACTGTGGTACGTCTACGTGACCCTGCTGCGCGCCACCACCGCCGTGCACATGGACGCCGCCGCTTATGCCGATGCGCTGGCCCACAGCGCCGCCGCCCCCGCGGACGACCATTCCTATGCCACCCTCCAGTACACCGGCGCGGCGCTGAGCCACCGCGACTGGCTGCGCCTGCAAGCCGCCCGCGAGCGCTTTGCCTCGGCCTGGCGCCGCTTCTTCTCTGCCTATGACGTGCTCCTGTGCCCCGCCGCCGCCACCACCGCCTTTGCGCTGAACGAGGAGGGCGAGCCCTGGCAACGGAGCATCACCGTCAACGGCCGCGCGCAGCCGATGACCACGCAATTGTTCTGGGCCGGCCATTCCGGGCTGTGCGGGCTGCCTTCGGCGGTCGCGCCGATCGGCCCCGGCACCAGCGGCCTGCCGGTCGGCGTGCAGATCGTCGCCGGCCGCTACCGGGATCTCACCGCCCTGCGCTTTGCCAGCCTGCTGGAAGACGCGGGCTACGCGTTCCGGCCCCCGCCGCGGCCGTCTGTCTTGCCGGCGGACCACAACAACTAAGCCACAACACCACACACACCACACACACCACAGGGAGGGATCATGTTCGACTGGTTCCGTGATTTGTCGCGCATGGAGCGCAAGGGCTTCTATGGCGCGTTCCTTGGGCATGCGGTCGATGTCTTCGACTTCATGATCTATTCGTTCCTTATCTCCACGCTGCTCGGGCAATGGGGCATGAGCAAGTCCACGGCGGGAGCCATCGTCACGTGGACGCTGGTGTCGTCGCTGGTGGGCGCGATCGGGGCCGGCATCCTGGCCGACCGCTACGGGCGCGTGCGGGTGCTGCGCTGGACCATCGTGGTGTTCGCGGGGGCCTGCTTCCTGTGCGGGCTGGCGCAGTCACCGGAGCAACTGATGCTGTTCCGCATGATCCAGGGCCTGGGGTTTGGCGGCGAGTCGTCGCTGTGCATGGTGCTGGTGACGGAAATGATCCGCAACCCGGCCCATCGCGGCAAATACTCTGGCTTTACCGCCAGCAGCTACTCCTTCGGCTGGGGCGCGGCGGCCATCGTGTACGCGATCGCCTTCAGCGTGCTGCCGGCGGAGACGGCGTGGCGGGTCTGCTTCTTCCTCGGCATCCTGCCGGCGCTGGTGGTGGTCTACCTGCGCCGCAACCTGGAAGAGCCGGAAATCTTCCTGAAGAGCCGGGCGGCCGGCCGGCAGGGGACGGCGCTGGCAGGCCTCGGCCGGCTGTTCCGTGGGCCGTTGCTGTCCAAGACCTTGCTGTGCAGCCTGCTCTCCGGCGGGATGCTGGGCGCGTACTACGCCATCGCCACGTGGTTGCCGACCTTCCTCAAGACCGAGCGCGGCCTGTCGGTGTTCGGCACCAGCTCTTACCTGGCGGTTACCATCATCGGCTCATTGATCGGCTACGTGGCGGGCGCCTACGCCACCGACCGCTGGGGCCGGCGCCTGACCTACATCGTCTTCGCGGCCGGGGCGTTCGTGGCGGCGCTGGTCTATATGGTGATCCCGGTGTCGAATACGTCGATGCTGTTCCTTGGCTTCCCGCTCGGCATCCTGATGCAGGGCGTGTTCGCGGGCATCGGCGCGACCATCTCCGAGTCCTATCCTAACGACATCCGGGCGACGGGGTATGGCGTGTCGTATAACGCCGGCCGGGTCATCGGCTCGCTGTTCCCGCTGTCGGTTGGGTGGCTGAGCACGGGGCAGACCTCGCTGCCGACTGCGATCGCCATCGTGGCGGGAGTCGGCTACGCGATGGTGGTGGTCGCCGCGGTGCTGCTGCCCGAGACCACCGGCATGGACCTGGGGCAGGCGGGCGGCGGCGGGGAGAAGGAAGAGACCGCGCCGCTGGCGCAGCCGGCAGGCTCAATCGCCTGAGGCCGGTCCCGGTTCTGAGGGCGCGCCGCGCGCCCTTAGAGCACCCACGCCGAAATCGCCGGCAGCATCAGGCTGGCCCCGATCCCGATCAACACCCCGAACGCCACCCTGCGCGTCGTCATCGGCGAGAACGGTGGCGGGAAGCGACGCCCCAGCAACGTGGCGATCACCACCACCGGCACGGCAATGGCGGCCTGCACGCACACAGCGGCATCGAGCTGCCCCTGCCAGGCAGAGAACAGTGTGCGCACGGTGGAGGTCACGGTAAAGACCAGGATCAGCGCGCAACGGATTTCAACCGGCTTCATCGGCTGCCGGTAGAACTGGAAAATCAGCGGCGGGCCGGAGACGCCGAACATGCCGCTCAGCAGTCCGCCGAATACCCCGCTCACGAAGAAAGTGCCGTCGCCGGAGCGTTGCGCCAGCGGCGCGGGCTTGAGCGCGGCGCTGAGGCCGCCATACAGGATCACGGCGCCCAGCAGCAACTGCAGCAACGTGGCCGCGCTGCTGCTCAGGTACTCCAGCACCAGCACGCCGACCACTACCGACGGCAGGATGCCGATGGCCGCCGCGGCGACGGCGCGCCAGTCGATATGCTGCAGCTTGCCTGGCAGCGCGCAGGCGCTGTTGGCCAGCGTGACCAGGCTCACCACCGCGGCCACGGTGGCCACCGGCGCCAGCCCCAGCCCGCTGGTGACGCCCATCACGATCATGCCAAGGCCAAAGCCGGTCACCGTCTGGAAATAGGTGCCGGCGCCGAGCAGGGCCTGCAGGCCCAGCAGCGGCAACAACAGTTCTGCTTTCATGCCGCCGCCTGCTCGCCCTTGCCGGCCTGTTCCGCGGTGGCTTGCGCCTGGACCACGGTGACGGCGATGACATGGAACACATCGTCCGCGCTGCAGCCGCGCGAGAGGTCGTTGGCGGGCTTGTTCAGCCCCTGCAGCATCGGCCCGATGGCCTTGGCGCCACCGACCCGCTCGGCCAGCTTGTAGCCGATATTGCCGGCTTCCAGGCTGGGGAACACCAGCACGTTGGCGTGGCCGTTCACCTGCGAATGCGCGACCTTGCGCGCGGCGATCTCGGCGACGATGGCGGCATCGAGCTGCACGTCGCCATCGATGGCCAGGGCCGGGCGCTGCGCGCGCACGCGCTCGGTGGCGGCCACGACCTTGTCCACCGCCGCATGGCTGGCGCTGCCGCTGGTCGAGAACGACAGCATGGCCACGCGTGGCTCTTCCATCAGCAACGTGCGTGCGCTGTCGGCCGCGGCCATGGCGATCTCGGAAAGCGCATCGGCATCCGGATCCACCACCAGCCCGCAGTCGGAGAAGATCAGCCCGCCCTTGAGCGTGTGGAAAGGCTCGCACAGCATCATCAGGAAGAAGCTCGACACCAGCCGGAAGCCCGGTGCCAGCCCGATCAACTGGATCGCGTTGCGCACCACGTCGGCGGTGGTGTGGGCGGCGCCCGCCACCGAGCCGTCGGCATGGCCGAGGCGCACCATCAGGTTGGCGAAGCACAGCGGATCGAGCACGGCGCGCTTGGCTTCATCGAGCGTCATGCCTTTCTTCTGGCGCAGCGCAAAGAGTTGCTGCGCGAAGGAGGGTGTCAGCGCCGAGGTCGATGGATCGACCAGCGTCATGCCCGCCAGCTCGATGCCGTGGATGGCCGCGGCGGCGTTGATCTGGCGGGTGTTGCCCACCAGCACGATGTGGGCGATGCCTTCCTGCGTGGCGCGTTGCGCGGCTTGCAGGATGCGTGGGTCTTCGGCCTCGCACAGCACGATGCGGCGGGGAGCGGCGCGGGCGCGGTCGATGATGCGGAGGATGGCTTTCATGGTGGTTGGCTCGGTAAAACTGAAAAAAGGGCCAGCGACCTGCGCTATGCCCTTGGTGTTCTCCCCTCTCCCGCTTGCGGGAGAGGGGCCGGGGGAGAGGGCAGGCGCTCGCCATGCTGCCGCGCCTCACTTCGTGGACGCACCGGCCCTCTCCCCAACCCTCTCCCGCAAGCGGGAGAGGGAGCACGCCGTCAGCTGGCGGTGTGCAGTACCTCGATCAGACGTAGTCCTTGTACTTGTCCAGATACCGCACCGGCTTGGCCAGCGCATCGCGGCGGAACGGATCCCCCAGCTCACGCGTGCACATGATCTCGATGATCGTGGTCTTGCCATGATTCATCTGCAGGTCGATGGCGCGCTTCAGGGCCGGGCCGACATCTTCCAGCCGATCCACCACGATGCCTTCGGCACCCATCGCCTTGGCGATGTCCGCAAAGCTCTGGTTGTCCAGCTCGCCCGCCACAAAGCGGCGGTTGTAGAAGTCCACCTGGTTCTTCTTCTCCGCGCCCCACTGGCGGTTGTGGAACACCACCGCGGTCACCGGGATGTTGTGGCGCACGCAGGTCATGGTTTCCATCAGGCTCATGCCCCAGGCGCCGTCACCGGCGTACGACACGGCCGGGCGGTGCGGTGCCGCGACCTTGGCGCCGATGATGGTCGGGAAGGCGTAGCCGCAGTTGCCCCAGCTCATCGCCGCGAAGAAGCTGCGCGGCTTCTCGAAGCGCAGGTAGCTGTTGGCCACCGAGTTGATGTTGCCGATGTCGGTGGACACCATCACATCTTCCGGCATGGCCTTTTCCAGCTCGCGCAGCACCTGGCGCGGATGCAGGTACTGGCCGCCGGTGGGCGTGCGCTCCTGCTTCTGCTCTTCGATCATGTCCAGGCTGTACGGGTCGCGCTCATGGGTCCAGTCGTCCAGCTCCTTCTCCCACGCGGCCTTTTCGTTGGCGATATCGGTGGCGCGGGCGTCGCGGCTGGCGTCGCAGGCCAGCGTGCGGCCGGCCAGGCGCTGGGTCAGCGCGACCGCGGCGGCCTTGGCGTCGCCGCAGATGCCCACCGAGATCTTCTTCACCAGGCCCAGCATCTTGTGGTCGGCGTCGATCTGGATGATCTTGGCGTTCTTGGGCCAGTAGTCCATGCCATGCTGCGGCAGCGTGCCGAACGGTCCCAGGCGCGAGCCCAGCGCGATCACCACGTCGGCGCGCGAGATCAGCTTCATCGCAGCCTTCGAGCCCTGGTAGCCCAGCGGGCCGCACCACAGCGGATGGCTGGCGGGGAACGAGTCGTTGTGCAGGTAGCTGTTGACCACCGGTGCGCCCAGGCGCTCGGCCAGGGCCTTGCACTCTTCGATCGCATCGGCCATCACCACGCCGCCGCCCGAGATGATCACCGGGAACTTGGCGTTGGCCAGCAACTCGGCCGCTTCGTTCAGGCTCTGCTCGCCGCCGGGGCCGCGGTCGAGGCGGCGCGGCTGCGGGATCTCGACGTTGACCTTGCCGTAGAAATGGTCACGCGGGATGTTCAGCTGGGTCGGGCCCATTTCCGCGGTGGCGCGGTCGAAGCAGCGGGCGGTGAACTCGGCCATGCGCGCCGGGTTGGTGACATGGCCCTGGTACTTGGTGAACTCCTGGAACATCGGCAGCTGGTTGGCTTCCTGGAAGCCGCCCAGGCCAATGCCCATGGTGCCGGCCTCGGGCGTGACGATCACCACCGGGCTGTGGGCCCAGTAGGCAGCGGCGATCGAGGTCACGCAGTTGGAGATGCCGGGGCCATTCTGGCCGATCACCACGCCGTGGCGGCCCGACACGCGGGCGTAGCCGTCGGCCATGTGGCCGGCGCCTTGTTCGTGCACCACCGGGATCAGGCGGATGCCCGCCGGCGCGAAGATGTCCATCGCATCCATGAAGGCCGAGCCCATGATGCCGAACATGTCGGTCACGCCATTGGCGGCCAGCGTTTCAACGAAGGCTTCCGACGGGGTCATGGTCTGCGGGCCGGCCGGGACCTGGCTCTCCTTCGCGGCGGCCGAGCCACCGGAAACGGCGGGATTCGAGGTGGTATCGAGGTCGCGCATGGCGTTGTCTCCTGATGAGGGTCTTATAAAGTGGAACAGGACGTTCCGGAAAATTGCTCGTTGGGGGAAATGTAGGCGGAAGACTCCGATTGGTCAATAGGAAGTTTTGATTTATGGAATGAAACGAATGAAAAAATGAGACAAAAATCCGATTGAGGTGTCGTAAACGCCATTTATCGGGCGTTGATACGCGCTGGGAGGACGGGGAAATCGGGATGCGCCCGGGCCGGGCAGGCAAGCAGGACGCCGGTGAGAGAGATCACCGGCGCTGGCGAATATGGCGGGAGGTGTGACGAGCCCGCCGCCTCAGGGACGCGGCGAGGAAGTGCGAGCTGGCGCGCTCAGCAGGGCGCGGTTTGACTGGGCTGCATGCTGGTGAAGGGGGCCGCGTCAGCGTACCGACAACGCTTCCAGCACCGGCAGGTTGCCCTCGCCGAAGCCCTGATGCCCGTCGCGCTGGACGATCTCGAAAAAAAACTCGCCCGCCTCGCGCCTCACGAACGCCTGCAGGAAGCGCTCCTGCGTGCGATCGGCACGCATGGCGCCGTCGGCCAGGATGCCGTAGCGCTGCAGCGCGGCCAGGTCCAGGCCATGGCCGGGCAGGCGCGTGTCGACGGAATCGTAGTAGGCCGCCGGCGGCTGCACAAACTGCACGCCGTTGCCCGCCAGCGCAGCAGTGCTGGCGAGTATGTCGGCGCTGGCCAGCGCAATATGCTGGATGCCCTCGCCGTGCTGGTCCGACAGGTAGTGGCGCATCTGGTCATGGCGCGTCGTTCCCTTCTCGTACAGCGGAATGCGAATGCGCCCGCACGGCGACACCAGCGCGTGCGCCTCGCTGGCTGGCTGGAGTTCGCGGAAGCCCAGCACCTTGCGGTAGAAGTCCAGCCATTCCTCGAGATGGCCTTGCTCCACGGCCTGGGTCAGGTGGTCGACGCGCAGCAGCCCCGCGTCCGGCGCATTGTCGGGCTGCGGCAACGGGCGAAAATCGACGTCGTAGATCGAGATATCGCCCACGTCACCTGGCCGGCCTTCCTTGCCGCGCCAGCGGTCGATGAAGTAGAGGATCGACTGGCCGATGCCCTGGATGGCGGGGATATTGAGCTCCATCGGCCCCACGGTGCCGCCCTCGAAGGGCCATGCGCCAGCTTCCAGCGCGCGGGTAAAGGCGGCCGCGGCATCGTTCACGCGGATGCCGATGGCGCAGATCGACAGGCCGTACTCGCTGGCATATCGCGTCGCGAACGAATCCGGCTCGGCATCGACGATGAAATTCATCTCGCCCTGCCGGTACAGCTTCACGGCCTTGTGGCGGTGACGGGCGACGGCGGCAAAACCGAAGCGTTCAAGGGTGCGGCCCAGCGCGGCCGGGTCGGGCGAGGCAAATTCGATGAACTCATAGCCCTGGATGCCAAGCGGGTTGTCCCAGGGCTGGGAATCGTCCGCGCGCGGGGCAGAGACGTCTGCGGCGTTCATTGTCATGGCTCCTGTGAGGGTGGCGGGGGGACGGTGCCGAGCCTTGCGGCGTCGATGGATCATAGCAACGGGCCCGCGCCGGGCCACGTCCGGGCAGCGAGGGAGAGGACCTCGTAGAAACCCGAACTGCGCGCCTTGATCGCGCATACGCGTTCACTTATCGCGCAATATGACGCGAGGTGCGCTTGGCGGACGGGCGGTCGAGCACTAATCTCCGGTCAACGAAAAGCACCAGGCCGGCCACGAGGCCAACGTCCCGAACTTACGACCATCATGATCAACGGCAAAACCACGCTCATCCCGCACCTTGGCTATCCCACGGAGTCGTTCAAGGCGCCGATGATCTATAACCCCTGGTTCGCACAGCAGGGCATCGACGCGGTGGTGGTGCCAATGGGCGTCAAGCCCGACGACTATGCCGAAGTGTTCCGTTCCCTGTTTCGCCTGACCAATATCCGCGGCGCGCTGGTGACCATGCCGCACAAGGTCGCCACGCTGGAACTGGTAGACGAACTCACGCCGGCCGCCCGCATCGCCGGCGCCTGCAACGCCGTAGTGCGGCGCGACGACGGCACGCTGGTCGGCGACCAGTTCGATGGCGCCGGCTTTGTGCGCGGCATCCGGCGCAAGGGTTGCCTGCTGGAAGGCGCGCGCGCCATCGTGTCGGGCAGCGGTGGCGTGGGCAGCGCGATCGCCGCATCGCTGGCCGAAGCGGGCGTGGCGGAACTGGCGCTGTTCGATGCCCGCGAAGGCGCCGCAGGGGCGCTGGCCCGGCGCCTGGCCGAGCACTACCCGGCCTTGCGCGTGACCACCGGCTCGGCCGATCCGCATGGCTTCGACGTGGTGGTCAACGCCACCCCGCTGGGGATGAATCCTGGCGACCCGCTGCCGTTCGACGTCTCGCACATTGCCACCGGGGCCATGGTGGGCGAGGTAGTGATGAAGACCGAATACACCCCCTTGCTTGAAGCCGCCATGGCCCGCGGCTGCAAGGTCCAGGTGGGCACCGACATGCTGTTCGAGATGATCCCGGCTTACCTGGAGTTCTTTGGCTACGGCACCGCCACGCCCGACGCGTTGCGCGCCGTGGCACAAATCAAGTACTGATGGCGGCCGCTGCGCCGCCGCCCTGATCAGCACCCGAGCGGATGCCATCCCCATAAAGGCACGCCGGCAAGCATTTCTCATCCAATAGTGGAGACAAACAACATGACAACGACACACAAGGATCTGCCAGCGGCTGCCGCGATTGGCAAGTCGCTCGGCGACAAGATCCGCGCGGCCTTTGCCTTTGGCACGGTCCGCTGGGGCATGCTGGCGCTGGTGTTCTTCGCGACCACGCTGAACTACATCGACCGTGCCGCGCTTGGCGTGCTGCAGCCGGTGCTGGCCAAGGCCATGGCCTGGACCGCGCAGGATTACGCCAACATCAACTTCTGGTTCCAGGTGGGCTACGCCATCGGCTTTGCGCTGCAGGGCCGGTTTATCGACATGGTCGGCGTCAAGCGCGCCTTCGCGCTGGCGGTACTGCTGTGGAGCATCGCGTGTGGTGCCCATGCCTTTGCGGCGTCCGCGGTCGGCTTCATGATCTGCCGCTTCTTCCTTGGCTTGTCGGAGGCGGCCAACTACCCCGCCTGCGTCAAGACCACGCGCATCTGGTTCCCGGCGAGCGAGCGCGCCATTGCCACCGGCATCTTCAATGCCGGCACCAATGTCGGCGCCATGCTCACGCCGATCATGCTGCCGCTGATCCTGCAGGCCTGGGGCTGGCAGGCGGCCTTTATTGTCATCGCCTCGCTGGGTGCGATCTGGCTGGCGTTCTGGTATGCCCGCTACCACAACCCGGAACAGCACCCGACCGTCAGCGCCACTGAACTGGCCCACATCACGCACGACGTCGAACCGCCGCCGCACCGCATCCGCTATTCGCAAATCCTGCGCATGCGCGGCACCTGGGCCTTTGCCCTGGCCTACGCCATCACCGCGCCGGTATTCTGGTTCTACCTGTACTGGCTGCCGCCGTTCCTGAACCAGCAGTACCAGCTCGGCATCAGCGTCACGCAGATGGGCCTGCCGCTGATCGTGATCTACCTGGCGGCCGACGTGGGCAGCGTGGGCGGCGGCGCGCTGTCGTCGTGGCTGATCAGCCGCGGCATGCCGGCGGTGCGTGCGCGCCTGCTGTCGATGCTGGTGTTTGCTGCATGCATCATCTCGGTGGTGATGGCCGCCGGCGCCAGCAGCCTGTGGATGGCCGTGGCCGCGATCTCTATCGCCATCGGCGCGCACCAGGCGTGGACCGCCAATATCTGGAGCATGGTGATGGACTACACGCCCAAGCATGTGGTCAGCTCGGTGTTCGGCTTCGGCGGGATGATCGGCGCCATCGGCGGCATGTTCATGACGCAGCTGGTCGGCTACGTGCTCACCGTGACGCACAACAACTACGCGGTGCTGTTCACGATGATCCCCTGCGCCTATTTCCTCGCGCTCACCTGGCTGTTCTTCCTGGCCCCGCGCAAGGTGCCTGAGGTCGCCTGACGCCTTTCGATGCCGCCTGACCCGGCGGGGCGTTCGCCCCGCCGACAATAAAACACAGAGACAAAGCTCCAATGCAAAAACGACTGATTGCGCTGCTCGCGCTGGGCGCGGGCAGCCTGCCCGCGCTCGCCCAGACTTCCGGTGGCGTCACGCTCTACGGGCTGCTGGATACCACCATCCGCTACAGCACCCATGAGGACGTGGCCGGCCACAGCCGCACGCAGATGACCGATGGCGTGCTCACCGGCAGCCGCTGGGGACTGCGCGGCACCGAGGATATCGGTGGCGGCAACAAGGCCTGGTTCATCCTGGAGTCGGGTTTCTCGCCCGACACCGGCACCAGCCAGCAGGGCGGGCGGCTGTTCGGGCGCACCGCGGTGATCGGGCTTGACGGCGGCTACGGCAAGCTGGCGATCGGCCGCCAGTACACGCTGGCCCATGAGGTGCTCTCGTCCTACGAGGCCATGGCCTTCGCCAACAATTCCATCGTCGGCTACCAGGGCGGCAACTACACCGGGCTGCGCTACGACAACACCGTCAAGTACATCAAGAGCTTCAACGGCCTGCAGGCGGCGGCGGCCTACACCTTCGGCGAGGTGCCGGGCAGCATCAAGAGCGGCTCGGCCGCAGCCGGCTCGCTCGCCTACACGTCGGGGCCGCTGGAGATCGGCGCCGTGTACCAGCAGACGCAGAACGTGACCACGGCCTTCTTCGGGGCGGTACCGGCGGCGCAGGCCAGCAAGCAAACGGTGTGGGGCCTGGGTGGCACGTGGAAGGCGGCGCGGGCGCAATACTACCTTGGCTATACCAACAACCGGCTGGATGTGGCGGACTACCGCAACAACGTCGGCTATGTGGGGACGCGGTTCAATATCACCGACGCGCTGGTGTTTATCGGCACGCTGCAGTACGACTGGCTGCGCCATGCAGGGCAGGGGGGCAAGCGGCTGACCACGGCGGGCATGCTGGACTACAACTTCAGCAAGCGCACCGATGTGTATGTGGAGGTGGACTACACCCACCTGCAGGGGCAGTGGATTGCGTTGAACAGTTCGCCGACGTTTGCTAACAGTGGGAATACTTATGGCAATGCGTCGCGCATCGGGGTGATGGCGGGGGTGCGGCACAAGTTCTGATGGGGAATGCCGCCGCGCAACGCCCAATGCGCGGTGGCATCCGCTTAATCCGTTTATTCAGCCGCGGCCGCTGTCACCAGCACCAGCGCCTCAACCGCCAACGCATATCCCTTCACCCCCAGCCCCGCCATCACCGCCCGCGCCACCGGCGAGATCCATGAGTGATGCCGGAACGCCTCGCGCGCGTGCACGTTAGAGATGTGGTACTCGACCAGCGGCACCGCCGCGCCCTTGATCGCATCATGCAGCGCGATCGACGTATGCGTGAGCGCCCCCGCATTCAGCACCACGCCGACCATTTCCCCTTGCGCGCACAGCCGCCCCGCCTCATGGATCCAGTCGATCAGCTGGCCTTCATGGTTGGTCTGCCGGCATTGCGCCTCCAGCCCCAGCCGTTGCGCGGCTTCCTGGCAGATGCGCTCCACATCGGCCAGCGTTTCACTGCCATAGACTGCCGGCTCGCGGGTGCCGAGCAGGTTGAGGTTGGGCCCGTTGAGCACCAGTACTGTCTTCATCATGTCTCCTGGAATCGGCCGCGGCGCTGGCGCGGCCATCGCCGATAGCCTATCGTTAGTCCCTTCATCCCATCATCGACCGCCATGGAAACTCAGAATGCGCTGACGGCGAACAATGACCCGTTCCTGCGGGACCTGCGGCTGTTCTGCACGGTGGCGCGGCGCGCCAGCTTTATCGCCGCCGCCAACGAGACCGGCATCTCGCCGGCACATGTCAGCAAGCGCATCGCCATGCTCGAAGCCATGCTGGGCGCGAAGCTGTTCCACCGCACCACGCGCCGCGTCAGCGTGACCGCCGAGGGCGAGAGCGCCTTTGCGTGGGCACAGAAGATCCTGGAAGACGTCGACGGCATGCTCGAGGCCGTAGGCGCCACCGGTGGCGAGCCGCGCGGGCTGCTGCGCATCGCCACCAGCGTGCGGCTCGGGCGCAGGCATGTGGCACCGGTGCTGTCGCGGCTGCGGCAGCAGCATCCGGGGCTGGAGGTCTGGCTGGAGCTGCTCGACCGGCGCGTCGACCTGATCGGCGAAAGCTTCGACCTGGACATCCGCGTGGGCGAGGTCGAGGAGCCGCACCTGATCGCCAGCAAGATCGCCAGCGGCAGCCGCGTGCTATGCGCCGCGCCGGCCTACCTCGCGCGGCGCGGCATGCCGGAGCATCCGGCCGAGCTGCCCCGGCACGACTGCCTGCTGCTGCGCGAGCGCGACCAGGCCTTTGGCGTATGGCGGCTGCAGGGGCCGGACAGGTGGGAGACGGTAAAGGTGACCGGGCCGATGGCATCGAACCACAGCGACGTGACCCACCAGTGGGCACTGGAAGGTTTCGGCATCATCATGGCTTCGGTCTGGGACGTGGCCGCCAGGGTGCGCGCTGGCGAACTGGTGCGCGTGCTGCCGGACTGGCAGCAGCCGGCCGATATCTGGGCCGTGACCAGCGCACGGGCGTCGGGCTCGGTGCGGATGCGCGTGTGCCTTGAGTTCCTTAAGGCGCAGTTGTCGCAGGGACCGCAGGCGCTGGCGACGACGCTGGACTAAAGCACCCGCATGATCAGCAGCGCGGTGTCCTGCAACACCTGCAGCACCCGGTCCAGCGCCTGCTGCGGGGTCTCGTCGCCGATCGGCATGTTGACCGAGAGCGCGGCGATCACCTTGCCGTGGCGGTCGCGCAGCGGCACGGCGATGCCGCGCACGCCGGTCTGCAACTGCTGCTCCAGCATCGCATAGCCCTGCGCGCCGGCCTTGCGGATCTCTTCGAGCAGGCGCTCGTGCTGCAAGATGGTGTACGGCGTGTAGGGCGCGAGCACGCAGGTTTCCAGCCATTCGCGCACCTGCTCCTCAGGGCGCGAGGCCAGCATCATCACCCCGGCCGAGCCCAGCGGCGCCGGCACCCGTGCCCCCAGCACGAAGCCGGTGCTCATCACGCGGCTGGTGCTGGTGCGGGCGATAAACACCAGCTCCCAGCCATCGAGCACGCTCAGGTAGGCCGCCTCGCCGAGCTGCGCGGTGATTTGCTGCAGGAACGGCTGCACCGTGCGCGGCAGCCGCGCCGAGTCGAAATACGACCAGCCCACCTTGAGCACGCGCGGCGTCAGGCTGAACAGCGTGCCGTCGCTGGTGGTGTAGCCGAGGTGCTCCAGCGTCAGCAGGTAGCGACGCGCAGCCGTGCGCGTCAGGCCAGTCAGCTGCGCCGCCTGCGTGGGCGTGAGGCGCGGATGGTCGTTGTCGAAGGCCTCCAGGATGGCCAGGCCTTTTTCCAGCCCGGCGATCCAGTCGCGCCGGTTCAGCGGTTCTTTTTCCATGGTTAACCCGAATTTCGCGCGAGGGATGATCGCAATGGAGCGATTATCGCACGCTTGCGCGCGAATTGTGGTTGTTGACGGGCTGGCTCGCTCATAACCTTTGGGGCAATACCGTCGCCACCTCGCAATCGCCATGACCGCAGCCCGCAGGCCTCTCCCGAAATCGATCGCCACCGTCTCGCTGTCCGGCACGCTGCCGGAAAAACTGGAAGCCGCCGCGGCCGCGGGCTTCGACGGCGTGGAGATCTTCGAGAATGACCTGCTGCATTTCGACGGCTCACCGGCCGAAGTGCGCCGCATGGCGGCCGACCTCGGCCTGCAGATCCTGCTCTACCAGCCGCTGCGCGACTTCGAGGCCATGCCGGATGACCTGTTTGTCCGCAATATGGCGCGCGCCGAACGCAAGTTCGACGTGATGGAGCAGCTTGGCGCGGAGATGGTGCTGGTGTGCAGCAATGTGCAGGAGGTGGCCATCGACGATCCCGCCCGCGCTGCCGCCGACCTGCGCCGGATGGCAGAGGCCGCATCGCGGCGCGGGCTGCGCGTCGGTTACGAGGCGCTTGCCTGGGGCCGCCATACGCGCCGCTGGCGGCAGGCGTGGGACATCGTGCAGCGCGCCGACCACCCCGCGCTGGGGCTGGTGCTGGACAGCTTCCATACGCTGTCGCTGGGCGATTCGCTGCAGGGCCTGGACGTTGTGCCGGCGGACAAGATCTTCTTTGTGCAACTGGCCGACGCGCCACGCCTGTCGATGGACGTGCTGTCGTGGAGCCGCCACTACCGCAACTTTCCCGGGCAGGGCGACCTGCCGGTGACCGATTTCGCCCGCGCTGTGCTGCAGGCGGGCTACAACGGGCCGTTGTCGCTGGAGGTCTTCAACGACGACTTCCGCGCGGCGCCGGCACGGCTGACCGCGCAAGACGGGCTGCGCTCGCTGATCTGGCTGGAGTCCGAGGCGGGCGGCACGCCGCTGCCTGCGCCGCCGGTGCTGGGTGGCGTGGATTTCGTCGAGTTTGCCGTCGATTACGTGGCTGGCCGCGAACTCGCGCAACGGCTGGAATCGCTTGGCTTTGCCCATGCCGGCCGCCATCGCTCCAAGGCGGTCGACCTGTACCGCCAGGGCGGCGTCAACCTGATCCTGAATGCCGAGCAGGACAGCGCCGCCGCCGAGCACTTCCAACTGCACGGCCCGTCGGTGTGCGCCATCGGCCTGAAAGTGGACGACGCACGCCGCGCCGTGGCGCGCGCCCGCGCGCTGCTGTGCAAGGAGTGGCGCGAGCCGGTGGGGCCCGACGAGCGCGTGATTCCCGCGCTGCGCTCGCCCGACGGCATGCTGTTCCACCTGATCGACGACCGCGACGCCGACCGCAGCATCTATGAGAGCGACTTCCTGCTCGATGCGCCCGCGGAAACCGTCCACCACGGCGCCGGGTTGTTTGCCATCGACCATATCGCGCAGGCGCTGCCGGCGAACCGGCTCGACAGCTTCGTGCTGTTCTACCGCTCGGTGTTCGCCATGCGGCCGGAGGCCGTGCATGAGATCGCCGATCCGTATGGCCTGGTGAAGAGCCGCGCCATGGTCAGTCCCGGCCAGCATGTTCGCATCCCGCTCAACGTGTCCGAGAGCGGCCGCACCGCCACCGGGCGTTTTGTCGCCGCTTACGCGGGCTCGGGCGTGCACCACATCGCCTTCCGGTCGGAACGCATCGGGCAGACGCTGGAAGCCATCGACCGCACCCGCGCCGCGATGCTCCACGTGCCGGACAACTACTACGACGACGTGGCCGCGCGGCTCGCGCTCGACGACGCGCTGTTGGAACGCCTGCAAGGTCTCGGCCTGCTCTACGACCGCGACGCCCACGGTGAATTCCTGCACGCCTACACCGAGCCGTTCCACGAACGGTTTTTCTTCGAACTCGTGCAACGCAGCGGCTACACCGGCTACGGCGCGGTCAACGCTTCGGTGCGCATGGCCGCACAGGCGCAGCTGCGGCACAGCTGAACATCATCGTCACCCGCTCACAACATTCCCTACAGGAGACATTCCATGCAAGAGCCGTGCATCATTTCCGTGGCCATCACCGGTTCCGTGCCGCGCAAGAAAGACAACCCGGCCGTGCCCATTTCGGTGGCTGAACAGATCGAAAGCACACACGCCAGCTATGAGGCCGGCGCCACGCTGGTTCACCTGCACGTGCGCGACGAACTGGAAAATTCGAGCTCCGATCCGACGCGATTCGCCGCGCTGCAGGAAGGCATCCGCAAACACTGCCCGGGCATGATCGTGCAGTTCTCTACCGGCGGACGCGGCCGCGAGGCCAGCCAGCGCGGCGCGATGCTCCATCTGCGGCCAGACATGGCTTCGCTTGCCACTGGCTCGGTCAACTTTCCCACCAGCGTCTACGAAAACCCGCCAGATTTCGTGCGCACGCTGGCCACCACGATGCGGGAATTCCACGTCAAGCCGGAAATCGAGATCTTCGACCTGGCGATGCTCTACAACACGGCGGAACTGGTGAAAGAAGGGCTGATCGCGGCGCCGCCGCACGTGCAGTTCGTGTTCGGCATCCGCAATGCGCTGCCGGCGCGGCGCGAGATCCTGGCGTTCCAGGTCGAGCAACTGCAAACGCTGTTGCCGGGCGCGACATGGACGGCCGCCGGCATCGGCCGCCACCAGCTGGAAGTCAATCACTGGACGCTGGAGCTCGGCGGACACTGCCGTACCGGTCTGGAAGACAACATCCGCTGGGACCAGGACACACTGGCAGCCAGCAACGCGCAACTGGTTGGCCGCGTGGCGCAGCTTTGCGAGCAGTACGGCCGGGCGGTGGCAACGCCGGCACAGGCGCGGGCGCTGCTCGGGCTGAACTAACGGCGGCAGCGGGGCGGCTAGGTCGCCCCGACGGGCCGCCCCGGCAGCTCCCGGTCGCGGGCCGCCGCCACAGTGCCGCCCACGCCGCTGGCGGCGATCACCGCAACGCCGAGCACGGACCACGCATCGGGCAGATAGGCGAATGCCAGCCAGCCGCCAAGCATCGCAAAGGCGATCTGCAGGTAGAGATAAGGTGTCAGCAGGCTGACCGGCGCGCGGGCATAGGCAAGGACCAGGAACAGGTGGCCGGCGGTGCCGGCGAGCGCCATGCCGGCGAGCAGGCACCAGTGCGATGCCGTGAGTTGCGAGGTCCATGCGCTCGGCAGCGCTGCCGAGAGCAGCACCGTGGCAACGCAGCCTGTATAGAAGTGCGTGGTCCCGACGCCATCGGCACGGGTCAGCACGCTGGTCAGCAACTGGTATGCGGCATTGGACAGCACTGTCCCCAGCGGCAACAGCATCGCGGGCTGCAGGCCGGCGCCCGGCCGGATCACCACCAGGGCCCCGACAAATCCCGTCAACAGGAAGAGCCACCGCACGGCCGACACGCGTTCGCCAAGCATGGCCGCCGCGGCCAGCGCCATCGCCAGCGGCGTCAAGCTCACAACTGCGGTGAACTGGCCCACCGGCAGGACCTGCAGGCTGAAGAACGCGCACATGCTGGACAGCAGCATCGTCACGGCACGCGCGCATTGCAGCAGCGGCCGCCGCGTGCGCAGCAAGGCCCGGCCGCGCGCGGGCAGCAAGACCGCGGCGGTCAACGCCGCCTGCACGAGATAGCGCAGCCACAGCGCCATGACGACTGGCACTGCCGCGCCGGCAATCTTCGTCAGCGTGTCGAGCGTGGCGAAGCACGCTACCGCGGCAATCATCAGCGCGATGCCCTGCAGTGCCCGGGCGCCTCCCATGCGAATCACGCCGCAGGCCGGCAAGCTGCGCTTGCCACGGCCATCCGTCTCTGCACCATGTCACCGATCCACGTTGGCTTTGTCTTCGGTGTGCAGGTTACTGGCAGCAGCGGGCGTCATGACGGCAATGGATGGAAAGTCAGAATTCGCTGGCAGCGAATAATCCGGCTGGACGACGGAGAAAGCGCCCGCACGGGATCAATGATGGACGCGATCAGTGAACCAAGCCGCCCTTGACGAAGCGTACCGGCTCGGCATCCATGCGCAACAGCAGCGCGGTCAGGCCGTCTGGAGCCGGCGCGGCATTGCGCGAGGTGTTGGCGGTGGGCGCCGACACGCACACAAGATCCGCATCGGACCATTGCCGGCCCGCTGCACCGCGCGCCCGCAGCCAGCCAGCGCGATCCGCCAGCAACTGGGTACCGGCCAGCCGCGCAGGCGATTCGCCGGCGATCGATGCCACTGCCTGCCATGCATGCGGCGACGTGGCCGTGCAGCCGGCGCGAAAGCGCGGTATTTGCGCGGGCGCCTTGCCGTCCTGCGTCACCAGCACGGTCAGGAAGCGCGGATCCTCGTACGGGAGGGACTCCACGCCATCGACCGCCACCAGCCGCACCCGCTGGCCGCCGCGCCATTGCGACAGCGCCAGCGGCGCATCGCTGCCGCAGCGGATCGCCATCTCCGGCAGCCGCAACGGCACTGGCCAGTTGCCATCGGCGCCGGCGCCACTGCCGGCGGACAGCGCCTTCATGTAGTCGATCACGGCCCATGCCTCACGGTCGCCAAACTGGCTACGCAAGCCTGGCATGGTGAGCCGGCCGTGGCGGTCGCGCATGCCGGCGAGTACGTGCCAGAACAGTTCGCCATCGGCGCGGCGCGCGAGCAGGGGGCTGACCAGGGTTGGAGGCCACTGGGCGAGGGTTGCGGCCAAAGTCCCTTCGCCACGGCCATCGGCACCATGGCAGCCGGCGCAGTGCTGCGCATAGACGCGCGCGCCGAGCGCGATGGCATCGACGGAAAAGCGGGTAGGGCTGGCGTGAAAGCTGGTCGGCATGGCAGGGCCGAGCAGCAGCGATGCCTTAGGCCACGGCGCCACCAACAGGGCCATCGCACCAGCCCCAAGCAGCACCACGCGCTGACGCCGCCACGCCAGCGCTACAATGACGGCCAGCACGGCAAAGCCGATGGCGCAAACGCTCAGGCCGACCTGGCGGGCGAGGCCAAGGTCGATCAGCAGCGTTTCTCCGGCGATTCGCTGCGCCCACGGCCACGCCAGCTGTCCATGGCTGTCGCCGGTCAGGCCGAGGGCGTGCCACAGCGACAGCAAGCCAAGCTGGCATTTCTCGATCAGCACAAGCAGTGCATTCAGCCATGCCTGCGGAGGCGGGCCGCTCATGACGCGGCCCGCGGGGTAAAGCGATGGGGCATTACCAGCTCGCGTCGAGTCCCAGGTGGCGCAGCGCTTCGTGCCGCAGCCCGGTCAGCCGCGGATCGCCGCGATGGCGCGGGTAGGGCAGGTCGACCCGGATCTCTGCCGTGATGCGTGCCGGACGCTGGCTGAAGATGATCACGCGCTGCGCCAGGAACAGCGCTTCCTCCACGTCGTGCGTGACCAGCAGCGCCGAGAAGCGCGAGCGTTGCCACAGATCGACCAGGTCGCTCTGCATCGCCAGTCGCGTCAATGAGTCCAGCTTGCCCAGCGGCTCGTCCAGCACCAGCAGGCGCGGATCGTTGACCAGCGCGCGCGCCAGCGCAACGCGCTGCGCCATGCCGCCGGAGAGCTGGTGCGGGAAGGCGCGGGCGAAGGTATCCAGCCCTACGCGCCGCAGCGCGTCATCCACGCGCGGACGCTGGCTTGCCAGCACGCCGCGTGCCTGCAGGCCCAGCGCGACGTTGTCCCACACGCGCCGCCACGGGTACAGCGTGGGGTCTTGGAACACCACGATGCGCGACGGGTCCGGCTCGGTGATCGGGGTGCCGTCCTGCAGGATCTCGCCGGAGGAGGGCTGGTCCAGCCCTGCCACCAGCCGCAGCAGCGTGGACTTGCCGCAACCGCTGGGCCCCAGCAGCGCGACGAATTCCCCCGGTGCGACGCCCAGGTCGACGTCGTCCAGCACCTGCAGTCGGTCGCTGCCGCTGCCGAACCAGTGGCTGACCTGATGGATGTCGATGCGGGCACCGGTCAGGGCTTCCGGGGCCTCGCTCCCCACGGGGTTGACTTCCCTCTCGCGCCGTTCTGCAACACTCACCATTTCACCGTCCCCTTCTGCCACGACAGCACGCGGTCACGCGCCACGAACAGCAGCGTGATCACGCCCGAGAACAGCAGCGCCATCACGATCAGCGCCGCATACATATTGACGTAAGAAGCCCAGCCCTGCGCCCACGTCAGGTACCAGCCCAGGCCCGACTTCACGCCCATCATCTCCGCCGTCACCAGCACCGAGAACGAAGCGCCCAGCCCCATGAACAGGCCGACGAATACCTGCGGCAGCGCCGCCGGGATCGCCACGCGCAGCACCAGGAACCAGCCCGAGGCGCCCATGGTGCGCGCCACGTCGTAGTAGCTCTTGTTGACGCCGGCCACGCCTGACCAAGTCAGCACCGCGACCGGGAAGGCGGTGGCCAGCGCGATCAGGAACACCGCGGCGGAATAGCTCGACGGGAAGAAGTAGAAGGTCAGCGGCAGCAGCGCGGTCGACGGCAGCGGGCCCAGCACGCGCAGCACCGGATGCACCCAGTAGCCGATGCGGCGCGACCAGCCGATCGACACGCCCACCAGGAAGCCGGCCAGTCCGCCATAGGCCACGCCCAGCCCGAGCAGCCTGAGCGTGTTCAGCACGCTGTCGCCCAGCCGCCGCCAGTCGTCGGCATAGACCTCGATCAGCGCCTGTGGCGGCGCGAAGAAGGGCGTGGGCAGGATGGCGGTCTTCGCGGTCAGGATTTCCCACGCGGCCAGGGCCACGGGCAGCGCCACCAGCCACGGGCCGGCGGCGCGCAGCGCGGCCAGCGCGCGTTGCGCCGCCCGGACCCGCTGGCCGGCCAGCGCAACCAGTGCCAGCAACGCGGCGCCTGCCAGCGCCGCAATCCCCAGCTCCGTGGTATAGGCCCAGTCGCTGAAGCCCACCGCCTGGTTGGGCCACAGCCACGTCAGCGCGCCGAACGCGGCCCACGCCAGCGCGGCGAGGATGCCGGTGGCCCAGACCGGGCCGGACGCGCGCGCGCTCGCGGCGGCATGCGGCACGGTTGCGACGGCTGGCTTGCGCGCGAGCCCGGCATCGAATGCAGGTTGGCTTGTCGTCATGGCATCACCCCAGGACATTGGCGTAGACGTGCTGCGCCAGGCGTTTGGCATCGGTGGTCTTCTTCAGCACGCCGATGCGGCGGAAATCATCGGCGTAGAAGGCAATCTCGTCGCGCAGGTCGACGCCGGTCGGGTGGTGGGTATAGGTCAGCGTGGCGTAGAGCTTGCGCAGGTCTTCCGGGTTGATCTTGGGCGAGTACTTGGCGAAGACCCTGGCGGCCTCGTTGGGGTTCTCGTTGACGTAGTCGGTGGCCTGCACGATGGCGCGCGCCAGCGACGTGGCCGCGGGGCGGTCGTTGCGCACCAGCTCGCCGCGGGCGCCGACCACGCAGCAGACCTTGCGCGCGTACTCGCCGGTGAGGTTGGTGGCCAGTTCCACGTAGGCGCCGTTGGTGCGCTTCTCCAGCAGGTAGAGGTTGGGGTCGCCGTCGGCGATCGCCTGGATCTCGCCCTTGTCCACCGCCACGCCCAGCAGGTCGGCCGGGTACTGGCGCCAGGTGATGTCCTTGTCCGGGTCGATGCCGTTCTTGGCCAGCAGGATGGTGAAGAAGTGCTTGCCCGGCGCCGCCAGGTCGCTGACGCCTACGGTCTTTCCCTTCAGCTGCTGCAGGCTGGTGACCCCCGCCGCTTTCGATCCCACCAGCCGCACGCAGCCGCCGTGCGAGCTGCCGATGATCTTGACGTCGAAGCCGGCTTCCAGCGGCTTGAGCCAGCGGTGGATCATGCCGACCGCCGCATCGGCCTTGCCGGTGGCGATCGATTCCAGCAACTGGTCGGTCGAGCCGCTGTAGTTGATCAGGTCGACCTGCAGGCCGTTCTTCTCGAAGAAGCCCTTCTCCTGCGCCACCACGATCGGCGTCAGGCAGAAGGAGTTCTGGTTCCAGGCGAAGGTCAGCTTGCGCGGTGCCGACCAGGCCTGGCGGCCCAGGATCAGCGACGGCGCGGCGATGGCCGCGGCGCCGGCCAGCCGCAGCACGCTGCGCCGGCGCGGGTCGGCATCATTGTTGTTGTCTTGGCTCATGGTGAAACTCCCCGTCTTCGTTGTGTTGTGTGGTGAGGCCGTCAGGCGGCCTTGCGCTCTGCCTGTTGCGCGGCGTCGTGCTGCGCCACCAGCTCGCGCACGCGCGGGATCAGCTCGCGGCCATAGTCGATGGCGTCTTCCAGCGGATCGAAGCCGCGGATCAGGAAGGTGGTGACGCCCAGTTCGTAGTACGCCAGCAGGGCCTGCGCCACCTGCTCCGGCGTGCCGACCAGGCCGGTGGAATTGGAGCGCCCGCCGGTCTCGCGCGCGATCGCGGTCCACAGGCGCTGGTCGACCCGGTCGCCTTGGTCGGCCGCCGCGAGCAGGCGCCGTGCGCCTTCGCTCTGCTGCGGGCCGCCGCGGCTGTAGCCGGCCTGCACGCGCAGGGCGCGAGTGCGCTCCAGGATGCTGTCGGCGCGGGCCCAGGCCTTTTCTTCGGTCTCGGCCAGCACCGGGCGGAACGACACCGAGAAGCGCACCGTGCGGCCGTGCTGCGCGGCTTCAGCACGCACGCGGCCGGTCAGCTCGCGCACCTGCTCGAGCGACTCGCCCCACAGCGCGTAGACGTCTGCATGCTTGCCGGCCACGGCCAGCGCCGCTTCCGAGGCGCCGCCGAAATAGATCGGCACATGCGGCTGCTGCACGGGCTTGACCTCCGAGAAGCCCTGCGTAAAGCGGTAGAACTGGCCTTCGTGGTCGAACGGCGCGGGCTCGGTCCAGATGCGGCGCAGGATATGCAGGTACTCGTCGGTGCGCGCATAGCGCTGGTCATGGTCGAGGAAGTCGCCGTCGCGCTGCTGTTCGCTGTCCGAGCCGCCGGAGATGAAGTGCACCCCGAGGCGGCCGCCGCTGAACTGGTCGAGCGTGGCGATCTGGCGCGCGGCCTGCGTCGGCGCGGTAAAGCCTGGGCGGTGCGCCAGCATGAAGTGGATGCGCTCGGTCACGCTGGCCGCGTAGGCGATGGTCAGCGTGGCCGACGGCCCGGTGGAATGGTGCGGCACCAGGATGCGGTCGAAGCCGGCCTGCTCATGGGCCTGGGCAAAGGCGCGCACATAGTCGCGATCGATCACCGGGCCTGACGGCGGATGGATCTCGGACTGCTTCTGGCTCTGGATCATGCCGATGAAATCGACGCTCATGTGCGCTCTCCTGTGTTCGGTGAGGGCGGCAGCGTGACCGCCCGGATGGTGTTGGGCTGAGGCAGAAAGTACGACAGGCGCGCGCTCTCACTAACGAATAAAAACGACGGTCCATATTCAATAAGCGTCGTTTTCGTAATGCGGTGCCGGCGCTACGCTAGGCGGCATTCGGTGCGAGCCGCGCGCCGGCAGCACGCCTCGTCGTCATCCTTCCCGGAGTGTTCTTCCATGTCTTTAACGTCTACCCTGCGCAGGCTGCCCAGCAGCGAAGCGCGCCTTGGCGAGGTGCTGGCCGGGCTGTCCGCGCGCTTTGCCGCCAGTGCCGGCGCGCACGATGCCGCTGCCAGCTTCCCGCACGACAACTTTGCGCAGCTGCATGCCAATGGCCTGGTTGCGCAGGTGGTGCCGCACGCGCAGGGCGGCGGCGGGGCAGGCCTGGCGCAGGCGCGCCGCATCGTGGCCGCGGTGGCGGGCGGCGACGCCGCAACGGCGCTGGTGCTGACCATGACCTACCTGCAGCACCGCGCGATCGCCCGCGCCGATTCGCACTGGCCGCAGACCGTGCGCGACCAGGTCTTTGCCAGTGCGGTGCAGGACGGTGCGTTGATCAACGCGCTGCGGGTGGAACCGGAACTGGGATCGCCGGCACGCGGCGGCCTGCCGGCCACGGTGGCCACGCGCGTGGCCGACGGCTGGCGCATCAGCGGGCGCAAGCTGTACAGCACCGGCATTCCGGCGCTGCGCTGGCTGGCGGTATGGGCGCGCACCGACGAACCGCAGCCGCGCGTGGGCGTGTTCCTGGTGCCCGGACCGGCGGCCGGCATCGCGGGCGTGCGCATCGTCGAAAACTGGAACCACCTTGGCCTGCGCGCTTCAGGCAGCCATGAGACCGTGCTCGACAACGTCTGGATCCCGCCTGACCACGCGGTCGATATCCGCCCGCCTTCGGCATGGGCGCCGGCCGGTGCCAGCCAGGCCGACATCGACGCCAACGCAGACCAGCAGGCCTGGATGATCGTGCTGCTGGGCAGCCTCTATGACGCGGTGGCACGCGCTGCCGCCGCATGGATCGGCGATTTCGTTCGCGAGCGCGCGCCCGGCAGCCTGGGCGCGCCGCTGGCCACGCTGCCGCGCGTGCAGGAAGCCATCGGCGAGATCGCCGCGTTGCTGCGGGCCAATCAGGTGTTGCTGGACGATGCCGCCGCGCGCACTGACGCGGGCGAGGCGCCCACGCCGGCCGACAGCGGGCTGCTCAAGTACACCGTGACCGGCAATGCCATCCGTGCGGTGGAGCTGGCGCTGCAGCTATCCGGCAACCACGGGCTGAGCCGCAACAACCCGCTCGAGCGCCACTATCGCGACGTGCTGTGCAGCCGCATCCATACGCCGCAGAACGATTCGATCCTGGTTGCCGCCGGGCGTGCGCAGCTTGGCCTGTAAGCGTGGGCCCGCCTGGCCGTGCTATGTTTGCAGCAGCACCGCCCCGCAGAGGGCCGCACCGCAGGCGCCCGGCGCGCCGGCAAACCAGAACGAGACACTCCGGAGTCATTGCCATGGGCAGCACCCCCACCCCCAACACGCTCGCGCCGCTGCGCGACTTCATCACCGGCCTGGCCGCGCTGCTGGACCAGCAGCCGGACGAGCCCCGCATCCTGCGCGAAGGCGGGGCGCTGCTGGCAACGCTGGTCGCGCGCGACGACTGGCTGCCCGAAGCCTGGGCCCAGCCGCATCCCGAGTACTACCAGCAGCACCTGCTGCATTGCGATTCCGCCGAACGCTTCTCGGTCGTCAGCTTTGTCTGGGGGCCGGGCCAGCGCACGCCCATCCACGACCACACCGTATGGGGCCTGATCGGCATGCTGCGCGGCGCGGAAGACTCGCAGCCGTTCGCGCTCGACGCAGGCGGCCGGCCTGTACCGAATGGCGACGCCGTGCGCTTGCTGCCCGGGCAGGTCGAGGCCGTATCGCCCACGGTCGGCGATGTCCACCTTGTCAACAACGTGCATGACGACCGCGTCTCGGTCAGCATCCATGTGTACGGCGCCAATATCGGCGCGGTGCGCCGTTCGGTCTATGCCGAGGACGGCACGCGCAAGCCCTTTATCTCCGGCTATTCCAACCAGACCCTGCCCAACCTGTGGGACCGTTCCCGCGAAGTTGCCCAGTCATGACCATGATTACTGCTACGCAAGCCGCACCGGCCTTTCCAACATACTCGCGCGACGCGGTGCGCAAGGCGCTGCTCGACCGCGACGAGATCGCTTTGATCGATGTGCGCGAGGAAGATCCCTTCGCGCAGGAACACCCGCTATGGGCGGCCAATTTCCCGCTGTCCAGGCTTGAGATCGACGCGTGGGCGCGTATCCCGCGCCGCGACACCCTGATTGTCGTCTACGGCGAATATGCCGGCGCTGACCTGGCGCCGCGCGCCGCGGCCGTACTGCGCGAGCTGGGCTATACGCGCGTGCATCTGCTGGAAGGCGGACTGCGCGCCTGGATCGACGACGGCGGCGAGGTGTTCCGCGACGTCAACGTGCCGAGCAAGTCGTTCGGCGAGGTGGTTGAGGCAAAGCGCCACACGCCGTCGCTGGCCGCCGAGGAGGTGCAGGCATTGATCGACACCAAGGCCGATGTGGTGATCGTCGATGCGCGCCGCTTCGACGAGTACCAGACCATGAGCATTCCTACTGCTACCAGCGTGCCGGGGGCCGAACTGGTGCTGCGCGTGCGCGAGCTGGCGCCTGATCCGCACACGCGTGTGATCGTCAACTGCGCCGGGCGCACGCGCAGCATCATTGGCACCCAGTCGCTGGTCAACGCCGGCATCCCCAACCCGGTGGCGGCGCTGCGCAACGGCACCATTGGCTGGACCCTGGCCGGCCAGCAACTGGACCGCGGTGCCAGCCGCCGCGCCCCCGCCGCGGTCAGCGACGCCAACCGCGACAGCGCCCGCCACGGCGCGCGCGCGATCGCCGACCGGGCCGGCGTGCGCCGCATTGCGCTGGCCCAGATCGAAACGCTGCAGCAGCCCGGCCGCACTGTGTACCGCTTCGATGTGCGCACGCCTGAGGAATTCGCCGATGGCCACCTGCCGGGCTTTGTCAACGCGCCGGGCGGCCAGCTGGTGCAGGAGACCGACCATTCCGCTCCGGTGCGCGGCGCGCGCATCGTGCTGGCGGATGATGACGACGTGCGTGCCAACATGAGCGGCTCATGGCTGGCGCAGATGGGCTGGGACGTCTGGGTGGTGGAACCGGTGGCGGCGGCAGAGCGCAGCGAAACCGGCGCGGTCAGCGCACCGGTGCCGGCGTCAGCGCCGGTATTGACCGTCACTGCGGCCGAACTGGCCACGTGGCTTGACGCAGGCGATGGCAGCACCGGTGTCCTCGACTTCACCACCAGCGCCAACTACGTCAAGCGCCATATTCCCGGCGCGTACTTCGTCATTCGCGCTCAACTGGCTGATGCGCTGCCACGCATCCCGCAGCCCAGGCGCTACGTGCTCACCTGCGGTTCGAGTCTGCTGGCGCGCTTTGCCGCCGCCGACCTGCGGCGTCTGACCGATGCGCAAGTGTTGGTGCTGGAAGGCGGCACCCAGGCATGGATTGCAGCGGGACTGCCGCTGGAAAGCGGGGAAACGCGCCTGGCCTCGGAACGCACCGACCGCTACCGCCGGCCGTATGAGGGCACCGACAACCCGCGCGAGGCGATGCAGGGCTACCTGGACTGGGAGTTCGGGCTGATCGCGCAACTTGAGCGCGACGGGACGCATGGGTTCAGGGTGGTCTAGGGCCGCTGCATGATATGCACTGACGCTGCATATCATGCAGCGAGGCCGGCGACAGGTAGGGGCGAGACCGGAAGGCCTAGAGGCGGAGCAGCAGACGCATGGCCTCTTCCACCTTGCGAAGGTGATTGGCCGCCAGCGTGGCGACCGGCCGGCTGCCCATGAACCGGCGATTGGATACCGCTCGGACCTGGTCGATCAGCAGATCCGTCTCATAGGCCAGGCCAGGCAGCTTTCCCAGCGCGACCCGCAACGGAAAACAATCCTCGCGCTCGATTTGTGACGTCCCGGGCACGATGATCGTGGTTGGATGGCCGGCGTCGTTGAGCAAATCCGTCTGGATGACCAGCGCCGGCCGGTTGCGCTTGGCCGGCTCTTCCCGATGCGTCTGGGGATTGAGATCGACCTCCCAGATCTGCCCGCGCTTCAGCTCAGTCAAGCCCGTCTCCGGCCGATGCGTCCATGTCCTCGCTGGCGGCCAGGTGCTTTGCCGCGAGCTTCCGGGAAAGCATGGCGATACGGGAGGCCATTTCCCGCTCGTTCTTCTCGCGCACGGCGTCGCGGATGTAGTCGGAAGTTTTTTGTCCCGATGCCCTTGCCAGCGCACGAGTCTGGTCGGCCAGTTCTTCGCCGGCGCGGAAGGACAAGGTCGTTCCTTGCATGAATGGCTCCGTACTTGGGTAATACGGAAGTATAGCGCTCATTTGTCTCTCATTTTTGTATTACAAAACCACCAACGGATGGACGCGCAGACCGGCTCACAGGGTTTGGAAAAAGTGACCAGAGCGTAGCTGGGGGAGCGGATTGGCCGAAATTGGAGGAGTCTGAAAGCCCTTGCAGGCGCCCGATCTCTCTACAGCAAGGGAACGAACGTAACGATTCCCTGTCAATCGTAATCGTTCAGTTACAATGCTGTCCTGCAGCATCCCACCGGCCAGCCCCGACAGCGGGCCGGCCGGCGATGCCGTCAATGCCCCCGATCCGATGCGACTGTTGTTCCTGCTGCTGACCGCCATGTGCTTGTCGCTGCTCTCCTTCGGAGCAGTGGCGGACGCGCGCGTGGCGTTGCAGGCGCAGGCCAGCGTTGACCTGGTGGACCTGGCGGCGGCGCAGCCGGTTGACGACCTGGGCCGGATCATCGTGCCCGGCGACGACGGCTTGGATGACGACGATATCTGCGACGACCCGCCCCCCGGGTATTGCAATATCTGGTCGGCGGATCTGCTCGATCCCCTCGACATGCTCGACGAGATCGAGGAATCCAGCGCCCTGATTGCCTTGCCGCCAGTGAAGCTGCTGCTGCCCTCCGGCGATGTCGCCCAGCATCCGCCTGGCCGCGCCGAGCCGCCGCCTTCGGCCTTCTACCGGCCACCCATTTCCCGCGCCTGAGCGTTTCCTGCGCCCGCACCGCACGCGCTGCAGCATGCAGCCGCCGTGCTGCGGGCCGCGCCCCCCTTGCCTGATATCGCCAGCCTGCCTGCTGCCTGACCGCGCGGGCAAGCCGCTGCCGTTGTGCGTCCTGCCGTGATCGCGTCCAAGTGACCGCTCGCCCCGGGGCGGGCGGCAGCATGGCGACAGGCAGCCGTATTGCTTGCTTTCCCGACTCATGACAACAACCAAGCTGACCCTGATCGCGTCGCTTTCGCTGATCGCGCTCGCCGCCGCCCCGGCCCATGCCGGCGCACAAGGCGGGGTGTCCCCGAAGCCAACGGACGCGGCCGGTGCCGCGCCGGCCGCCCTCGCCCCCCTGACCAAACGCGCTGCCGCACCCATGCCGGGATCCGCCATCCTGGCGGCCGCGGCGGTGCCGAAACCCGCATCCGCCGCATCGGCTGGCGCCCAGGCGGGACCCGCCTACTCGCTGCCCCAACTGCTCGACCTGGCCCAGTCCACCAACAAGGGCGTGGCTGCCGCCGAGGCCGGTGTCGATGCCGCCAGCGCGGCCATCAGCAGCGCACGTGCCTATCCCAACCCGCAGGTGGAAGTGATGTACGGCCGCTTGTCCGGCAAGCAGCCGGGCGTGACCAGCGGCAATGCGCCCAGCTACGCCGTGGTGCAGAAGCTGGACTACCCGCACCAGCGCAGCCTGCGCGAGGCCATGGCCACCCGCGGGCTGGAGTCGTCGCAGGCCATGCGGCAAGGCTTCCGGGCCGACCTGGCCGCCCGCGTGAAGACCGCCTACTACGAGGTGCTGCGCCGCGAGAGCGAGCTGCATGCCGCCGAGGAAGACCTGGCGATGATGCGCCAGATCCATTCGCGGGCGCGGCTGCGCGTGGAGGTGGGCGAGGCGCCGCGCTATGAACTGATCAAGGCCGAGACCGAACTGCTGGCCTCGCAGAAGAACCAGCAGACCGCCGAGTTGCGCGTCAACCAGGCCAAGGCCGCGCTGCGCCAGCAGGTGGGCGGTGCCATGCCGGGCCAGTATGCGCTGGCCGGCACGCTGGGCCAGTCGCCCGACGTGCCGCCGCTGCCGGTGCTGCGCGACACCATGACCGCCAGCAATGCCGAGCTGGTCCAGCGCCGCATGGAGCTGGAGCGCGCACAGCTGGGCGTGAACTATCAGAAGTCGCTGCGCTGGCCCGAGGTGGCGGTGCGTGCCAGCACCGACCGCCAGCCTGACAACAACGTCTCGCAGATCGGCCTGGTCCTGACCATTCCGCTGTGGGACCGCCGCAGCGGCCCGGTGGGCGAGGCCACGGCGCAGGCCACGCAGGCGCGCAGCGCCCTGGAAGCGCGTGAGTTCGAGCTGACGCAGGAGCTGGAAGCCGCCTACCGCCAGTACGAGATCAACCAGGCCCAGGTGACGGCGCTTGAGTCCGGCATCGTGCGCGAGGCCGAGTCGGCGCTGGGCGTGGCCGAGTCCGCCTACCGCTTCGGCGAGCGCGGCATCCTGGACTACCTCGATGCCCAGCGCGTGCTGCGCGGCGCGCGCAATGAGCTGATTGCCGCCCAGTACGACGTGCAGGTGGCCGCCATCCAAATCGAAAAGCTTATGTCGACCACCCCGGGCGCTACCGCAGCGCCGGGCCTGCAGCCGACTTCCACCATCGAACAGAAATAACCATGCGTCCCAATTTCCTGCTTTCGCTGACGGCCGCTGCCGTCCTGACGTTCAGCCTGGCGGCCTGCTCCGACAAACCTGAACCCGTAGCCGAAGCGCCCAAGCTGCCGCCGGGCGTGATCCAGCCCCAGGGCAACCTGCAGCAGGGGCTGAAGGTGGCGCCGGTGGCCACCTCCCCGTTCAGCGAGATGCTGCGCGTGGCCGGCCGCGTCGACTTCGACGAGCAGCGCGTGGCGCGCATCGGCGCCAGCGTGACCGGCCGCGTGACCGACCTCTATGCCACCCTGGGCCAGGAAGTGAAGGCCGGCCAGGTGCTGGCGCGCCTGCACAGCAGCGAGCTGGGCGCGGCGCAGATGGCCTTCCTGAAGAGCGAGGCCCAGACCGAGCTGCAGGGCCGCAACGCCGAGCGTGCGCGCCAGCTGTTTGCCGCCGACGTGATCGGCCGCGGCGAGCTGCAGCGCCGCGAGAGCGAGCTGGCGATCGCCTCGGCCGAGATGCGCGCCTACCGCGACCAGCTGCGTGTGCTGGGCATGTCGCAGGCATCGATTGCCGAGCTGGCCAGGAGCGGCAGCATCAACTCGCATTCGCCGGTGTTTTCCAGCATCAGCGGCACCGTGGTCGAGCGCAACGTGGCGCAAGGACAGGTGGTGCAGCCGGCCGATGCGCTCTATACCGTGGCAGACCTGTCGCGCGTATGGGTGGTGGCCGAAGTGCCAGAGCAGCAGGCCGCCCAGGTGGCCGAAGGGCAAAGCGTGGACATCGAGGTGCCTTCGCTGGGCAACGGTGCGGGCAGCAAGAGCATTACCGGCAAGCTGATCTACGTCGGCCGCACGGTCAACCCGCAGTCGCGCACGGTGCTGGTCCGTACCGAGCTGGAGAACCGCGAAGGCCGCCTCAAGCCTGCCATGCTGGCCAGCATGCTGATCGCCGGCAAGCCGGTCGACCAGCTGGTGATCCCGGCCGCCTCGGTGGTGCGCGACGGCAATGACGAGCTGGTCTATGTCGAGATGCCGGGCAACAAGTACCGCCTCACCAAGGTCAAGCTGGGCGCCGAGAGCGACGGCATGCGCGTGGTGCAGAACGGTGTGAGGGCCGGCGACCGCATCGTGGTCGATGGCGCCTTCCATCTCGACAACGAGCGCAAGCGCCTCGAGCAAGGGTAATCGGCCATGTTGACATCCTCCCCTCCTAAAGGGAGCGGATTCCCTCTGCAGGCGATCGATGTCCCGATCGGGCAAGAATATTTAGCGCAGCATTCACATCGCGATCATGTACAGCACCGCATTCACTGCATACCCACTGCCTTATTCCAAGGTCTGCGATACCTTTCGGCCTCTCCGGCGGCATCGCGTCGCACGAAGAACAAACCTGGGTGGTGAAACGTTCGTCGACTTCCTCGTACCACGCGCCATGCGCAATCGCCTTGTACGCGAGCATTGTGCGGAAGGACGACCAGCCCGCATCGAGGACGGACTTCGCCATGCTGGTCCTGGCGAGGCCGGCGGCATTCACATTACCCACCGCAATGTAGTCAAAGTCCCGCACGATGCGATGCGAGAGCTTGTGCAGGAAGTCACGCCGCGCATTGGCGATGCGCGCGTGGAGGTTCGTGGCCTGCCGTTTCTTGCGCGCACGCTGCGCCTTGGCAAGGGCTTGCTCGAGTTGGCCAAGGTGGCGCGGATTCTCGATCTTCTCGCCGGTGGAGAGTGTGGCAAGGTCCTTCAAGCCAAGATCGATGCCGACGCCGCGTGCCAGGGACCGGGCCTGGGTGTCGGCAACTTCAATCACGATGTTCAGGAACCAGTTGCCTCGCGCGTCGCGGGAGAAATTCGTGCCGTCCTTGCTCTTGCCTTCGGGAAGGGGCCTGCAGTTGAACACGCGAAACGTGTTGCCGGCAAAGCGGAATGCCTCACCCGAGCGCTTGAGATCCCGCCCCTTGAGCGGCACCCAGCCGAGGGACTTGCAGCCGCGATAGCGCAGGTACGGCCGGCGGTGCTGGCTACGCGACTTGGCGTACTGCTCGCAAACCGCGTTGACGGTGCCGGAATGGATACGCAGTTCCTTGCTGCTGCCGGTCGTCAACACGTTCAGATCGAAACCCGTGGGCCATTTCTTGCCCCATTTGAGGGCGTGCTTCTGCGTGTCATTGCAGAAGTTCCAGACGTAGTTCACCACGCGGCTCTGCTGATTGAGCAGGCCGTTCAGCGACTTCACCCGGTAGCGATAGACGAGAAGCATGCCGGTCATTCTAAATTGGGATTGCTTGCTGCCGGCAGCACTCCTTTCACTCCCCGCCCTGAAGGTCGGGGTTTCTCGGAGCAAGTCTGATGAAATCCCTAGTCGAAGCCGCCATCAAGCAGCGGCTGGTGGTGTGCGTGATTGCCGTGGTGCTGTTCTTCTTCGGCCTGCGCGCTGCCACCAAGCTGTCGGTGGATGCTTTCCCCGATGTGACCAACGTGCAGGTGCAGATCGCCACCGAAGCCGCGGGCCGCTCGCCCGAGGAAGTCGAGCGTTTTGTCACGGTGCCGGTGGAAATGGCCATGACCGGCCTGCCCGGCCTGGAAGAGATGCGCTCGCTGAACAAGGCGGGCCTGTCGCTGATCACGCTGGTCTTTACCGACACCACTGACGTGTACTTTGCCCGCCAGCTGGTGATGGAGCGCCTGATCGAAGTGGGCGGGCGCATGCCGGAAGGCGTGTCGCCGGTGCTGGGCCCGGTTTCCACCGGCCTGGGCGAGGTCTACCAGTACACGCTGGACCGTGCCGACGACGGCAACCGCGAACTGACGCAGGAAGAGCTGGCCGAGCGCCGCATCGCCCAGGACTGGGTGGTGCGCCCGCTGCTGCGCTCGATCCCGGGCGTGGCCGAGATCAACTCGCAGGGCGGCTACGTGCGGCAATACCAGGCGCTGGTCAACCCCGAACGCATGCGCCACTACCAGATCTCGACCCAGCAGGTCTATGAGGCGCTGGCGCGCAACAACGCCAACTCCGGCGGCGGCGTGCTGCCGCATTACGCCGAGCAGTACCTGATCCGCGGCGTCGGCCTGGCCAAGGGCGTGGACGACCTGGGCAGCATCGTGCTCAAGGAGATCAACGGCACGCCGGTGTACCTGCGCGACGTGGCCAACGTCACCATCGGGCATGAGGTGCGGCAGGGCGCGCTGGTCAAGAACGGCCAGACCGAGGCGGTCGGCGGCATCGTCATGATGATGCGCGGCGGCAATGCCAAGGAGGTGGTCAGCCGCGTGAAGGCACGCGTGGCCGAGATCAACGAGCGCGGCATGCTGCCGGGCAAGCTGCAGATCGTGCCGTACTACGATCGCAGCGAACTGGTCGACTCCGCACTGTGGACCGTGACCAAGGTGCTGCTGGAAGGCGTGGTGCTGGTGGTGATCGTGCTGTTCCTGTTCCTGGGCGACGTGCGCTCGTCGGTGATCGTGCTGGCCACGCTGGTATTGACGCCCTTGCTGACCTTCATGGTGATGAACGAGGTGGGCCTGTCGGCCAACCTGATGTCGCTGGGGGGGCTGGCCATTGCCATCGGCCTGATGGTCGACGGCTCGGTGGTGGTGGTCGAGAACGCGTTCGAGCGGCTCGGCCAAAAGGAGCCGGGCCTGACCAAGACCGAGATCCTGGTCAAGGCCGTGCAGGAAGTGGCCACGCCGGTGATCGTGGGCGTGGGCATCATCATCCTGGTGTTCCTGCCGCTGATGACGCTGTCGGGCATGGAAGGCAAGATGTTTGCGCCGCTGGCGTTCACCATCTCGATCGCGCTGGCGATCTCGCTGTTCCTGTCGATGACGCTGTCGCCGGTGCTGTCGTCGTACCTGCTCAAGGGCGGCGCCGAGCACGACACGCATGTGATCGCCTTCATGAAGCGCCACTACCTGCGCCTGCTGCACTGGGCGCTGGGCAACAGCCGCAAGACGGTGATCTGCGCGGTGGCGGCGTTCGTGGCCACGGTGGCGATCGTGCCGCTGCTGGGCACCTCGTTCATTCCGGAGATGAAGGAAGGCTCGATCGTGCCCGCGATCGACCGCGTGCCCAACATCTCGCTGGAAGAGTCGATCAAGCTGGAGAAGGAAGCCAACAAGCTGGTGCTGGCCGTGCCGGGCGTGAAGTCGGTGGTGTCCGGCGTGGGCCGCGGCGAAAGCCCGGCCGACCCGCAGGGCCAGAACGAGTCGACCCCGATCGCCAGCCTGAAGGACCGCGGCGAGTGGCCCGACGGCTGGACCCAGGACGATATCGCCAACGCGATCCGCGACAAGCTCAAGGCCATTCCCGGCGTGCAGATCGTGATGGCGCAGCCGATCTCGGACCGCGTCGACGAAATGGTCAGCGGCGTGCGTTCGGATGTGGCGGTGAAGGTGTTCGGCGACGACCTGGACAAGCTGCGCGAGCTGGCGGGCGAGATCTCGCGCGTGGCCGGCGGCATCCAGGGCTCGCAGGACATCCGCATCGAGCGCGTGTCGGGGCAGCAGTACCTGTCGATCGAGATCGACCGCCAGGCGATTGCGCGCTACGGGCTGAACGTGTCCGACATCCATGACGTGATCGAGATCGCCATCGGCGGCAAGCGCGCCACGGACATCTTCGAAGGCGAGCGGCGCTTTGCCGCGGCGGTGCGCCTGCCGGAGGAGTTCCGCAACAACGAGCAGGCCATCCGCCAGCTGCTGGTGTCCACGCCCAACGGCACCCAGGTGCCGCTGCAGAGCGTTGCGAAGATCGAGGTCAACGACGGCCCGGCCCAGATCAGCCGCGAAATGGCCAAGCGCCGCGTGGTGGTGATGATCAACGTGAAGGACCGCGACCTCGGCGGCTTCGTGGCCGAGCTGCAGCAGGCCACCGGCGCCAAGGTGAAGCTGCCCGAAGGCTACTACCTGGAGTGGGGTGGCCAGTTCCAGAACATGGAACGCGCCATGGGCCACCTGAAGATCATCGTGCCGGTGACCATCGCCGCGATCTTCTTCCTGCTGTTCCTGCTGTTCAACTCGCTGCGCTTTGCCACGCTGATCATCACGGTGCTGCCGTTTGCCTCCATCGGCGGCATCATCGGACTGTTCGTCACTGGCGAGTATCTGTCGGTGCCGGCCTCGGTGGGCTTTATCGCGCTGTGGGGCATGGCGGTGCTGAACGGGGTGGTGCTGGTGTCGTATATCCGCACGCTGCGCGACTCGGGTTTGTCGCTCGATGAAGCGGTGGTGCAGGGCGCGACCCAGCGTTTCCGCCCGGTGATGATGACCGCGACCATTGCGATGCTGGGCCTGGTGCCGTTCCTGTTCTCGACGGGGCCGGGCTCGGAGGTGCAGCGTCCGCTGGCGGTGGTGGTGATCGGCGGGCTGATTACGTCGACGCTGCTGACGCTGGTGATGGTGCCTACGCTGTATCGCTGGTTCGATGATCGCAGGCCGGATCCGACCAGGGATGTGCCGGTGTAAGGCAGCGGCTGCCATCGAGTCCCGCTGGTTTGCTCCCCTCTCCCGCTTGCGGGAGAGGGGACGGGGGAGAGGGCAGGCACAGGCATACCGACAGGCTTCCCTTCGTCGATACGCCGGCCCTCTCCCCAACCCTCTCCCGCGAGCGGGAGAGGGAGTACGCAAGTGGTCATTCAGAACCCTCGCGCTTGCCAGCTGTAGAAGACAAAGGCCCCGTGCATTGCATGGGGCCTTTGTCTTTTACACGAAGCGTTCAGCGACGCCCTACATTTCAGTAACCGTAATACGGCTGCTCCTGCTGGTAATACCCCGACGGCTGCGGACCGCAAGGCACGTAGGCACGGTCGTAGTCGCGGTAGCAATAGCCTGGCGGCGCTGCCGGCGGTGCGTATGAGACGGGAGCCGGCGCGTATGTCACCGGAGCCGGGGCGTAGGTGACAGGGGGCGGTGCCGCCATGACCGGCGCCGAGGCCAGGGCCGCGCCAAAGGCCAGGCCAACCAGCGCGCCGACAGCCAGCACCGCTCCGGCATTCGAGCCGCCGCCGTGGTGGCGGCCGCGCGCCGACGCCGGGCCGGCTGCCACCAGCGCCACGCTCAGGGCAACCGCTGAAACGATTCGGGTGGAGGGGCGCATATCGGACTCCTTCTGATGCCGCTTGTGTGCATTTATGATGCACGCAAAGTGCCCCTCAAGGTGTTTCGGCGCGGCCGGCGACTTGTTAGGGTTGTAACGGCAGCTTTAATGCCGGTGCCCGTCAGCCGGCGGCCAGCGCGGGCTCTGGCTCCTGGCCGAATGGCGGCATGTTTTCCAGCCGCAGCGATTGCGGCACCGACAGCGAGATGTCCGCGGCGCGCAGGCGCTTGAGGATCTCGAACAACAGGTCGCTGCGCGTGTTGGCGGCGATGCGCGGGCTGCCGACATAACCCGTCACCGACAGCGTGATGCCGTTGGGCGCCAGCTGGCTGAACATGACTGAGGGTGCCGGCACGTCGAGGATGGTCTCGTTCTCGCGGTAGACGTCCAGCAGCAGGTCGCGCAGCTGTTCGGGGTCGGTATTCAGGGGGAAGGTGAGCTGCAACGAAGCCACCCCCTGGGTGCTGTTGCTCATGGTCACGTTGCGCAGGTTCTGCGAGATCAGCTGCGAGTTGGGCACGATCACGGTGGAGCGGTCGCCCAGCTGGATCTCGGTGGCGCGCACGTTGATGCGGCGGATATCGCCTTCCACGCCTGCAATGCTGACCATGTCGCCCACCTTGACTGGCCGCTCGGTCAGCAGGATCAGGCCGGAGACGAAGTTCTTCACGATCTCCTGCAGGCCGAAGCCGATGCCCACCGACAGCGCGCTGACGATCCACGCCAGGTTGTCCCAGCGCACGCCCAGCAGCGACAGCACCAGCAGCACCAGCAACACGTAGCCGACATTGCTGTACAGCGTGATCAGCGAGGCGCGCAGGCCCGGCTCCTTGCAGACCTTGGGCAGCAGTTCCCCATCGAGCCAGCGCCGCACCGAGCGCAGCAGCCAGATGCCGACTCCCAGCGCGATCAGCGCATTCAGGATGCGGTCGGGCATGATGTTGAGGCTGTGCAACTTCTCGCCGCCCAGCACCATCACCAGGCTGTTGAGCAGGTCCGCGGGTGTGGTGCCGAAGCCGCCGGTCAGCAGCGCCAGCACCGCCACCAGCAGCAGCACGCTGGCGCCGATGCCCGACAGGATGGTGGACGCCTGCTCCAGGTGCGAATCGTCCACGCCGAACAGCTGCTTGATGACACGGCCGCTGGCGTAGTGGGTCGAGAGCAGGCTTTCGCAGACGTCGCGCGTGACCTGGGTCAGCAGGTACAGGCTGCACAGCACGATGTCGAACCAGACCAGCTCGTAGGTCAGGAAGCGCGCAAAGCTGATGTAGCCGGCCAGCAGCGCCACCACCGACACCAGCACGATGACCGACACGCCGGCGTGGATCATGCCCGCCAGCGTGGCGCGCGCCTCGGGCCGCTCGCCGGCGGCCGCCAGCACGTTGCGTACACGGTTGGCGCGCAGCAGCGCGGCGCCAATGGTCAGCACCACCACCAGCGAGACCAGCCCGCGCCATAGCAGCGTGACCTGCACGCTGGTATCGGCAATGCGGTTCAGCTGCTCGAGCGTGCCGGCCAGCAGCAACAGGCCGGCCAGCACGGCGGGGAACGGCTTCATCGCCAGCGCGACCGGATCGGCCAGCGCCGGCAGGCGCCAGGAGGGATGGCGCGTGCACAGCAGCGCGCGCCCCAGGCCCGCGATCAGCGCGCTGGTCAGCGTCAGCTTGAGCAGCTGGCCGTACAGCTCCATCAGGTCCGGCGACAGTTCATAGCTGCGCGTGAAGGCGTTGTAGACGAGCTGTACCGCTAGCCCGGTGGTGCACACGGTGGCCATCGTGGTGGCCAGCGCCAGTGCGCTACGGCGCAGGCGCGTCTCCGGCAGCTTGTTCAGGCAGAACCACGCCAGTGCCCGTTCGGCCAGGCGCCGGCCCAGGGTCCATACCGCCAGGGCCAGCAACAGCAAGGCGATGGTGGCGGCGCGCTGCGACGGCTGCCAGGCCAGTTGCGCCATCGGCACCACCTGGTCGGTAAAGCTGGCCAGGCGCGCCTGGTCTTCCTGCGTCGGGCTGACCAGCGGCTTCCAGAATTGCGGATTCAGGATGCTGTCCGAGCGCAGCGCGAGCTGGTCCTTCATCTGGCTGCGCTGCAGCCGCGCCAGCTGGTCGCTCAGGTTGGCGATATTCACCTTGCTCTCGCCGGCCTGCTTGAGTTGTGCGTCAAGCTGGGCACGGCGCGCATTCAGTTCGGCGCGCTGCTTGACCACGGCCGGCGCTTCCTTGGTGGTGCCGGCCGCCGGTGGCGGACCCACCACGTCCAGCTGCGCCTGCAGTTGCGCACGCTGCGGGGTCAGGGCCGAAGTCAGCTTGTCGACGTCGGCACCGAGTTTCTGCAGCGTTTCTTCGAGTTCATGCAGCCTGGTGTTGCTATCCGGGTCGGAGGCCTGCTGCTTGATGCGGTCCTGCTCGGTCTGCAGGCGCTTGAGTTCGGCGGTGGCCTCGCCGTGGGTGATGGCGGGCGCCTGCTGGGCGCCGGCCTCGGAAGCCGCTTCGGATGCCGGGGCGGCCAGTGCGGCGGGCAGCGTGGCCGGCATCAGGTGGCATAGCGCAGCGAGCGCAAGGCCCAGTGCGAGCCGTGAAACTTTGCTCATGGCGGAATCTCGTCGGATGGTGACGGCTTGCGGCGGCTCCGGCATCGGCAAGGGCATCGCGCTGGCACGCGTTGGATGCGGCGGCGATGGGATGCGGGAACGGCCGGAACACCGGCAATGAACACGGGAAGGGATGGCCACTCGCTGGCGCTCCCTTCGGCGAAGTCTGGTCAGGGCACGAAGCGCGGCGGGCTGCCTGGCAGGCCGGTGTGCGTGACACGGGACGTGCTGACCGATGGCGGCGGGGCCCAGGGGAAAACGGAAAACGGCCTTGCCGCGGTTCGCAGAATTATACGAAAGCGAATGCGCCACCCAGCCCCGCAGGGTGTCGGATAGCGCACTGGCTGACATTTTGATACGGATACGCGCGCGCGGCGCGCGGTGCAGGGCCGGGTGCCAGCCGGCGCGGTCCGCGGGAAACGCATTACCATCACGGTTTTCGGGCCGCAGGCGGCCCATCGTCATCATCAGGAGAAGGCATGGCTGTTCCGTCAGGCACGGAAAAGGCGCAGCTCGGCGGCGAGGCCGGGCAGATTGAAATGTTGGTCGACCGCCCCCCCGGCGCGCCACGAGGCATCGCCGTGGTGGCGCATCCGCATCCGCTGCTGGGCGGCTCGGCCACGCACAAGGTGCCGCACCAGCTGGCCAAGGCGCTGGTGGCACGCGGCTTCCTGACCGTGCGGCCGAATTTCCGCGGGGTCGAGGGGTCTGCGGGGCAGCATGACCAAGGCAGCGGCGAGGCGCAGGACATGCTCGCCGTGGTCGCCCATCTGCGCGAGGCCCATCCCGGCCTGCCGCTGGCACTGGCCGGCTTTTCCTTTGGTGCGTTTGTCATGGCCCATGTCGCCGCCACGCTGGCGGCGCAGTCCGTGCCGATCCGCCACCTGGTGCTTGCCGGCACGCCTTACGGCACCGTCAAGGCGCACCGCAGCTATGACACGCCGGCCGTTCCCGCCGATTGCCTGGTGGTCCACGGCGAGCGTGACGAGCGCGCGGAACTCGGCGCGCTGTTCGACTGGGCGCGCCCGCAGGGGCTGCCCGTGGTGGTGGTGCCGGGGGCGGACCACTTCTTTACCGGCAAGCTGCCGCTGCTGGTCCGTATCGTCGGCGGGTACCTGGATCGTCCCGAGGCCGGGGCGGCCGCTTGAAGGCCTAGGCGTTCGGCAGCGCCGGCACGCCGCCGATCGGGTCGGGATGGATCTGCATCAGCGCGGCGCGCTTCTCCAGCAAGTGCTGGCGCAGGATGCCCGCCAGCCGCTTGCCGTCGCGGGCTTCCAGCGCGCGGATCATCTCTTCGTGATCGTGCACGGCGCGGTCCCATTTGTCGGTCTGGTGGTTGGAGCGGAAACGCATCGCCTTGAGCCGCCGGTTGAGCGTCAGGTAGGTCTGCTGCAATGTCTGGTTGCGCGCGGCCTCGGCGATGCGGTCGTGGATCTCCTGGTTGCGGGCGTAGTAGCCGGGCAGGTCGTTATGCGCGCGGCAGGCCAGCATGGCGTAGTGCAGTGCCTTGATCTCGGCCAGCTCCGGCGGCGTGATGCGCTCGCACGCCAGCTCACCGGCAAAGGCCTCCAGGCCGCTCATCAGCTCGAAGGCTTCCCAGGCCTCGGCCTCGCTCATCCGTGACACGCTCGCGCCGCGGTTGGGCGAGATCTCGATCAGCCCCTCGGCGGCCAGCACCTTCAGCGCCTCGCGCAGCGGCGTGCGCGAGATGCCCAGCGTTTCACACAGCTCGCGCTCATTGAGCTTCATGCCCGGCGGCAGCACCCCCTCGACGATAAAGTTGCGCAGGTGGTCGACCACGGTGTCGTGCAGCCGCTGGCGCACGACCCTGGGCAGGAGCGGGGCGGCGGCCGCACCGGTGCCGTCCGGAGTTTGCATGCAATGTCCCTGTCATTGGCGTTGCGCCATTCTAAGACATTGCCGGCCGGCAACGGCTCCCTCCGGGCCTAGCGTGCCGGACCGTGCAGCGGCATGCCGTTTTCGCGCGGCGCCTGGGAGCCTTCGCCCCGCCCGATCAGCGCCACCGACAACGCCGACACAACCCCCGCAAAGGCCACGTAGGCGCAGATCTGCCAGGGCTTGCCGCCGCCCGACCTGAGCAGTGCCGTGGCGATGATGGGCGTGATGCCGGAGGCGAAGATCCCCGAGAACTGGTAGACGAACGAAATGCCGGTGTATCGCACCCTGGCATCGAACAGCTCGCAGAACAGCGCCGCTTCCGGGCCGTAGACCGCGGCGTAGAGGATGCCGAACGGCACCACGATGGACAGCCACAGCAACATGGTGTTGCCGCCGCTGTTCAGCATCAGCCAGAACGCCGGGAAGGCGGACAGGGCCGTGATCAGCGAGCCCCAGAAATACACGCGCGTGCGGCCGATGCGGTCGGACAGGTGGCCGAAGAACGGAATGAAGAAGCACATCGCAATGGCCGCCGCCATCACGCCGACCAGCGCTTCGGTCCGGCTGATATGGATGGTCTGGGTCAGGTAGGTGATCGAGAACACGCCGAAGATGTTGAAGAAGACCCCGTCGATATAGCGCGCGCCCATGCCCTTGAGGATATTGCCCGGGTAGCGCCGCATCATGTCGACAAAGGGGATCTGGGTCTCGGCATTGCGCTGCTTGATCACGGCGAATTCAGGCGTCTCCTTGACGTTGAGGCGGATATACATGCCCACGAACACCATCCCCGCGGAGATCAGGAAGGCCACGCGCCAGCCCCAGGCCAGGAACTGCGCATCGGTCAGGGTCAGCGACAGCAGCGCCACCACGCCGGATGCCAGGCACAGTCCGATCGCCAGCCCGATCTGCGGCAGCGACGCATAGAAGCCCTTTTTGCCCGGCGGCGCGTACTCATAGGCCATCAGCACCGCGCCGCCCCATTCGCCGCCCAGGCCGATGCCCTGCAGCACGCGCAACAGCAGCAACAGGATCGGCGCCAGGATGCCGATGCTGTCGTAGGTCGGCACCAGCCCGATCAGGAAGGTGGACACGCCCATGATCATCAGCGTGATCACCAGCATGCTCTTGCGGCCGACCTTGTCGCCAAAGTGCCCGAAGATCACGCCGCCCAGCGGCCGCGTGACAAAGCCCACCGCAAAGGTGGTGTAGGCCAGCATGGTGGCCACCAGCGGATCATTGCCGGGGAAGTACAGCTTGTTGAAGACCAGGCCGGCGACCACGCCGTACAGGAAGAAGTCATACCACTCGATGGTGGCGCCGATCACGGACGCCAGCGCGACCTTGCGGATCGCCTGTTCGTTGGGGCTTGTCATGCTTGTCTCCTCTGGTGATGGGCGGCGTCCTCTGGAAGGATGGTTATGGACGCCGGATGCACTGCAGGGTTTGGCCTTGTTATGGATGCCTGGCCTTGGTTGTTTGCAATCAGGATTGGCGCAACCCGCTCAGGCGGCTGCTGCCATCGGGGTCGCCACGTCGACGGGATGCATTTCCCGCCGTGCGTCTTCGCGGATGAAGTCGGCCGCGCGCTCGGCCATCATCACCACCGGCACGTTGGTGTTGCCCGAGACCAGCGTGGGCATCACCGAGCAGTCCACCACGCGCAGCCCGCCCACGCCATGCACGCGCAGGCGCGCATCGACCACTGCCAGCGGATCGGCGGCGGGACCCATTTTCGCGGTGCCCGACGGATGGAAGATGGTGGCGCCGTACTCGCGGCAGAAATGCAGGATCTCATCGTCGCTGCGCACCTCGTCGCCCGGCCGGAACTCGCGTTTCATCAGGCCGCGCATTGGTTCGGTCTGCGCCACGCGCCGGGCATAGCGCACCGCTGCCACGGTGCAGCGCCGGTCCAGCTCGGCCGACAGGTAGTTGGGCTGCATCGACGGCGGCTCATACGGATCGGTCGAGCGGATCCGCACCGTGCCGCGCGACTCGGGCCGCAGCTGGCATACCGAATAGGTGCAGCCGGAGAAGGGATGCACCATGCCGCCCGCCATGTCGGCGGACAGGGTCGAGAAATGGAATTGCGTGTCCGGCGTGGCGCTCTCCTGCGGCAGCGCGCGGCAGAACATCGCGCCCTGGTTGATGCCGATCGCCAGCGGCCCCTTGCGCATCAGCAGCCATTCCAGGCCCATGCGCGCCTTGCCCGTGAGCGAGCGCAGCTGGTCGTTGGTGGTGATCGGCTTTGCCACCTCGTAGATCAGCCGCACCTGCAGATGGTCCTGCAGGTTCTCGCCCACGCCCGGCAGCGCATGCACCACCGGTACGCCCAGGTCTTGCAGCAACGGCGCCGGGCCGATGCCCGACAGCTGCAGCAACTGCGGCGACTGCAGCGCGCCGGCGCACAGGATCACCTCGCGCCGCGCCCGCAGGATATAGGGCTGGCCATGCTGGGTGTAGCGCACGCCCACGGCACGCTTGCCTTCGAACAGGATCCCGGTGGTGTGGGCATCGGTCTCGACGCGCAGGTTCGTGCGCCCGCGCGCCGGACGCAGGTAGGCCACCGCGGTGGAGCAGCGCCAGCCGTTGCGGGTGGTGAGCTGGTAATAGCCCACGCCCTCCTGGTCGCCACCATTGAAGTCGGTCTGGCGCGGCAGGCCCAGGGCCTGGCCGGCGCCGATGAAGGCATCGACCAGCGGATGCTGCCGGTCGATCGAGGTCGCGTTCAGCGGGCCGTCGGTGCCGCGCGTGGGGCCGGCGCCAAGGTCGTTGTTCTCGAGCTTGCGGAAGTAGGGCAGGCAGTTGTCCCAGCCCCAGCCCGGATTGCCCAGCGTCTCCCAGTGGTCATAGTCCTCGCGCTGGCCGCGTACGTAGATCAGGCCGTTGATGGCGCTGCTGCCGCCCAGCGTGCGGCCGCGCGGCCAGTAGATGCGGCGATTGAGCATGTTGGGATCGGGATCCGTATAGAAGCCCCAGTTCACTTGCTTGTGGAACATGGTCTTGCCATAGCCGATCGGGATATGGATCCACGGGTAGCGGTCGGGCGGGCCGGCCTCCAGCAGGCAGACCGAATACCGGCCGTCTTCGCTGAGCCGGTTGGCCAGCACGCACCCGGCCGAGCCGGCGCCTACCACGATGTAGTCAACGGTTTGCGACATCGTCGCTGTCTCCTTTTCTGGCCGGCAGGCGCGTAGCCATCCGGCTTCGATCTATAATCTGAAACGTTCTGTTCCGGATTTTATTTTTGCAAGCCGGAATGGAAAGCTCAATCGCGAGGAGAGGCCGGTTGTGAAACAGAACGTGCAATTCCCGTTTCAGAATCGCACTGCAGCAGAAGACGGGGCGGTGGAGGACGATGCACGCAGCCTGCGCGTGCTGATGGTGCTGTCCAGCCTGGCCAGGGCGCAGCACCCCCAAACGCTTTCCCAGCTTTCGCAGCGGCTGCATGTGCCCAAGGCGACACTGATGCGCCTGCTGGCCGCCATGGAGCGCACCGGCTTCGTGGTCCGCATGCCGGCCGAGCGCGGCTACGTGCCGGGCCCGGGCGCCGCGGCCCTGTCACTGCAGACCCTCAGGAGCCCGCCGATGCTGCGCGAGTGCCGCGCCATCCTGGCCAGGCTGGTGGCGAGCCTGGGCGAGACCTGCAACCTCACCGCACTCGACGGCGACCGGGTCCTCTATGTGGAGCGCGTCGAGACGCACGAGCCACTGCGCCTGCAGCTGTCGCCCGGCATCCACGTGCCACTGCACTGCACCGCCAGCGGCAAGCTGTTCCTGTCAGCGATGAACAGGCTGGAACGCCAGCAGATGCTCAGGCGCCTGGACCTGGCCCCGCACACGCCGCGCACGCTGTCCGATGTGCAGGGACTCAATACCGAGCTGGACCGGCTGGGCGCACGCGGCATCGGCGTGGACCACGAGGAATTCGTGCGCGGCATGTGCGCGGTGGCAGTACCGGTGCGCGAGCCGGATGGGGAGGGTTCAGGTCGGGTGGTGGCTGCGATTGCCTGTCATGCGCCGACTGCGCGGGCTTCGCTTGAGGCGCTGTTGCAGGCGGTGCCGACGCTGCAGGGGGCGGCCAAGGAGATGGCGGCGGTGCTGTGCGGGCACTGAGCCGGGCCGCAAGGCTTCCCGCTCAGCGCTTGCGAACGCCAGCCGCCGCCACCGCGCGTGCGGCCAGCAACGGCACTGGCTCGGCCATGACAGTCTCGCCGGCCCGGCGCATGACGAGCTCGCGAAACAGGCGCGCCGGCGTGCGTGGCGTGAGTTCGTCGTTCCAGACCGCGACCACCGGCTCCACGCGGCTGCCGAGTTCGAAGCGAAGCACTCTTGCCACCTTGGCCAGGGTGAGCTGCGCGGCGATGCGCTCGGGGAACACCGCCAGGAAATGACCCGCCTGCAACAGGCTGGCCGTGGCGGCCACATCGCTGGTGCGGATGCCCAGCGTGGGCGCTGGCGCGCCCAAGGTATGAAACGCCGCATGCAGCAAGTGAAGCATGCGCGAGCCGGCCACCGGAATGCACCATTGTTGCCCGGACAGTTCCCGCGCCGCCAGCTTGCGGCGCGTGAGCAGCGGATGGTCCGGGCTGGCGACGATCACCACCTTCTGCGCCGCGACCACCGGCGCCGTGCGCAGCGCGGGTAGCGACAGGCGCGGATCGTCATAGGCGAACAGCAGGTCCAGCGAGCCATCCACTAGCTGATCCGCCAGTTCGCCGATGCCGCCTTCGATCACGCTGATCTCCACCCGCGGATGGTCACGGTAGAAGTCGCTCATCGCCCGCGCCAGGAAGGGCTGCACCGACATCGTCCGGAACGCGATGCGCAACGCACCCTGGCTGCCGGCACGCACCGCCTGCAGCGATTCGGCGAGCCGTTCGAGCTGCGCCAGCAAGACCGCCGCATGGGCCGCCATCTCCCGTCCGGGCTCGGTCAGGTGCAGGCCGCGGCGGCTGCGCTCGAACAGCGGCATGCCCACGATGTCTTCGATCTCGGCCAGTGTCTTGGACACCGCGGCGGGGCTGACATGAAAGCGCGTGGCGACGGCGGCGGCGGTTGGCATCTCGCTCAGCGCCAGCATGATGCGCAGGTGGCGCAGCTTGAGGCGGCCAAGCAGGGTGTGGGCGAAGGCTTCGGCGGGCATGGGGCAGGCGATGATCGGCGGGGGTGGGTGGCTCATTCTACAAGTTAACCATTTGCTCAACAAACAGCGATTTTTATTCGCTTTTGGTATCGGAACGGATCCCATATAGTCGGCGCATCACCTGATTCATTCCAAGCCATCACGAGGCGTCAGACCTCAGGAGGAGACCTATGAAAGCAGTGAGCCATTTGCGCTCGATCATGCGCGGCATGCTTGCCGGCGCAGCCTTGCTTGCGGCCACTTGCGCAAGTGCCGCGGCCGCGTGGCCCGACCGGCCGCTGCGCCTGGTCGTGCCGTTCCCGGCCGGCGGTTCCTACGACATCATCGGCCGGACGCTCGCGCGCAAGCTGGAACAGCGGCTGGGGCAGCCGGTGGTGGTGGAGAACATCGCCGGCGGCGCGACCGTGCCGGGCGTGTCGTCGGTGCTCAAGGAGAAGGCCGATGGCAATACGCTGCTGCTGGCCAGCGACGGCACGCTCAATATCAATCCGTTCACGATCAAGGGCCTGCGCTATCGCCCCGAGTCCGACCTGACGCCGGTGACCATCGTCAGCACCGTGCCGCACTGGATCATCACGCGGGCCGACCGCAAGGAGATGACGCTGGGTGAGCTGAAGACGCATATCCAGCGCAATCCCGGCAAGGTGTCGATCAGCATCAACGTCGTCGCGGGGGCCGCGCACCTTCGCCTGGCCGACTGGAAGCGCCGCAATGGCCTGGATTTCACCATCGTTCCATACCGCGGCTCGCCGCCGGCCATGGCGGACCTGATCGGCGGCCAGACCTATGCGCATGTCGATGTGATCGGCTCTTCGGTCAACTACGTCCAGGATGGCAAGGCCAAGCCTCTGGCCACGCTGCAGGCGGAGCCCATCACGCAGTTTCCCGCCCTCCAAACGCAGAAGGCGGGCGGCACGGACGCGCTGCAGGTACGCGGCAACCTTGCGCTGGTGGTCAAGGCGGGTACGCCGGCTCCGGTCATCGATCGGCTCTACAGGGAAGTGAAGGCCAGCGTGCAGGAAGCGGACTTTGCCGCACGCCTGCAGACGCTTGCCTATGAGCCGGTCCTTTCCACCCCCGAGCAGGCCCGCCGCTTCCTGCAAGCGGAAACGATCCGCTACGGCGCCATCGCGCGCGCGGTCGATCTCGAATCCAACTGAACCTTTCACGCTGTCGGAGCCAGTCCATGCGCTTTGTCATTGCCCTGATGCGGCATGAAACCAATACCTTTTCGCCGATTGTCACGCCATTGAGCGCGTTCAACCGCGGCAGCACCGCTGGCCCGCTTTACGGCGACGACGCGGTGCGTGCCTGCCAGGGCACCAACAGCGCCGCGGCCGCGTTCATCGATCTGGTACGCCGCCAGGGCGACGAGTTCGTGATGCCCTTGATGGCGAATGCGGTGCCCAGTGGCATGGTGACAGCGCAAGCATTCGAGTCGATGGCGGCCAGCATTGTCGAGGCAGTACGTGCAGGCTGCGATGCCGTGATGCTGGACCTGCACGGCGCCATGGTGGCCGAGGGCTATCCGGATGCCGAAGGCGAACTGCTGGCACGCATCCGTGCCGCCGCGCCCGAGGTGCCGATCGCGGTATCGCTGGATTTCCACGCCAACTTCAGCGCTGCGCTGGTTGAAAACGCGACCGTGATCGCCGGCTACTGCACCTATCCCCACGTGGACGTGTACGAGACCGGCGCACGCGCCGCCCGTACCCTGATGGCGGCGCTGCGAGGCGAGGCCCGCCCGGTCCTGCTGTGGCGCACGCTGCCGATGCTCACCCACATGCTGCGCCAGACCCCGCGCGCGCAACCCATGAAGGACATCATGGAGCGTGCGATGGCGGCCGAGCGCGATGGCGAGGTGCTCAACGCCTCGGTGTTCGGTGGCTTTCCGCTTGCCGATATCCCGCATACCGGCCTGGCAGTGGTGATCGTGGCTGATGCCGCCAGGATCGAAGCAGGGCGGCAGCTGCTCGACGAACTCTGCGGCATGGCGTGGGAACGCCGGGCTGATTTCGTTTTCCCGATCGAGCCGATGGCGGAATCCATCGCGCGCGCCAAGACGCTCACGCAGGGCCCGGTCGTGCTGGTGGACCATGGCGACAACTGTGGCGCGGGCGGGCCGACGGATGGAATGACGGTGCTGGGCGAAGTCCTGCGCCAGGGGCTCCAAGGCGTGGTCGCCGGGCCGTTCTGGGATCCGGGTGCCGTGGCGGAGTTGATTACCGCCGGCGTCGGGCAGTCCGTCACGCTGGATGTGGGAGGCAAGATCGACATGCCGGCGCTGGACCTGAAGGGCCGCCCGCTCCGGCTGAGCGGCCGGGTGCAGTGCATTACCGACGGCAACTACCAGGTCACTGGCCCGATGTTCACCGGCATGAAGCTGAGCCTGGGCCGTACCGTGGTGCTGGATGTCGGCGGCACGCTTGTGGTCGTTTGCGAGAAGCCGCAGGAACCCTTCGATACCGGCGTCTTCACGCACGCGGGCATCGACCTGTCGCGCCGCAGGTTCATCCTGATCAAGTCGCGCCAGCACTTCCGCGCCGGGTTCGAGCCGATTGCAAAGGAGATCGTGCTGGTCGCTGGTCCGGGGGTCTGCAGTTCGGACTACAGCCAGTTTCCCTTCCGCAATCTGCGCCGCCCGATCTACCCGCTGGAGGCGCACACCACGCGCCAGCCTGCCTGAGCGCATCCCTATGCCGTCAACCAGAGAGACCCTCATGCCGTATCGAACCACCTTGCGACGGCTGGCCGCCGCGCTGGCATTGGCCCTTGGCGCCGGTGCCATCCCCGCTGCCGCCGCCAGCGGCGACGTGCCCACGCGCATTGTCATCGGCTTCGCGGCCGGTGGTGGGCTGGACATTCTCGCGCGCACGCTGGCCGAGAAGTTGCGTGTCTCGCTGGACGCGCCGGTCCTGGTCGAGAACCGGCCAGGCGCTTCGGCGCGGCTGGCGCTGGAGAACGTCATGCGCGCGCCGCCGGATGGCAAGACCGTGCTGATCTCGCCTGTGGCGCCGATCACCATCTTTCCGCTGACCTACAAGCGCCTGCCCTACGATCCCGACAAAGACCTGGTTCCGGTTGCCTACCTGGCCGACGTGCCGCTGGTGGCTTCGGCCGGCGTCAACCAGCCATACCGGACCATGCAGGAATACCTGGCGTGGGTGAAGCGTCAGCCCGGCAAGGGCGGGGTGGGGCTGGTCACACTCGGCGGCAGCATTCATTTCGGGGTGCTGTCGCTCAGCAAGGCGATCGGTGTCCCGCTGCTGCCGACGGCCTATCGGGGCGCGGTGATGATGCTGACCGATGAGATCGGCGGGACGCTGCCGCTGGGCATCGATGCCGTGGCGGGACAGATGGAGCTGTACCGGGCAGGCAAGATCCGCTTCCTCGGTGTCACCGGAACCCGCCGCTCGGCCTTGCTGCCCGATGTGCCAACGCTGGCCGAGGCAGGCGCGCCTGGCTTCGAGGCGGCGTCTGGCTGGTACGCCGCCTTCGTGCCGGCGGGTACCCAGCCGGCTACCGTGGCAAGGATCGAGAAAGCCCTGCTGGACGCGGTGAAGGATCCGGCGGTGCGCGAGAAGATGTCGGCACTCGGCATGGAAATGAATGGCAAGTCGGGCGAAGCCCTGCGCAATCTCATTCAGGTGCAGCGCGCGCAATGGAAGCCGGTGGTCGAGGCCTCCGGCTTCACCGCCAGCGATTGATGCCGGCCGGGGGGGCGCACTCCCTCGGGCCGGGCGCGGCAGTGGTCCCGGACGCGCCTAGCCGTTTCGTCCCGGCCCATGCCGCAAGATCAGCCCGACCCGCTCGCGCAAGATCGGCAGCACCTCGCCCTCAAACCAGGGATGCTGCTTGAACCACGGCTGGTTGCGCGGTGACGGATGCGGCAACGGCACGAAGTCGGGCGCGTAGTCCTTCCATGCCCTGACGGTCTCGGTCAGCGTCGGCTTGCGGCGTGCCCCGAGGAAATGGCGCTGCGCGTACTGGCCGACCAGCAAAGTCAGCTCGATCGACGGCAGTTCCGCCAGCAGCCGGTCGAGCCACAGTGGCGCGCATTCGCGGCGCGGCGGGTTGTCGCCGCTCTTGCCGCGTCCGGGATAGCAGAACCCCATCGGGATGATCGCGAACTGCGACTCGTCGAGGAAGGTGGCGGCATCGACCCCAAGCCACTGCCGCAGACGGTCGCCGCTTGCGTCGTTCCAGGGAATGCCGGTTTCATGCACGCGTATCCCCGGCGCCTGGCCGACGATCAGGATGCGTGCGTCGGCCCCGACGCGCACGATCGGGCGCGGGCCGAGCGGCAGATGCCCTGCGCAGGCGCGGCAGCCGCGCACTTCAGTCAGCAGTGCCTCGAGCGAGGAGCGTTGGCTTCCCTCAGGCGCTGGCTTGGCTTCTGGCATCGCTCATGCCGTCTGAAAACTCATCCGCTTCGCCTGCGAGATCGACATGGCCGCCACTTGCACATGCGGGGCCAGCTTGGCCTGGGCGGTTTCCAGCGTCCAGCGCGTGGACGGGACGGAGATGTTGATGGCCCCCACCGGCAGGCCGCGGTGGTCGGTGATTGCGGCTGCGACGGAGATGTCGCCGACCACGGTCTGGTTCATGGCCACGGCATAGCCGCGTTCACCGGCCTCGCGGATCGCCGTCATCAGCTTGTCGGGGTCGGTTTCAGTGAACGGCGTGATGGGGGTCAGTGCGGTCGCCTGCACCACCTCCCGGCGCTGCGCTTCGGGCAGCTTCGACAGGATCGCAATCCCGGACGCGGTGTACACGGCCGGGAGCCGGTACCCGACCCCGAAATCGACGTTGATCAGGTGCTGCCCGGGGAAGCGGGCCAGGAACACGATCTCGTGCCCGTCGAGTTCCTGCAGGTTGGCGGTTTCTCCCAGCGTGCGGCTGATATCGAGCAGGTAGGGCGATGCGCGCTCGACCAGGTCGTTGGAGCGCAGGTAGTTGTACGACAGGCCCAGTGCCTTGGACGCAAGCCCATACATCGCTGAATCAGTCAGGCGCCGGATGTAGCCCAGCTGTTCCAGGGTGTGCACCAGCCGCTGCGTTGCGCTGCGGTCGAGATCGGCCGCCCGGGCGATCTCCGCCATCGACATCAGGCGGCGGTCCGGGCCGTGGAAGGCCTCCAGCACCTGGAAGGCCTTTTCCACCGAACCGACGAACAGGGACGAACGCTCGCGCCTTGTGCGCAGCCCGTTGCCTTCATTACCTGAATCCACACAACCTCCTGCTCGTCCTTGCCATTGTCTTCACCATTTACAGTGCGGCCAGCCGCGCGGCATGGTCGTCCGAGAGCGCGGCAATGTCCAGATGTGCTGCCTGCGGAATGCCGAGCAGCCGCAGCGTGGTCTCGAATTCTCCACGCAGGATGGCCAGGACTTCCGCCACGCCGCGGGGACCGCGCGCCGCCAGCCCGTACAGCGGTGCGCGCCCTACCAGCACGCCGCGGGCGCCCATTGCCAGCGCCTTGGCGATGTCGGCGCCGCGCCGCACGCCGCCATCGACGAATACTTGCATCTTGCCCGCCGCCGCGACGATGGCGGGCAGCATCTCGACCGCGCTGGGCGCGCCTTCCAGCTGGCGGCCACCGTGGTTGCTGACCACGATGCCATCCAGGCCCTGGCGGGCGGCGATTTCTGCGTCGGCCGGCGTAAGGATACCCTTGATGATGACGGGCCCGTGCCAGTGCCGGCGCAGCCAGGCGATGTCGTCCCAGCACAGCGACATGTCCATCTGCCGGCTCAACCCTGCCGCCTGCGTCTTCAGGTCGTTGGCCAGCCCGCTGCTGCGGGCCAGGTTGACCAGCTGCGGCGAGCCGCCCTGGCGCAGCATGCGCAGGCACCAGCGCGGATGGGCCGCCAGGTCGGCCAGCAGCCGGGGCGTCCACGGCACCGGCATGCGAAAGCCGTTGCGGATGTCATGGTCGCGCTTGCCGTGCACCATGGTGTCGACGGTCAGCATCAGGGTGCTGAAGCCGGCGGCGCGTGCGCGCGCCATCATGTTCTCGGCGATGGAGCGGTCGCGCTGCACGTAGAGCTGCAGCCACAAGTCGCCGTCGGTGGCGGCGCGCACGTCTTCGATCAGCGAGGTCGATGCCGTCGACATCACGAAGGGCAGGCCCGCTGCGTGTGCGGCCCGTGCCAGCGCCTCTTCGGCCTTCGGCCAGTACAGTCCGTTCAGCCCCGTGGGGCCTACCAGCAACGGCAGGCTGTACTTGCGGCCGAAGATCTCCATGCCGGGATCGATCTCCGTGACGTCGCGCAGCACGCGCGGCCGGAACAGCAGTGCCTGGTATGCGGCCAGGTTGCGTGCCAGCGTGCGCCCGTCCTCCGCGCCTCCCTCCAGATAGTCGAAGGCGAAGCGCGACAGCCGGCGCCGCGCCAGTTCCCGATAGTCCTTGATGGCCGGCAGCATGGTCGTCGGCGCCTCAGGCGAGGGCCGCCTCGGCTTGCAGCCGCTGCGTCAGTTCGGCACGCAGCTGTGCCTGCAGCCCGGGTGCCGGCGCTACCAGCGGTGCCAGCACCTTCGGCGCGGTCACGCCCACCAGGTCGAGCACGGATTTCAGCGGCCCCGGATTGGTTTCGGAGAAGGCCAGGTCCAGCAACGGAATCAGCTCGCGGTGCAGGCGCACCGCTGCCGCGGTCTTGCCGGCCACGCCGAGTTCATAGATGGCACGCCAGGTGCGCGGCAGCACGGAGGCGGTCACGACCACGCCACCCCTGGCACCCGCCGCCATGTGCAGTGGGAACAGGCTGTCCTCGCCGCTGAACACGCTGAAGCTGTCGTCGACACCCGCCACCACCTTGAGGAAGTGGTACATGTCGGTGTTGCAGGCTTTCATGCCGATGATGTTCTCGTGGCGCGACAGCTCGTGCAGCACCTCGGGCGCGATCGCGATCCGCGTGCGGTAGGGGATCTCGTAGATCATGACCGGCACCGGCGAGGCGTCGGCATAGCGCAGGAAATAGTCGCGGATGCCTTGCTGGGTCGGCGAGGTGTAATAGGGCGTCAGCACCATCAGGGCCGAGGCGCCGACGCCGGCAAAGGCCTTGCCCGCATCCAGCGCATCGTGGAACCCCGGGTCGAGCACGCCGGGAATGACGGGAACCTGGCCAGCCGCTGCTTCGACGCAAAGGGCCGCCATGCGGACGCGCTCTTCGCGCGCCAGGGCACCGTATTCGCCGGTGCCGCCCAGCGGCACCACGCCGGAAACGCCATTGCCCAGCAGGTAGGCCATCAGCTTGCGCGTGGCGTCCTGGTCGATCCTGTCGTCGGCCGTCACGGGGGTCGGGATGGCGGGGAAGATGCCGCGCAGGCCGGCGGCGGTAAGCTTGTTGTTCATGGATAGGGGTCTCAGCGTCCGGCGCTCTTGCGGCGCAAGCGCTCCGCGCAGGTGATCAGGAGGGTAACGAAGACGAACAGGCAGGTAGACACCGCGGCAATCACCGGTGAAAGCTGCAGCGTCACCTCGTCCCAGAACTGCTTGGGCAGGGTGGCGCTCAGTCCGCCAGAGGCAAACAGGGCGATCGTCAGCTCATCGAACGAGGTGGCGAAGGCGAACAGGAAGGACGAGAACAGGCCCGCGGCGAGGATCGGCAGCGTCACGTAGCGCAGCGTCTGCCAGGGCCTGGCGCCCAGGCTTTGCGCCGCCAGGTCGAGCCGCGTGTCGTAGTTGCGCAGCACCGCCATCATCGTCATGACGACGTAGGGCACGGCAATGACCGTGTGGCCGATCATCAGGCCCAGCGAGGTGCCGACCAGCCCGACCTTGGCGAAGAAGTAGAACATCCCCACCGCGATGATCATGCGCGGGATGATGATCGGCGACAGCACGAACGCCAGCAGCAGCGACTTGCCCCGCATCTGCGAGCGCGCCAGCAGGAAGGCCACCGGCGTGCCGACCAGCAGCGCCAGCACCGCGGCGCCAAGGCCAACCAGCAGCGAGCGCAGCCCGGCCTGCATCCACAGCGGCGACGCGAGCATGTCCTGGTAGTGCTGCAGCGTGAAGCCGCGCGGCGGCCAGTTCAGGCCCGACTTGTCGGCGAACGACAGCGGGATCATCAGCAGCGCGGGCACGCTCAGGAACAGCAGCACCAGCAGCACGATCGTGCGCAGCGGCAGCGAGTCGCCCGGCTGCGGCTCGCGCCGGCCGCGCGGCACCAGGGCCAGCAGCTTGTCGCTGACCGCTCCCAGTGCGCCAAGCACGCTGTCGCCGAGCCGATGCAGCACGCCATCGTGCGCGGCAGCGGAGCGGGTGCGTTGCTCCGATCCGCCAGCCATCGACGAGAGCCCGAGCACCTTGTCATACAGGGCGAACACCGCCAGCACGACCAGCAGCAGCAACACCGAGATCGAGCCGGCGAAGCCCCAGTTCATGGTCTGCTGCACCTGGTCGATGATCAGCTGGGCGACCATGATCTCTTTGCGTCCGCCCAGCAGCGCGGGCACGATAAAGAAGCCGACGGCGGTGACGAACACCATGATGGCGCCAGCCGCCACGCCCGGCATCGAGAGCGGGAAGTAGACGCGCCAGAACGCCGTGCCAGGCCGTGCCCCAAGCGTAAGTGCCGCGCGCGGGAGGTTGCGGTCGATGTTCTCCATCACCGACAGCATGGTCAGCACCGCCAGCGGCATCAGCGCGTGCACCATCGCCACCAGCACGGCCCCGAGGCTGTACAGCAGGCTGGAAGGCGCGTCCTGGAGGCCCGCGGCGGTCAGCAGCTGGTTGACCACGCCATTTCGGCCCAGCATCACGATCCAGGCAAAGGCGCGTACCAGGAAGCTGGTCCAGAACGACAGCAGCACCCAGAACAGCCACTTTGCCTTCTTGTCCTTTGACAGCGAGGAGATCAGGTAGGCCACCGGATAGCCGGCAACCACGGAGAGCAGCGTGGTCCAGAGCGAGATCTTCAGCGTGATCAGCATCACGTCGACGTACACCGACGACGCAAACAGCTGGCGATACTTGGCCAGCGTGAAGGCACCGTCGCTGTAGACGCTCAGCAGCAGCAGCTGGCCGACCGGGTAGGCCAGCAGCACCACGAACAGGAGCACCAGCGGCGCGGCCAGCAAGGCGGGCCGCAGCCAGGGTCGGGGTCGGCGTTGCAGGGCGACGGCGGTCATAGGGAATCCGGGACGGCGACAGCGTCGCTGCGCTGCCAGGTGAGCGTGACTTGCTGCCCGACCGCATGCCGGGAAGCGCCCATCGAGGTGGGGTAAGACAGCACCACCGGGGTCTGGCCGGCGGCGTCGGATTCCACGTACAGCTTGGTCAGGCTGCCGGTGATCATGCTGTCCAGCACCTTGCCGCTGACCGCATTGGCAGCGGTGACGCCGTTGGCCATGGCGATGTTCTGCGGCCGCACCATGACCCGCACCTTGCCCCCGGCTGCCACCGGCGCATTGGTGACCGCGTGGGCGACGGCGCCGCCCTGTGCCAGGGCCACCTCCACGTGGTCGCCGCGCACTTCCGTGACCGTGCCCTCGAACAGGTTCGATTCGCCCAGGAAGTCGGCCACGAACAGCGTGCGCGGGCGGAAGTACAGGTCCGACGGCGTGCCAAGCTGCTCGATCTTGCCGCCGTTCATCAGGCAGATGCGGTCAGACATCGTCATCGCCTCTTCCTGGTCGTGCGTGACATAGACGATGGTCGTGCCCAGCTCGCGGTGGATGCGCTTGATTTCCAGCTGCATGTGGTCGCGCAGCTTCTTGTCCAGGGCGCCCAGCGGTTCATCCATCAGGATGATCGACGGCTTGTAGACCAGGCAGCGGGCCAGCGCGATGCGCTGCTGCTGGCCGCCCGAGAGTTCCTTCGGGAAGCGCGCCGCGACGTGGGGCAGGCGGACCATTTCCAGTGCTTCCAGTGCCTGGCGCCTGGCCGTGGCCGCGTCGACACGGCGCATCTTCAGCGGGAAGGCGATGTTCTCCGCAATCGTCATGTGCGGGAACAGCGCGTAGTTCTGGAACACCATGCCGATATCGCGCTCGTAGGGGGCGCCATAGGTCACGTCCTTGCCATTGATCAGCAGCTGGCCGCCGTCCGGCACGGCCAGGCCGGCGATCAGGCTCAGCAGCGTGGTCTTGCCCGAGCCCGAAGGGCCCAGGAGGGTAAGGAATTCCCCCTCGGCCACTTCAAGGTCGGTCGGGGCCAGTGCGACGAAGTCGCCATAACGCTTGGTCAGCCCGGAAATCTTGAGTTTGAAGTTCGGCATGGTGTCGTTGCTTGTGGTGTCTGGTGAAGAGGTTCAGATCACTTGAGGATCCAGCCGTTGAACCTTTCCATCACCGCGGCCTGGTTATCGAGCCAGTACTTGGCGTTGATCTGCACGCCCGACTTGATGTTGTCGGCGTGGGTCGGGCAGTTCTTCGCGACGTCGGGCTTGATGTACTTGAAGGCATCCGGCTGGGTCACGCCTGCCGGGAAGTACTCCACCAGCGAGGCCATGCGCTTCGGGTCGGACGCGAATTTGATGAATTCGCGGCAGGCTTGCGCATTCGGCGTGCCGGCCAGGATGGACCAGTTGTCCACGCCCCACAGGTTCTGGTTCCAGACGATGCCGACCTGGGCACCGGCGGCGGCCGCGCTCTGTGCGCGCGACACCCAGGTGGCCACCATGTCGACCTCGCCGGACTTGAGCATCTGCTCTACCTGGGCGCCGGAGTTCCACCACACGTCCACGTTTGCCTTGATCTTCTCCAGGTTCGCGATGGCCTGGTCGACATTGAGCGGATAGAGCGCAGAGGTCGCCGTGCCGGCGGCCATCAGCGACTCTTCCAGCGTGTCGAACGGGTGCTTGCGCAGGGCGCGGCGGCCGGGGAAGTCCTTGACGTTCCAGAAGTCGGCCCACGACGACGGTGCCTTGCGGCCCTTGAAGGCGTCGGTGCGATAGGCCAGGACCGTGCTGTAGACGTTGGTGCCCACGCCATAGGGCGACATGAAATGCGCCGGAATGGTCTTGACGGTAGCGTCGCCCTCCAGGCCGTGCTTTTCCAGGTAGACCTTGCCGCCCTGCGTCAGCAGCAGGATGGCCGGCTGGCTGATCTTGGCCATGTCCCAGGTGTAGTTCCTGGTCTCGACCATGCTGCGGATCTGCGCCACCGGTTCGGCGTTGGCCTGCACGCCCACGACCTCGATGCCGGTCTTCTCGGTGAACGGCTTGTAGTACACCGCGCTGTAGGCCTTGGTGTAGATGCCGCCGTCGTCGCGCACCACGATGCGCTTGGACTGCGCGCGCGCATATTGCAGCACGGCGGGCGCGGCAAGCGTCCCAAGGCCGGCAGCGGCGACCTTGAGGGCACGCCGGCGAGAAGAGTTGATGGGGCTGTGGTCGTTCATGCGAGCTCCTTGATTGCCGTTATTGCTGGGAAGGTGGGGACGGCAGCAGCCGGCCGGGGTTGAACAGATCGCGAGGGTCGAGCATGCGCTTGATGCCGTGCATCATGGCGATCTCGACCGCCGGCTTGAACTGCGCCATTTCCTCGGTCAGGACCTGGCCAATGCCATGTTCCGCGCTGAAGGTGCCGCCCAGTTCGTAAGCCACCTGGTCGATGGCGTGCTTGATGCGGGCGGCCACGGCATCGCGCCCTGGCAGCGCTTCCCACTGCGGGAAAGGCACCAGCGGGATGAAGTGAACGTTGCCATCGCCCAGGTGGGCCACGACGATGATCGGCAAATCGGGCAGGACCGCATGCGCCGCCGCGGTGGCGCGCTCAATGAATTGCGGCACCGCCGAGACCGGCACGGCGCAATCGGTGTTCAGGCCCAGGCCCGCCTTCTTGTTGCCTTCGGAGACGCTATGCCGCACCTGCCACATGGCTTCGCGCTGCGCGCCGCTGGCGGCCACTACGGCATCGTCGACCAGGCCTTCGGCCACGCCTTGCTCCAGCACTTCCTGCAGCACCTCGTCGAGCAGCTCGCGCCGGCCAGTGTCGGCAAGTTCCACCAGCACGTGCCAGGGATGGCTGGCAGGCAAGGGCGCACGGCGGCCGGGCACGTGATCGAGCACGATCTGCAATTGCACGTCGTTGAGCATTTCAAAGGCGGACAGGGTGGCGCCACAGCGCTGCTGGAAGCGTCCCAGCATCTCCAGTGCCGCCTGCGGCGTGCGCACCGCCAGCCACGCCATGGCGTGCGCGGTGGGCAGCGGGTGCAGCTTGAGCGTGGCGGCGGTAATCACGCCCAGCGTGCCTTCGGAGCCGATAAACAGGTGCTTGAGATCGAGGCCGGTGTTGTTCTTGCGCAAGCGGTACAGGCCGTTCCAGACCTGGCCGTCAGGGAGGACCACTTCAAGGCCGAGCACGTTGTCGCGGGTGTTGCCGTAGCGCAGCACGCCGGTGCCGCCCGCATTGGTGGCGATGTTGCCGCCAATCTGGCAGGAGCCTTCGGCGCCCAGGCTCACGGGGTAGAGGCGCCCCTGTTCCGCGGCCGCCTGCTGGATCGCGGCCAGCACGCAGCCTGCCTCGACTTCCATCGAGTTGTTGGCCGCATCGATCGCGCGGATGCGCCGCATGCGTGCCAGGCTGATGACGATGGGCGGCGTGCCGTCCGGGGCCGGTACGGCGCCGCCGCACAAGCTGGTATTGCCGCCTTGCGGCAGCACGGGCACGTTGGCGTGGGCCGCGGCCTGCACCACCGCGGCGACTTGCGCGGTGGAGGCCGGCAGCACCACGCAGAGCGCCGGGCCAGTGTAGCGGCCGCGCCAGTCCTCGATGTAGGCGGCAACGTCGGCGGGTTCGGTGAGAACCGCATCGTGTCCCAACAGGTCTTTCAGCTTCAATACAAGTGACATCGCTTTGTGCCCTCGTGCTCGATTGAAGCAATACTAGTCGATTGTAATAAGCATATGTATAGGTGAAATCCACATACTAGTAATCGTAATGCGATTACTCAGTCAGGCGACAGGAAGCGGGCTGAAGGCCAGCTGTCGGGAATTTCCTTGTGCGAGTGGCCTTCCGTGACAGCGGCCCCGCGGTGTGCCGTCCTACAATCTGATCCTGTCCTGACAATGAGGCTCACCATGTTCACCGCCTGTCCCACAGAAAGAAGCCGTGTCATTGCCGATCGCGTCGAGCGCTTTGTCCGCGACGTCGTGGTGCCCTATGAGCGCGATGTGCGCTGCGAAGCCCATGGCCCGACGGCCGGGCTGGTCGCCGAGCTTCGCGACAAGGCGCGCGCGGCCGGCGTCATGACGCCACATATCCTGGCCGACGGGTCTCACCTGACCCAGCTCGAAACCGCGGCCGTACTCAAGCGCTCGGGCTTGTCGCCCCTCGGGCCGGTCGCGGTCAACACCATGGCCCCGGACGAGGGGAATATGTTCCTGCTGGGCAAGGTCGCCACGGACGCACAGCAGCAACGCTTCCTTGCACCGCTGGTCAGCGGCGACGCCCGCTCCGCGTCCTTCATGACCGAGCCAGCGGAAGAAGGCGGGGCCGGTTCCGATCCGTCGATGCTCCAGACCACCGCGGTCAGGGACGGCGACGAATGGGTGATCCGCGGACGCAAGAAGTTCATCACCGGTGCGGAAGGGGCCAGGGTCGGCATCCTGATGGCGCGCACCGGCGATGGTGAGCGCGCGCAGGCCACCATGTTCCTGGTCGACCTGCCGCATCCGGCGATCCGCATCGAGCGCCTGCTCGACACCATCGACAGTTCCATGCCGGGCGGGCATGCGCAGGTCCTGATCGACGACCTGCGCGTGCCGCAGGACCAGGTGCTGGGCGAGGTGGACGAGGGCTTCCGTTATGCGCAGGTTCGCTTGTCGCCGGCGCGGTTGTCGCATTGCATGCGCTGGTTCGGGGGTGTGGCACGTGCCGACGAGATCGCGCGCGCCTACGCCACCACGCGCAAGGCTTTCGGCAAGCTGCTGATCGACCACGAGGGCGTGGGCTTCATGCTGGCCGAGAACCTGATCGACCTGCAGCAGGCCGCACTGATGATCGACTGGTGCGCCGGGGTGCTCGACGGCGGTTCCCTGGGTACCGCTGAGAGTTCGATGGCCAAGGTGGCCGTGTCCGATGCGTTGTTCCGCGTGGCTGACCGCTGCGTGCAGATCCTCGGCGGCATGGGCGTGTCGCGCGACACCATCGTCGAACAGGTCTTCCGTGAAGTGCGTGCGTTTCGCATCTACGATGGCCCGACCGAAGTCCACAAGTGGTCGCTGGCAAAGAAGATCAAGCGCGATACCCTGGAAGCATCGCATCATGGCTGAGCGCCGCACTGACGGAGAGGCTGAACATGAAGCTGCTGCTGGTGGGATCGACCGGACTGGTCGGAAGCCACGTCCTGGAACAGGCGCTTGCCGACCCGGGCGTGAGTAGCGTAGTGGCGCCGGGCCGGCGCGCGTTGCCCGCGCACCCGAAGCTGCTGGCGCCGGTGGTGGACTTCGACCGGCTGCCGGAGGATGCGCCATGGTGGCAGGCGGATGCCGTCATCTGCACGCTCGGCACCACGATGCGGGCTGCCGGCTCCGAGCAGGCATTCCGGCGCGTGGACCATGACTATCCACTCGCCGTCGCGCGCCTGGCCAGGCACCATGGCACGCCAGCCTACGTGCTGAATTCCGCGATCGGCGCGGACGCGGCCTCACGCATTTTCTACAGCCGGGTGAAGGGCGAACTGGAGCGCGACCTGGCGGGGCTTGGCTTTGCGTCGCTGACCTGCGTCCGCCCGGGATTGATCGGCGGGCAGCGCGCGGAGTTCCGCTTCGGGGAACGCGCCATGGTGACCGCGCTGACAGTGCTCGGGCCGGTATTGCCTCGTCGCTGGCGCCTTAATCCCGCGCAGCAGATCGCCAGGGCCATGGTGGCGTGTGCGAAGGGTGCGGCGCCCGGCATCCACGTCGTGACATCGGACTGCCTGACCTGAATCGAGAGCCACGGATGCGATTGCCCCGCAAGCTGTTTCACATGGCCGCCCTGCTGGCCTCACTTGCTGCCGTCGGCCAGGCGCCCGCGGCTCCCTACCCGGATCATCCTGTCGAACTCGTGGTCCCGAGCGCCGCGGGCGGTGGTACTGACACGGTTGCGCGGGCCTTCAGCGAAGCCATGCGAAAGTACCTTTCACAGCCGCTGACTGTGGTGAACAAGCCAGGGGCCAGCGGCGCAATCGGCATGACGGATGTGGCCCGCGCGAAGCCGGATGGCTACAAGCTCGGCATCATCATCGCCGAAGCCGTGATCGTCCCGCATCTCGGGCCGACCACGCTCGACGCCGCCCAGCTGGTGCCGATCGCACGCCTGAATGCCGATCCGTCTGCCATCACGGTCAAGGCTGACTCGCGCTGGAACACCATCGAGGCGTTCCTGGAATTCGCCAAGGCGCACGCGGGGGAGGTGCAGGTCGGGAATTCCGGTCCGGGCTCGATCTGGCACCTGGCGGCGACGGCGCTGGAGGACAAGGCGCACGTCAGGTTCAATCATGTGCCGTTCTCCGGTGCGGCGCCGGCCCTGGTGGCCTTGATGGGCGGGCATATCGACGCGGTGGCCGTCAGTCCCGCCGAGGTATCGGCCTATGTCGCCGCAGGCAAGGTGAAGACGCTCGCGGTGATGGCCGAGCAGCGGGTCAGGGGTTTCGAGAACGTTCCGACGCTGCGTGAACGTGGTATCGACCTCTCGATCGGCACATGGCGCGGGCTGGCCGCGCCCAAAGGCACGCCACCCGAAGTGCTTGAAACTCTGGCGGCCGCCAGCCGCAAAGCTGTGGCGGATCCTGTCTTCGTGGCAGCGCTGCGCCGGCAGAACCTGGGCATTGCCTATGCCGACGCGGCGACGTTCAAGGCGATGATCGCGGCAGACAACGCGGTGATGAAGGCACTGGTGGCGAAGACCAACCTCCGCAAGTGAGGCAGCGCGTCCGCATCGATCCAGAAGCGCCAAGGGCGGCGGGGGGCTCAAGACAGGCGGGCAATCTCCTCAAGCAGCGCCGCCTCCATCGCCTCGATCGGCGCGCGTGCGCAGCCGGTGTAGAACTCGACCTGGGCGCACGCCTGGTGCAGCATCATGCGCGTGCCGTCGATGGTGCGGCAGCCAAGTGCGGCGGCATCCCGGATCAGCTTGCTTCTGACCGGGATAAAGGCAGCGTCCATGACGATCAGGTGTGCGGCGAGCTGTCCGGCGACCGGGTTGACATCGGGCGCGCGAAAGCCCGCGGCGGTCGCGTTGGCGAGCATGTCGAAGTCCGCCGCGCGGAAGTCCGTCAGCCCGCCGGCAAAGCGCAGGCCAAGCGAGGCGGCCAGTTCCTCGCCGCGCGCCGCGGTGCGGTTGAACACGGTCACGCTCGCGCCGGCCTCGCGCAAGCCATAGGCCATCGCCCGCGCCGCGCCGCCCGCGCCCAGCAGCGCGATGCGCTTGCCGGCCACATCCGTCACCTCCTGGAACGCCCGGACAGCGCCGATGCAATCGGTGTTGTAGCCAGTCAGCACGCCATCGATATTGTTGATGGTGTTGACCGCGCAGATGGCACGGGCGGTCTCGTCGAGATGGTCGAGATGCGCGATCACGGCCTGCTTGTGCGGCATCGAGACATTCATGCCGCGCACGCCGAGCGCGCGGATCGATTGCACGGCGCCGGGCACGTCCTGCACCCCGAAGCACACAAAGGTGTAGTCGATCCCGAGCGCCCGGTAGGCGGCATTGTGGATGCGCACATTGAAGGTGAAGGGCTCGCCCATGATCGAGCCGCACAGCGTGGGAATGGAACCGGGCATTGCGGGTTGTCCTTGCGCGGAAAATCAGGCGGCTGCCTGGGCGGCAATGGCCGCCAGGTCGAAGCGCGCGGCGGGCTGCCGCCCGGCGAGCGCGTCCAGCAGGTTGCGTGTGGCGAGATCGGCCATGGCACGCCGGGTCTCGTGCGTGGCCGAGCCGATATGGGGCAGGGCGGTCACCTTGGGATGGCTACGCAGCGGCGAATCCTGCGGCAGCGGCTCGGTGGCGAAGACGTCCAGCCCGGCCGCGCGCAGGTGGCCGCTCTCGAGCGCCGCTAGCAGCGCGTCTTCCTGCACGATCTGGCCGCGGGCGCCGTTGACGAAGATGGCGCCCGGCTTCATCAGCGCGAACTCGCGCAGGCCCATCAGGCCGCGCGTGCTCTCGGTCAGGGGCAGCGTGACGGCGACGATATCGGCTCGGCGCAAGGCGTCGTCGATTTCCGTCCGGATGGCGCGTCCCACCAGGTCGGGCGGCTCCGCGGCGGTCTCGTTGACGTAGAGCACCTCCATGCCGAAGCCGAGCGCGGCGCGGCGCGCCACGGCCTGGCCGATGCGTCCGAAGCCCAGGATCGCCAGGGTCTTGCCGTGCACGTCCCAGCCGAACAGTCCTTCTCCGATATTGGCGGTCCAGCGGCCTTCGCTTACGTGGGCCGCGAGCTCGACCAAGCGGCGGCTCGTGGCCATGATGAGCGTGAAGACGGTGTCGGCGGTGGTCTCGGTGAGTACGCCGGGCGTATGGCACAGAGTGATGCCGCGCCGGTGCAGGTAGGCGAGATCGTAGTTGTCGACGCCCACAGAAATACTCGAGATCACCTCCAGTCGGCCGGCTTCGGCGAGTTCCACCGCGCCCAGCTTCACGCTGGAGCCGATCAGGCCGTGGGCTTTTGCCAGCGCGGCGCGGAAAGCCGGCCGTTGTGCCGGCTGGCGCGGGTCGGCCACGATCACGTCATGCTCCGACTCGATCCTGGCGAGCAGGTCATCGGGAATCGGGCGGAACACCAGAACATTCTTGCGCATGGGTAATCCTTGCTGTGGCTTCACAAACTGGCGGCCGCCAATTGGGCATGGGTCGGCAGGCCTTCGGTATCGCCCCGCACCTGCACCGCCCGGGCGCCGATCCAGGCGCCGCGCCGGACGGCTTCGTCCACCGGGCGGCCCTCCAGCAGCGCGCTGATCACGCCCACGGCAAAGCCATCGCCGGCGCCAACGGTGTCGACGACACGCTCGACGCTGAATGCCTCGACATGGCCGGTGCCGCTTTCGCCATCGAAATAGGCGCCGTCGGCACCAAGCTTCACCACCACCAGCCTGGCGCCGCGCGCACGGTAGAAAGCGGCAATGCGTTCCGGCTCGGCATGGCCGGTGAGGAAGCGGCCTTCCTCGATGCCGGGCAGTACCCAGTCGCACTGCTGCGCGAGGTCGTTCAGCGTCTCCCGCATCAACTCGGGCGTGGCCCACAGCGTGGGCCGCAGGTTGGGATCGAATGAGATCGTGCGGCCGGCGGCGCGCATGGTGGCGATGGCCTGGCGCGTGGCAGCCTGCGTGCCTGCGGCCAGCGCGGGGAACACGCCGGTGACGTGCAGGTGCCGCGAGCGCCGCAGCCACCGGTCGTCCAGGTGTTCCGGGTTCATGCGGCTCGCCGCCGAGCCGCGGCGGTGGTATTCGACGGGAGGATCGCTGCCGTCGTCGACCCGGCCCTTGAACTGGAAGCCGGTGCGCTCACCGGGCTCGCATACCACCTGGCTGCAATCCACGCCTTCGCGCTGCATTTCACCGAGCAGGTAGCGGGCCATCGAGTCGTCGCCCAGCCGGCTGGCCCATCCGACCTTCAGGCCCAGGCGCGACAGGCCGATGGCCACATTGGTCTCGGCACCGGCGGTGCGCTTGTGGAAGGTCTGCGCGCCTTCGAGCGGGCCGGCTTCGCCGGCGACCAGCATCAGCATCGCCTCGCCCAGGGTGACCACGTCAAGATCGGGGCTCATGCGGGGATCTCCACCGAGCGCAGCAGTTCGACATGACGGCGGGTGACCTGCACCAGGTCTTCGCCTTGCAGCGGGAACTCGATCGCACGCGCAACGTGCGTGGGCAGGCGGCGCAAGACGCTGCGCCATGGTGCCGCCGACTGGTCAAGCGGCACCGCGATCCATTTGGCGGGCGTGCGCTGCACGCCTTTGCAGTGCACGTAGCCGACGCCGGCGCCGAGGACCTGCGCGGCATCGAGCGGGTCTTCGCCGGTCCAGTGCCAGTTGCCCATGTCGAAGGTCATCGGCACGCTCTCGCCAAGCGCGGTGGTACGCGCGAAGAAATCGCGCAGCGGCGGTACGGTGCCGGCTTGGGCGGTCTGGTCGTTTTCCACGACGAGTTCGATGCCATCGTGCCGCAGCCAGGGAAGCAGCGCTTCCAGCGGCGTGCCTTCCCGATAGCCGCCAAGCGACATCTTGACCCGGGTCGCACCGAGCGCCAGCGCGGTGGTGAAGGCACGGTCGAGCGCGGCGGTATCGAGGCTGCCTGCGTCATTCCAGAGGCCCTCAGGGCTGGACCAGACCACGCTCAGTCCATGCTCCCCGGCGACCTCGCGTTGTTCCCTGACTTCTTCCTTGTGCCCGCACTGGAGTTCGCCGCGGAATTCCACGCCGTCCGCGCCAGCTGCCGCGGCGATCCGTGCCAGCGCAGCCTGTCCGTCGCGCAGGGCGAGGTCGGCGCCATAGGCAGTCAGCGAGATCAGCACCGGCGGGCGTGAAGAACCATCTGCTTGCCACTGGCTCATTTCAGTGCTCCCGCGCTGAGGAATTGCTGCAGTTCCGGTGTCCGCGGCTGCGCGAACAGCGTTTTCGACGGCCCCGCCTCGTGGACCTTGCCCTGGTGCATGAAGATGGTGGTATGCGCCATGCGGCGCGCGAACTCCATCTCATGCGTGACCAGCACCATGGTCATGCCGGAGGCGGCCAGGTTCTCCATGACCCGAAGCACTTCCGCCGTCAGCTCGGGGTCGAGCGCGGAGGTGACCTCGTCGAACAGCATCACCTTGGGCTCCATCGCCAGCGAACGGGCGATGGCCACACGCTGCTGCTGGCCGCCCGAGAGCTGCTCGGGGTAGCAGTCCTTCTTGTCCAGCAGGCCGACCTGGGTCAGCACCCGGTCGACGATGCCGTCGATCTTGCTTGCGGCAAGCTTCTTCACGATGGCCGGCGCCAGCGCGATGTTCTGGCCCACGGTCAGGTGCGGAAACAGGTTGTAGCTCTGGAACACCATGCCCACGTCGCGGCGCAGGTCGAGCAAACGCTTGCGGTCGTGATCCAGCTTGTGCCCGGCGACGGTGATATTGCCGGCGTTGATCGTCTCCAGGCCATTCAGGCAACGCAGCATGGTGCTCTTGCCGGAGCCGCTGCGGCCGATGATGGCGACCACCTGGCCGGGATCGATCGCAAACGAAACGCCCTTCAGGACTTCGACGGAGCCATACGATTTGTGCACGCCTTGTGCTTCAACGATTGACATGGAGCCTCCTTTCCATGCGCCGGGCTGCCGCCGACAGCGGGAAGCAGAGCGCGAAGTAGATGAGTGCGACGACGACGAAGACCGCGAAAGGCTGGAAGGTCGCGTTGTTGATCAGTTGGCCGGCGCGGGTCAGTTCGATGACGCCGATGATGGAAGTGATCGAGGTGTTCTTGACCAGCTGGACCGAGAACCCCACCGTGGGCGGCAAGGCCAGCCGAACGGCCTGCGGAAGCACCACGTAGCGCAGCTGCTGCCAGCGGGTGAGGGCGAGCGCTTCGCTGGCTTCCCACTGCCCCTGCGGCACGGCCTCGATGCAGCCGCGCCAGATCTCGCCAAGATAGGCGCTGGCGTAGATCGACATCGCCAGCATGGCCGCGACCATCGGCGACAGCTTGAGCCCGAGCACGGAGAGCCCGTAGTAGCTCAGGAACAGCACGATCAGCACCGGCGTTCCTTGCACGACCTGGATATAGGCCGTGCTGGCGAGGCGCAGCAGCGGGCTTCCGGAGGTGCGTGCCAGTGCCACCAGGAAACCGGCCAGCGTGCCGCCGACGAAGGCGAGCAAGGTCACCCACAGCGTCCAGCGTGCTGCCAGCAGCAGGATTTCAAGATGATTCCAGGAGAACTCGGTAATCATTTCGCGCTCCCTGCAACCGCTGCCGTCAGTTCCGTTTGCGCCAGCGGCACGATCCGGCCTGTGCGGGCCAGCTTTCGTGCGCGCGCCACCACGCGGCGCCGCTTGAACACCAGGTTGCCGATCACGGCGAACATGGCGCGCAGCAGCAGTGCCAGGCCGATATAGATGAACATGACCAGGATGTAGCTCTCGAAGGTGCGGAAGGTCTGCGAATCGACCTGGCTGGCGACCGCCGTCAGCTCTTCCACCGAGATCGTCGACACCACGCTCGACGTCAGCATCATCAGCGTGAACTGGCTGGTCAGGGCCGGATAGACCTTCTCGAAGGCCGGCACCAGGGCGACGTGGCGGATCAACTGCCAGCGTGTCATGCCCAGCGCGGCGGCGGCCTCGAGCTGCGAGCGGTGCACCGCCTGCAGGCCGGCCCGGATGATTTCCGTCGAGTAGGCGCCGAGGTTGACGGTCATCGCAATCACCGCGGCGGTGACGGCATCGATCTGCAGGCCCACGGTTGGCAAGCCGAAGAAGATGATGAAGAGCTGGATCAGGAAGGGCGTATTGCGGATGGCTTCGACGTATGCCCTGGTGGCGCGCTGCAGCCAGAGGCCGCCAAACGCGGCAGCAATGGCGCCGGCGGTGCCGACCACGGTGCCAAGCAGGATCGAGCCGAAGCTGAGCGCCAGCGTCATCGCCGCGCCTTCCGCGAAGCGATCCAGCTGCGACAGCACCGGGGTCCATTCGAATTGGTAGTTCATGTGGGTCTCCTGGCACGCCGGCTGGCGCCGGCGCGCAACCTCAGACGGCCTGGTTCAGAACGCCTGCAGCGCGGGCAGCGCCTTGCCGGTCCACTTCTGCGCAATGGCGTCGAGTTCGCCATTCAGCTTGACGTAGGAGATGGTGGTGTTGAGCCACTGGCGCAGCTCGAAAGCGTCCTTGCGCACGGCCATCGAATTGGGTTGCACCGAGAACGCGAACTTGGCGTCGAACTTGCCGGCGCCGCGCGCCTTCATGATCTCGTTGCCGGTGGTATTGGGCAGGGCAATGGCTTCGACCTGGTTGCTGATCAGCGCCTGCGCGCAGGTGGCATCGTCCTCGAAGCGGACGATATTCATGCCGGGCACGGCCAGGCGGGTCAGCGCGGTGTCCTGCGTGGTGCCGCGCGTGACGCCAACCTTCTTCTTCCCGAGCTCCGTCAGCTTTGCGTACTTGGCAGCGACGGGCGCAAAGATGGTCAGCTCGAACGCGCTGTAGGGCGCACTGAACATGATGGCCCGCGCCCGCTCGGGCGTCGGCGCCAGCGTCGCGACTAGGAAATCGACCTTGCCGGCCTCCAGCGCCGGAATCCGGCTGGGCGAGGTGAGCGGAACGATATCGACCGGCACGCCCAGGTACTTGCCCAGCAGGTTGGCCACGTCGACGTCATAGCCGGCGGGTTTGCCGGTGGCGTCCGTGGTGCCGAAGGGCGGCGCGCCGGTTACCACGCCGATGGTGACCTTGCCCTTCTTGACGATCTCGGCGACGGTCTGCGCCTGGGCGGTGAAAGCGGCGCTGGTCAGGACCAGCAGAGTCAGCACGGGCGCGGCTACGCGGCGCAACAAGCGTTGGACGTTCATCAATGTCTCCTGCACGGTTATGGAATGTGTCGCTGGCGTCGCAGCGTTTGGCAAGCACCGTCTTGAAACCGGTTTCAGAATTATAGGAAACCGGTTTCAGAGATCCAGCAGTGGAAACCCTTACGGGCAAAAGCTGCGTTTGGCGGATGCGGAAACAGGCACGTCAGGCACCCGTTGGACGTGCGAAGCGGGTGCAGGCGTGGATCAGGCGGGCACGGCGGACGCCGGTGGGGAAGGGCTCTGCAATCAGGCGCGGCGGGTGGATCCGCGCGTGACCAGCGTGCCGGGCAACAGCACCCGGCGCGGCGGCAGTTGCGCGCCTTGCAGGCGCTCGATCAGGCAGTTGGTGGCGACGCGCCCGATATCGTCGGTGGGCTGGGAAATGGCGCTGAGGCCAGGACCGACCAGTGCAGCCCATTCCGGATCATCGAAACCGATCAGCCCCAGGTCGGCGCCAAGTTGCCAACCCAGTCTGGCGGCCGATGCGGCCACGCGCAGCGAGATCACTGCGTTGGCCGCCAGCACGGCAATCGGTGCCTGTCCGGCGCCACGGCGCAGGGCGCGGAGCGCTTCATCCAGGGCATCGTCGTCACCCCGCTGGGCTTCAAAAACGGTCCCGCCAACCGTGTCCGCGTGTTCGGCGATAAAGCCCTGGAAGGCCCGGGCCCGCTCGTTGCGCGAGCTGATGGCCTTGATCGGCTCGCTGATGAACAGCAGGCGCCGATAGCCGGCTTCGACCAGGTGGCCGGCAGCTTCCTGGACGGCGGTCTGGTTGTCCAGGGCCACCAGGTCGACTTCGGCATCGCCGACCTTGCGGTCGACCAGTACGACTGGCTTGCCCAACTGCGCCGCATCGGCCAGGGCGCCGGCATCGTGGCCCAGCGTGTGCAGGATAAAGCCTTCAACCCGGTAGGCCGACAGCGAGCGGATGGCTTCGCGCTCAAGTTGCTCGTCATTGCCGAGGTTGAACAGCATCACCATATAGCCGGCGTCGCGACAGGCCTTTTCTACGCCACGCAGCACGGCCACAGAGAACGAATTGGAGACATCCGCGACCACCAGCCCGATCAGGCGCGACTTGCCGCGCTTGAGCCCCTGCGCCATCGGGCTGGGGCTGTAGCCGAGCGCGCGGATGGCCGCGGCGACGCGCGCCTCTACGTCCGCGGACAACTGCTCGCCGCCACGGTTCAGGTAGCGCGATACGGTTGCCTTGGAGACGCCCGCATAGTCGGCAACGTCCTGGATGGTGAGTTTCTCTGCAGGTTTCTGGTCGGACACAGGTCGGATAACAGGGCGAGGCATAGGGTTCGGGTCTCGGTGAAACCAGTTTCACGATTATGCCTCGGGCGTGTCGGGATGTGCCAGCATCCGGGGCGATTGGGCTCCGATACCTGGTGCGGCGAACCGTCGAAGGGCCAGACGCCCTTCGCCGCTTATCCCGAATGAGCCAGCGCTACCGCATCGGCACCTGCCGGAAACCGAAGCAGCCCGGACGTATCGCTGGTGGCACGCCACACCGCTTCGGCCACATCGGCCTCGGTCGTCACCGCTGCCGGTTGCGAGAATGAAGCAATGATGCGCTGCGCGAAAGGCGCGTACGCCTCGGGGATCAGGCCCTCCATGCGCGGTCCCCCGTTGCTCGTAAAGCGCGTGGTCGGTCCGTAGCCTGGCTCGACCAGCTTCACGCTCACGTTGAACGCTTCGAGCTCGAACGCGAGCGACGCGGTGAAGCCTTCGATGGCCATCTTGCTCGCGGTGTAGACGGCCACCATCGGCATCGGCGCCAGCGTCGTGCTCGAGGTCACGTTCACCACCACGCCCGACCTGCGCGCACGGAACTGGGGCAGCACCGCCTGGGTCATCGCCATCACACCGAACGTGTTGGTCTCGAACACCTCGCGCGTCGTGGCCATCGGAGTGGCCTCGAAGGCGCCAAACAGGCCGATGCCCGCGTTGTTGACGAGCACGTCGATGGGCCCGCTCGCTGCAAGCGCGGCGGCGATGCTGTCGGGTTTCGTCACGTCGAGCGCCAGCACGCGGATCCGGTGGGATCGGGGCAACAGGTCTTGGTTCGGCGTTCGCATGGTGGCGATGACGTTCCAGCCCTGCGAGTGGAAGTGGCGCGCGGTTTCAAGGCCATAGCCAGAGGAGCAGCCGGTAATCAGCACGGTTTTCATGGGGGTCTCGGTGGTGGTTTTGATGTCGGCAACGATAGCGGGGATGCGGCGGACTGCCTACAATGAAAAGTCCAGATTTCATTTGCAATCGTCCGGCGATGAGCGATCCCCTGTCAGAAGTCATCTCGCTGCTTCAGCCGCGTGCCGTGTTCTCGAAATGCATCAGCGGCGCCGGTCGCTGGGGTGCTCGCTACGCTGACTACGGCCAGCCAAGCTTCTGCGCCGTGCTCGAGGGCAGTTGTCGTCTCGCCGTCGACGGCCAGCATGCCCTCACGCTTGAGGCGGGCGACTTCGTGCTCCTGCCGGCAACGCCGGGCTTCACCTTGTCGGGCTTTGAGCCGGTGGCGCCTGAGCGCATCGACCCGAAAGTGACGTCCGCGCCGATGGGCGAAGTCCGTCACGGCAGGCGCGGTGGACGTCCCGACGTGCGTATGCTCGGCGGCTACTTCGTATTCGACTCGTCCAATGCTGCGTTACTGGTGTCGCTGTTGCCGGCGCTGGTGCATGTGCGCGGCGCCGAGCGGCTTTCGGCAATCGTTCGGCTCGTCGGCGAGGAATCGGGTGAACGGAGGTCGGGCCGCGACCTCGTGCTCACGCGCCTGGTGGAGGTGCTGCTGATCGAAGCGCTGCGCTCAACGTCGGGGGAGGACGCGCCCCCGGGGTTGCTGCGCGGCCTGGCCGATGCGCGACTCGCGTCAGCGATGCACCAGATGCACGCCGATCCTGCACGCTCGTGGACGGTGGCTCAACTCGCAAAGAAGGCCGCGCTGTCGCGCTCGACCTTTTTTGAGCGCTTCACGCGCGCCGTGGGCATGCCACCGATGGAATACCTGGTCGCCTGGCGCATGGCCGTGGCGAAGGACCTGCTCCGTCGCCATGACTTCGGGATCGCCGAAGTTGCTGAACGCGTCGGCTACGGCTCGGCAAGTACCTTCAGCACCGCGTTCAGCCGGCACGTCGGCCAACCACCGAGTCTCTACGCGCGCAAACGTTAGAACGTCGCACGGAAAGCCCTTCTGAAGGTGATCGAGCAGCGACCTGTAGAGGCGTTCACGTCATCCCGCAAGACCATGGGGGGACGTTTTACGCACTTGTCACGGACAGTCACTTCACTGTCATCGTTTAGTCGCAATGCATTCATAGAACTAGATTTGCAGAATCGCAGTTTCTATTCTGGCTCTGTCCACCCATCGACACGAAGGGGGTTCAAGATGCGCTTCAATCCTCACGCTGCACTGGCGGTTGCTGCGTTTGCGATCAGCACCCAGGCCGTGCACGGCCAGGCCATTGTCAAGATCGACGGCTCCAGCACCGTCTATCCGGTCACCGAAGCCGTAGCGGAAGATTTCCAGAAGGCCAGGAAAGGGGCGGCCAAAGTCACTGTGGGCATCTCCGGCACCGGCGGCGGCTTCAAGAAATTCTGCCGCGGCGAGACCGATATCTCGAACGCCTCGCGCCCTATCCTGAAGCAGGAAATGGAAGCGTGCGCGCAGACGGGCGTCAAATACTACGAGCTTCCTATTGCCTTCGACGCGCTGACTGTCGTCGTCAACCCGAAGAACACTTTCGTCAGGCAACTGACTGTGGAGCAGCTCAAGAAGATGTGGGAGCCGGCGGCACAAGGCAAGGTCACGACCTGGAAGCAAGTCGATCCTTCGTTCCCGGACGCACCCCTGAAGCTGTTCGGCGCAGGCTCGGATTCGGGTACTTTTGACTATTTCACGGAAGCCATTGTCGGCAAGGCCAAGTCTTCCCGCGGCGACTACACCGCCTCCGAAGACGACAATGTCCTGGTGCAGGGCGTCTCGCGCGATGTGAACGGCCTCGGGTATTTTGGCTACGCCTATTATGAAGAGAACAAGAGCAAACTGAGGGCCGTCTCTATCGTCAACAAGAGCGGCAAGGCCGTGGCTCCGGGCGCCAGTGCCGTCCTGGATGGTTCATACAATCCGCTTTCGCGGCCGATCTTCATCTACGTCAATGAGAAGTCGCTCGAGAAGCCCGAGGTCAAGGACTTCGTTGCCTACTACCTTCAGCACGGGGCGCGCCTGGCTTCCGAGGTGAAATATGTGCCCCTCCCCGCCAGGGCCTATACGATTGCAGCGGAGCACCTGGCGAAGAAGAAGCTTGGCACGGTGTTTGGCGGTGAACCCGACGTGGCGGCCACCATCGATTCGCTGCTGGCTCGCGAAGCAAAGCTGTAACCGATGCCTGGCGCGGGCCGGCACCCGCGCCAGGGCCAGGATGCTCGCCTGAAGGCTGCCATGCCAGAACCCTCTACCGCAACCGCTCCCACGGACATCACCCCACATGTGGTCAGCGAGCGGCTTGCCAGAAAAGCCTTCCGGAACACAAAGGAACGCGTGATCGAGGGCGTCCTCTTTCTTGCCGCCTCGGTTTCGGTGATTGCGACCGTGGGCATCGTGTGGGTCCTGGTCAGCGAGTCGGCGCACTTCTTCGGCAGCATTCCCGTCCGGCAATTTTTCACCGATACGCTGTGGACGCCGCTCTTCGCAGAACCCCGCTACGGCATCCTGCCGTTACTGCTGGGCACCTTGACCACATCACTGGTCGCGCTGGCCGTCGCCATTCCGCTTGGCACCGTGATTGCCATCTATCTCTCGGAGTTCGCCAATCCCTCGCTCCGGGAAGTCATCAAGCCGTTCCTTGAATTGCTTGGCGGCATACCCACCATCGTCTACGGCTACTTCGCCCTCACGGTCATCACGCCGCTGCTGCAAGCGCTGATCCCTTCGCTGCCGGGCTTCAATATGCTTTCGGCCGGGCTCGTGATGGGCATCGCCATCATCCCCTATGTCAGTTCGCTGGCCGAAGACGCGATGCGGGCGGTGCCAATGAGCATCCGCGAAGGCTCCTATGCCATGGGCGGCACACGCTTCCAGACGTCGGTGCGAGTCGTCGTGCCGGCCGCGTTGTCCGGAATCCTATCCGCCTACATCCTGGGGATCTCCCGTGCCGTGGGCGAAACCATGATCGTTGCGGTGGCCGCCGGCATGCAGCCAAACTTCACCATCAATCCCATGGAGCCTGCCCAGACCATCTCCGCTTACATCGTGCAGGTGGCGCTGGGCGACCTCGCGCATGGCTCTATCGGCTACCAATCCATCTTCGCCGCGGGGTTGACGCTGATGCTGATGACGCTGCTCTTCAACATTCTGGGGCACATCATTCGCCGCCGCTATCGCGAGGCCTATTGAAGGGTACGTCCATGCACCAGCCGCCACTCGACGCGATGCGCGTCATCATCAAGTCCAATAAGCGTTGGGACCTGTTCTTCGCCATTGCAGGCTTTATCGCCCTGCTTGTCGGCATCCTGACCTTCGTTGCGCTCTTCGTCCAGATGGCCTACACGGGCTGGGAACGTCTCACACCGGAGTTCTTCGCCAACTTCCCGTCGAGGCGGGCTGCGCAGGCCGGCATACTTTCCGCCTGGGTCGGATCCTTGCTTGTGATGCTGGTGACGGCCATCGCCGCCGTTCCGTTGGGGATTGCCGCCGGCACCTACCTGGAAGAGTACGCACCCAAGAACCTGATCACCGACGTGATCGAGATCAACGTCACCAACCTGGCTGGCGTGCCTTCCATCGTCTATGGCCTGCTCGCACTGGGGATCTTCGTCTATGCCTTTGGCTTCGGCCAGAGCATCCTCTCCGCCGGCCTGACGCTCGCTCTGCTCATTCTTCCGGTCGTTATCGTGGCCACACGCGAGGCGATCCGCGCCATCCCGCAGCATATTCGTGAAGGCGCTTACGGACTGGGTGCCACCCGGTGGCAGGTAACCCGCGACCACATCGTCCCATACTCCATGCCCGGCATCATGACCGGTGTCATCATTGGCATGTCGCGCGCCATTGGCGAGACTGCCCCCATCATCACCATCGGCGCACTCACCTTTATCGCCTTCCTGCCCCCGTCGCCCTTCGAGCCAGGATTCCCCTGGATCAATCTCGATTGGCTCTGGTCAGGATTCACCGTGATGCCGATCCAGATGTTCAACTGGACATCCCGCCCCGAGGAAGCCTTTCAGCAGAACGCCGCGGCAGCCGGGTTTATCCTGGTCCTGATGACACTTTCGATGAACGGACTTGCGATCTGGATTCGCTATCGCCTGAGGAGGGACATCAAGTGGTAAGCAACGCCATTCCCGTGTCAGACCAGGCCGGTTACGCCGCTCCGGCACGCAATGCCATCGCGCAAGAGCTGAAGGCGCATGCCCTGGATCCGACTCCCGTGAAGGCGGCTGCGATCAACTTCAGCTTCTACTATGGAACCTTCCAGGCGCTCAAGGACGTCAACCTGCCCATCCAGGAGAAGCGTGTCACTGCCCTGATCGGCCCCTCTGGCTGCGGCAAGTCGACCTTGTTGCGATCTTTCAACCGCATGCATGACCTCTACCCGGGCAACCGGTACGAGGGCGACATCCGCCTCTATCCCGACAACACCAACATCCTCGATCCCAGAGTCGATCCCATAGAAGTGCGCATGCGCATCGGCATGGTCTTCCAGAAGCCAAATCCCTTCCCCAAGTCGATCTACGAAAACGTTGCCTATGGGCTGCGCCTGCGAGGGGCGAAGAGTCGGTCCATGCTCGATGAACGCGTTGAGGTGGCCCTGCGGGATGCTGCTCTGTGGGACGAGGTCAAGGACCGTCTTCAGGCCCAGGCTATGACCTTGTCCGGCGGACAGCAGCAGCGCCTTTGCATCGCACGATGCCTGGCCACCGACCCTGAGATCCTGCTGTTCGACGAGCCCACCTCGGCACTGGACCCGATTGCCACGGCCAGTATCGAAGAACTCATCAGCCAGCTGCGGGCACGCGTCACCATCCTGATCGTGACCCATAACATGCAGCAAGCGGCTCGGGTGTCCGACTACACCGCCTATATGTACATCGGCGAGCTGATCGAACATGGCCAGACCAGCCAGATCTTCCTCAAGCCAACTCAGCAGGCCACGGAAGACTACATCACCGGACGTTTCGGCTGAACGGGGACGCCCCATGACCGAGAAACACTTGTCCAGCCAGTTCGATGCCGACCTCGCCGATATCTCCACGGAAGTCTTGCAGATGGGCGGGCTGATCGAGGCACAGGTTCAGTCGGCAATCCGTGCATTGGAGACATTCGATGTGAGCCTTGCGGAGAACGTCATCGCGACGGAGGCGCGTGTCAACCGGCAGGAAGTCGAAATTGACGCGCATTGCAGCGACATCATCGCCCGGCGGCAGCCCACGGCTCGCGACCTGAGACTGCTGATGGCAATCTCGAAGACCATCACCAACCTGGAGCGTGCAGGAGACGAGGCCTACCACATCGCGACGCGCTCGAAGCACATCATCTGCGAGGTGTCGCGCCCGACCATCGACTTTTCCGAGCTCCGCGTCTCCACTGCGCTCGCTGTCGAAATGCTCCGCAAGGCCCTGGATGCCTTTGCCAGGCTCGACGCCGCTGCCGCGGCAGAAATCGTGCAAGAAGATCGCGCCCTCGATGAAGAATTCCGCGGCTTCGTGCGCAAGCTCATGAGCTACATGATGGAGAACCCGAAGCTGATCTCCGTGTCGCTCGACTATCTCTTCATCGCCAAGGCGATCGAACGCATCGGCGACCACGCCACGAACATCGCCGAATTCACGATCTACATCGTCAAGGGCACCGATGTCCGGCACATCGGGCAGGAAGCAAGCAAAGATTGAGCAGCGCTCTGCGCTTGTTTCGTAGTGTCCTGTCCCGCAAATAAACTCGATATGAAATCGCCCAGTTGCCCGCCATGCGTCGTTGCTCGTCGTTGCCATAGCTACGGCTATGGCGCCTCCTCGCGCCTAGCCTGACGAGCAACTGGACGATTTCATTTATCAAGCTATTTGCGGGACAGGACACTAGCCGAAGGTGAAGGCATAAGCCTGGGCACCGGGGTCCAGGAACCGGATCGTGAAAGTGCGCTCGCCTACGTCGCCCGCCTGGCGTACCAGCTGATAGAGCCGTGTCTGTGTGACCGCGCCATTGCCGGCTGCATCGGTGTCCGCGCCGTGGCTGTCGCCTGGGGGCTTGCCGTCGACCGTTACTACAAAACGCACTGCCCGGCCATCGGCTGCAGGCCCCAGCACAAGGTGCAGGTCGCGCGCGTGAAAGCGATAGGCGATCCCGCCGCCGGCGCGGTTGAGCGTTGCCTGCTCGGCGCCGACGGTCCAGCTGCCTGACAGGCCCCACTCGTTGAGGCGAAGCTTGCTGACTGTGTACGCGCGCGGTGCGTCCTGCCGGGTGCCCCCAGGAGAGGCGAAATTCTCCGCCTGCATGTAACCGACGTAGGTTTCGACGGAGCGAATGTTGTCAAGGTCCGGTGCCGCCTGCGCGCCACGCGCGTCGGGGGCGACCACATCGCGTGCCACCGACCGATTGCCCGCCTCCGCCAGCAGCGACTGGATGACGCGCTCGGAATTGGCGTAGTTGCCCTCGCCGAACTGGTGGTGGCGGATATTGCCGTGGGCGTCGACAAAGTAGGCGGCCGGCCAGTAGCTGTTCCTGAATGCGCGCCAGATGCGGTAGTCGTTATCGACTGCCACGGGGAAGCCAATGCGGAAATCTGCGATCGCGCGGCGGACGTTCGCCGGTGCCTTCTCGAAGGCGAACTCGGGCGTATGCACGCCGACTACCGTCAGGCCCCGATCCTTGTACTTCTCCGCCCAGGCCCGGAGGTAGGGGAGGGTGCGAATGCAATTGATGCAGGAGTAGGTCCAGAAATAGACCAGTGTGACCTTGCCCTGCAGCTGGTCGCGCGACAGCGGCGGGGAGTTGATCCATTGCGTTGCACCATCGAGCGAAGGCAGGCGACCCTCCACGGGCAAGTGGCTCGGGACGAGCACGGGTGTGTCATTTGCGGCAAGCAGCACGCCACCGCGGTTGGCGTCATTCGTCGCTTGCGGCGCAAGCCGCTCCTTGCGCAGCGCATCGACCAGCGCCTGCTCGATCCATGCCGGTCCGCTGGCGGACAAGCGTGCCAGCAGGCCGGTGTCGGCACCGAGTCCGATGACAAGTACCCCGCCCAGCACACCCGCACCCAGACCTCGACGCAGCCATTCACCAGCGCCCATTGACCGCTTCATTGCAGTGAGGACGTGGCCGCCGATGCCGAGCGCGGCGGCTAGAGAGGTGGCTGCCCCGGCGGCATAGGCCGCCAGCGTCAGCGAAGTCGATACGCTCGCGCCATTCAGGGCCGCACCTGTCAGCACAAGACCGAGGATCGGGCCGGCGCAAGGGGCCCACAGCATGCCGGTGGCGACGCCAAGCAGCAGCGAGCTCCATGGAGAAGCCTGCGAGGACGAAGGCGCCGTGGTCGAGCTGCTGGCAGCCAGCCGGTTGCCGAGCGCCACCACAGGCCGCGCGAGGGTATTCGCCAGCTTCGGCAGGAGCAGGGACAGCCCGAAGACTGCCAGCAGGACCAGGGCGGCGAGGCGCCCGTACTCGTTGAAGCGCACGGCCCATGCGCCGCCCACCGACGCCAGCGTGGCAATGGCGGAAAAGGTCAGTGCCATGCCGGCCAGCATCGGCAGCTTGCCGCGCAGGAACGGCTGGCCGGTGCGGCTGAGGACAAAGGGCAGGACGGGCAGGATGCACGGGCTCAGGATGGTCAGTACACCCCCAAGGTAGGCGAGTATCAGCAGGGTCATGATCAGTGTCCTTTGGCCTGCCTTCGATCAGGCACCGCCGGTATTGCTTGCTTGTGCCGTCATCAGGCGAATAGGTACCGTACTGTTGAGGCGCCGCCGCCAGATGCGAGAGAGGATGGCCATGGATTCAGCGTGTCCATCCATCCTTCGGCAGGGTAGATACAATGAACTCCCCTCGCGTGGTCGTGCGGTTACTTGCGGTCCGCCAGCAGCTTGCGGATGGCTGCTTCGGTTTCGGCGTAGCCTCCCTCTCCGAAGTGCTGGTAGACGATCCGGCCGTTGGCATCAATCAGGTACTTGGCCGGCCAGTACTGGTTGCGGAATGCCGACCACGTGGCATACGCATTGTCCTGTGCAACCGGATAACGGATATCGAAGCGCTTGAGCGCTGCTTGCACGTTGTCGGTCGATTTTTCGAATGGGTACTCTGGCGTGTGCACACCCACGACGACCAGCCCCTGGTCCTTGTACTTCTCGTGCCACTGCTTTACGTACGGCAAGGTGTTGATGCAGTTGATGCACGAATAGGTCCAGAAGTCGACCAGCACGACCTTGCCGCGCAATGCGTCCATCGACAACGGCGGCGAGTTCAGCCATTGGTTGATGCCCGCGAACTCGGGCGCGCCGCCCTGGTCCCCGACGCTGGGGCGGAGGGCGTTGGCGCCCGTGCCGATGAAATAGATCGCGGCGATGCCGGCCGCAACCATTGCGGTGCGAAGAAGCGTGCGCATGATTCGTGCTCGTGGAAATTGGAAGGGATGTCAGGAACCGGGAAGGAGGCGCCTGCGACGGCCGTCGCAGGCGCAGACAACCCGGCTCAGACTGCGCGCGCAAGTCGCGCTTGCAGCACGTTGCTGATACCGGCGCCGATCGCGCCGAGCACACCGGCAGCGGCCAGCGCCCCTAGCAACATCAGCGACGGTGGCTGGCTCGCAGCAAAGAAACTGATCAGGCCAAGGAAATAGGCAAGCGGATTGTTGATCCGTGGCAGCGCGCGCAGGCTGAGCACGAGTACCACGTCGCCGAACACCGCGAGCGGTGTAGCCAGGTCACCGAAGCGCGGCGTCAGCCATCCAATCAGCAGTCCGGTCGCAGCACCGAAGACAATGCCGAGCAGGAATGCCGCAAGGTTCGCTGCGCCTTCGCGCGCCGTCTGCGAGCCTGTGTTGAATGCGACCCAACCAAGGAACATGGCCCAGGCGGGTAGCGCTGCGGTGAGCGTCAGAAAAGTCGTAACGGCAGCCACCACGGCCCCGATCAGGGTAATGCCATGGAACGTGCCTGGCGGGATATTCAGTGCCGCAGCCTGCACCGAAATGCCAATCTTCGGCATGGGAGCCTCCTTCTGGAAGATGACCTGCCCGGTTGCCTCAGGCAGGTCACGGTGTGCGTCAGACCAGGTTGGTTTCGACGTGGACGTTGCCGTGCAGGGCCTTCGAGTACGGGCAGGTCCGGTGCGCGGTATCCACCAGTGCCTGGGCCACTTCACGGTCGATGCCGGGGATGTGGACATTGAGCCGGGCCTGCAGCAAATAGGCCTCGCCAGCCATGCCCAGGTCAACCTCGGCGTCGACCGAAAGCTCGGCCGGCAGCTTCACATTCATCTTGCCGGCGGCCAGCCCGATCGCGCCGATAAAGCACGCCGACCATCCCGTGGCGAGCAATTGCTCCGGGTTCGTGCCCGGGCCTTTGGTGCCCGGCGAGGACAGCTGAAGGTTCAGCCGGCCGTCATCGCTATGGGCTTCGCCGTCGCGTCCGCCTGCGGTGATGTGGACTTTGCCGGTGTACAGCACTTTTTCGATACGGGTCATGATGTGTTCCTTGGTCATTCAGAAAGTTGGGGTTCAGGCGTAGGCGCCGTCAAGATAGGGGTCGACACTGCGCGCCGGGTCCGCCGAAACGCCGGTGCGGTCCAAACCGGACAGGGTGCGCGCGCCGTCGTAGTACGGGTCAACGTTGCGCGCACCGTCCGTGAACGGGTCGACTGCACGCGCGCCATCGCTGTACGGGCTGCGTGCCTCTTGTACGGAGCGGGCACCGTCGGTGAACGGGTCTCGCGCGCCTACTTGGGGCAGTGCGGCGGCCTGCGCACCGGCAGCGGCGGCAACCAGGGCGATGGCGAAGACAAAACGCTTGGCGATGTGGGTGGTCATGATCTTTTTCCTCAAGGGTATGGGTTCGGTATTGCGCGGCAGGGACTGGCATCGTTGATGTTCGCCGCCGGGCCACGGAATGCATTTAAGGCGATCGATGTATCGGGCCCGTAGCGCGCGAGGGGTGTCTCTGTCGGAACACGTATCGTTGCGGCTGCGTGATACAGACGGGTACAAATTCATGCGCGAACGGGTTGGGGAGCCGCATCGGCAGGGGACTCGGACAGGCCTATGCGCCACATTCAGCGCCTCTGCTTTCACCTAGGGTTTCTCCTGAAAATCCTCCGTACCCCCTTGTTTTGATTGTGATTCTGGTCGAATGGCAGCCGTTGCAAGTTGTGGCGGTGACCAACTTCGACCTTGACCATCCGTCGAAACCGCCGATAATGCAAACGTTTGCAAAGGAGGCAAAAAATGGAAACTTCCAGCGAGCGGCAGGCGCCACAAGGCGAGCGTCTGGCGTTGATCGAGGACGAACACTCGGTGACAGGCGTGGTCCAGGCGGCCATGGCCAATACCACCAATCCCCGCCTGCGCTTCGTCATGGATTCCCTGGTGCGGCACCTTCACGGGTTCCTGTCCGAGGTGCGGCTGTCCGACGAGGAATTCGAGCTTGCCCTGGGGTATATCGCCAGTCTCGGCCATGCGACCAATGCCAAACACAACGAGGTTGTCCTGGCTGCCGACGTGCTGGGGCTGTCGACCCTGGTGACCGCCATGAACAACAGCACCAGGGACGGGCGCACGCCCGGTGCGCTGCTCGGCCCGTTCTATCGCGCCAACGCGCCGCGTTATGACTGCGGTGACTGCGTGGTGCAGGACGACGCGCCTGGCTTGCCGCTGCTGGTCAGCGGCACCGTGCGGGCGACCGATGGCACGCCGCTGCCAGGCGCGCTGGTCGAGATCTGGCAGGCGTCGCCGGTGGGACTGTATGACAACCAGGATCCGACCCAGCCCGACCGCAACCTGCGCGGCTGCTTCCATACCGATGAAAGCGGTGGCTATCACTTTCGCACGGTACGGCCTGCCGGCTATCCGGTGCCGACCCACGGCCCGGTAGGCACCTTGCTGGCCGCGCAGCAGCGCCATCCCTACCGGCCGGCGCATATCCATTTCATCGTCGCGGCGCCGGGCTACCGGACGCTCGTCACCCAGGTGTTTGCCGACACGCCGGACAAGCTTGAATCCGATGTCACGTTCGGCGTGCATCGGCAACTGGTTGGCGATCTCCGGCTGCACCACCAAGGCCCCAGCCCGTGGGGCGATGTGCCGGCGCCGTTCTACACGCTGGCGTTCGATTTCACGCTCGAGCCTGGCGAGCAGACCTTCCCGAAGCCGCCGATCGACTGACGGCCCGATCGACTTACGTTGAACCATTCCCACATCGAAACCATGAGTGCTACTTCTCTTTCCGGCAAGGTGGCCGTGATCCTCGGCGGCACCGGCGCGATCGGCTTTGCCGCCGGTGAAACGCTGGCGCGGCTTGGCGCCAGCGTCGTGCTGACCGGGCGCGACGCCGACAAGGCGGCCAGTGCCGCGGCGGCCTTGCCGGCCGGCAACCATCTTGCCGCCGTGGCCGAGGTTGCCGACAGCGCCTCGCTGCGCGCGCTGGCCGACGAGGTCAGCCATCACTACGGCCGCGTCGATATCCTGGTGAACACTGCAGGCTTTACGCGGGCGATCCCGCACGCCGACCTCGACGCCCTGGACGATGCGCTGATCGATGAACTGTTTGCCATCAACTGGCGCGGGCAGTTTGCTGCGATCCGTGCGTTCGCGCCGCACCTGCGCGCCAATGGCGACGGGCTGGTGGTCAATGTCGGGTCCATCGCCGGCCGCACGGGGCAGGGCAGCAACGTTGCGTACTGCGCCGCCAAGGCCGGGCTCGATGTCATGGCGATGTCGCTCGGGCGCGCGCTGGCGCCGCATATCCGCGTGCTGAACGTTTCACCGGGCGTGGTCGATACCGCCTTCGTGCCGGGACGCGACAGCGGTTTCAACGAGCGCGCCGCCAAGTCGACGCCGCTCAAGCGCGTCGGCCAGGCACAGGACGTGGCCGATGCCATCGCGGCCTGCGCGACGTCACTGCGCTTTGCCACTGGCACCACCATCGTCGTGGACGGCGGCCGCCAGCTTGGATAGGCCAGGCCCTGCTTGTTTACCCAACCGCATTTCCATCACTGACCTTCGCTCATGCACGCACGCAAGACCATCATCACCTGCGCGGTGACTGGCAATATCGTCACCCCGGAGCAGCACCCCGGCTTGCCGGTCACGCCGGCCCAGATTGCCGACGCCGCGCTGGAAGCCGCCGAGGCCGGCGCAGCTGCCGCCCACATCCACGTGCGCGACCCCGAAACCGGGCGCCCGTCGATGTCGCTCGACTACTACGCCGATGTCATCGACCGCATCCGCAAACGCAACCGCTCGCTGATCATCAACCTCACCACCGGACCCGGCGGCCGCTTCGTGCCGAGCGAGGACGAGCCGCGGGTGGCCGCGCCGGGCACCACGCTGCTGCATCCGGCGAAGCGCGTCGAACATATCGCGGCGCTGCGCCCGGACGTCTGCTCGCTCGACCTGAACACCATGAACTCCGGCGGCGACGTGGTCATCAACACGCCCACCAACGTACGCAAGATGGCCAGCGTGATCCGCGCGGCCGGTGTCATGCCCGAGCTGGAGATCTTCGATTCCGGCGACCTCAACATGGCGCTCGACTTCATCCGTGAAGGCGTGCTGGACGGTCCCGGCCTGTGGACCCTGGTGCTGGGCGTGAAGTACGGCTTTGCGCCCACGCCGGAAACCATCTTCTACGCGCGCAACATGCTGCCCGCCGGCGCCCACTGGTCGGCATTCGGCATCGGCCGCGCGGAGTTCCCGATCGTCGCCCAGGCATGGCTCGCAGGCGGACACGTGCGCGTCGGCATGGAAGACAACATCTATCTGGAGAAGGGCGTGCTGGCGCCAAGCAACGCGGCGCTGGTCGCCAAGGCGCGCGACATCGTCAGGTCGCTCGGCGGCGAGATTGCATCGTCGGCCGAGGCCCGGCGCACGCTTGGGCTGCGCGACGCCTGATCCCCCGCCATACAGAACTAAACATTTCAGGAAGGAATCACCATGAACACCATTCGAGTCAGCGAAAAAGCCGCCAATATCGATGTCCTGCAGCTGGAGCTGCTCGGCGTGCCGCGTCCGGAAGCGGCGCCGGGTCAGGTCATCATCGAAGTGGCCAGCGCCGGCGTGAACCCGAGCGACGTGAAGGCAACGCTCGGCATGATGCCGCATGCGGTCTGGCCGCGCACGCCGGGCCGCGACTACGCAGGCCTGGTGGTCGACGGTCCCACCGAACTGCTGGGCCAGCAGGTCTGGGGCAGCGGCGGCGAGCTCGGCATCCGCCGCGATGGCACGCATGGCAAGTATCTGCGCATCCAGGCCAGCGCCGTGCGCGCCAAGCCGGCGTCGGTGACGCTGCTGGAAGCCGGCGCCGTGGGTGTGCCGTTCATCACCGCCTATGAAGGGCTGCGCCGCGCGGGCATGCCGCAGGCTGGCAGCACCGTGCTGGTGTGCGGCGGGAATGGCAAGGTGGGGCAGGCCACCATCCAGATTGCCACGGCGCTCGGCGCGCGCGTTTTTGCCGTGGAGCGCACCGCGGAAGCCTATCGCGGTCATGCCACCGGCGACGTGCGCATGATCGATGCCAGCAGCGAATCCATCGCCGCCGTGGTGCGCGAAGAGACCGACGGGCACGGTGCGGACATCGTCTACAACACCGTCGGAAGCCCGTATTTCGAACAGGCCAATCAGGCCATGGCGATCGGCGCGACGCAGATCTTCATCTCGACCATCGAGAAGCCGGTGCCGTTCGACATCTTCGCCTTCTATCGTGGCCAGCACACCTATGTGGGCGTCGACACCCTTGCGCTGGACAGCAACGCCTGCGCGGGCATCCTTGACCAGCTCGCACCGATGTTTGCCTCGGGTGCGCTGCGGCCGTTCCCGGTCCTCTCGGACTACACCTATTCGCTCTCCAATGCCAAGGAGGCCTACCGGGCGGTCCTGCAAGGCGCGACCGAACGCGTGGTGCTCCAGCCATGAACACGACCCGCTTTGCACAGGCGCCGGCCTACTTTCCGGCCAATCATGAAGGCATGCATTGCCTGCGCCTGCAAGGGCATGAAGCGGGACCGTCCGAAGCCTTGTGGATGGGGGTCTCGGTGCTGCTGCCGGGCGGCCATACGTCGATGGATGCCTCGCCGGTGGAAAAGCACTACGTCGTGCTGGAAGGCGAAGTCTGTATCGCCACGCCCGACGAGCGCGTGACGCTGGGCCAGTTCGATTCCGTGCGCCTGGCGCCGGGTGAAGCGCGGCAGGTGTCGAACCCGGGCAACCGGCCGGCGCTGCTGCTGCTGGCGATGCCGTATCCCAAGGGCTGATCTTTTCGGGCCGGACTGCAAACGATTGCAAAAGAGCGGAGCAGACGGCCCGCCCACAACAACCACGACAAACCAGGGGAGACAAATGAAATCCATCAGAAAGCGTAGCCATCTGCTCATGCTGGCCATGACCGCAGCCTGTGGCGGCGAGGCCTGCGCGCAGTCAGCCGTGACACTGTACGGGCGCATCAATACGGCACTGGAGTACTCCTATGCCAACACGGCGACCGACGGCACCCGCCTTGGCGGCGTTGGGCGCCTGACCAACAACCGCTCAGTCTTCGGCATGCGCGGCGAAGAGGGCCTGGGCGGCAGCCTGAAGGCCATCTGGCAGATCGAAAGCAATTTCTCGCTCGATACCGGCCAGGGCCAGGTGGCCGGGCGCAATACGCGGGTGGGGCTGCAGGGAGATGCCGGCACGCTGTTCCTGGGGCACTGGCAGACCCCATACACCGAATCGACGCTGGCCTACGACCCGTACTATCCGACCACTGCCGGCTATATGGCGCTGATCGGCAACGGCTCCACCTCCAGTTCCGACAACGTGCAGGACACCAGCTCGTTCGACCGCCGGCAGAAGAACATCATCGTCTACAAGTCGCCGTCGTTTGCCGGCTTCAGCGGCGCCGCGGCGTGGGGCGTGAACGAGGAGAAGACCACCGTACCGCGCAATCCCGGCTTGTATTCGTTCTCGGCCGCCTACGACAACGGCCCGCTCAACGTGGCGCTGGCCTATGAAGTCCACCAGCACTACCAGACCGCCGGGCGCAACGATGACGCGATGAAGGCGGGCGTCTCGTACAAGTTCCCGACCACCACCGTGGCGCTGCTCTATGAACGCCTCCACTACCGCACCGCGACGGGTGACCTGACCCGTAACGGGTACTACGCCTCGCTGGTGCAGAAGCTCGGGCCGGGCAGCGTGCGCGTCGGTTTTGGCCTTGCCAGCAATGGCGCGGGCAACGCGACCGAGACGGTGGGCTTCTTCCGCAGTGGCGCGGAAACGGGCGCCACGCAGATCACGGTCGGCTACGACTATCCGCTGTCCAAGCGCACCGCGCTGTATGCGTACTACAGCCGCATCAACAACAAGCGCAATGCGATCTACGACTTTGCCATCAATGAACTGGGCGTGAGCGCGGGTGCAGACCCGCAGACGGTCGCGCTCGGCATGCGGCACTTCTTCTGAGGCAGGGGGCGGCACGCCCGGCATGGGCGCGCCGCATTCAACGGCGATGCGCGGTGCTCGCGCTCGCTTCTGGAGTGAGGAGACACAGAATGATTCGATCCATCCAAGGCACCGTGCTGGCGCTGGCGTCATCGCTCATGCTGGCGGCCGCACCCGCCGCCCACGCGCAACCGCAATATCCCAGCAAGCCGATCCGGCTGGTGGTGCCGTTCTCGGCGGGCAGTGCCACCGACATCCTGGCGCGCATCATCGGCAGCAAGATGGGCGAGGGCGGCACCTACCAGGTGATCGTGGACAACCGCCCCGGCGCCGGCGGCACCCTGGGCGCCACCGGCGTGGCCAAGGCGGCGCCGGATGGCTACACGCTGATCCTGGTTTCGGTCGGGCACGCCATCAACGCCACGCTGTATCCCAAGCTCTCCTATGACACGGTGAAGGACTTCGCACCGGTCTCGCTGGTGGCCACGGTCCCCAATGTGCTGGTGGTCAATGCCGGCAGCAAGTACAAGTCGGTGCGGGACGTCGTCAACGCCGCCAAGGCGACCCCGGGCGCGCTGAATTTCGACTCGGCGGGTTCCGGCAGCTCCACCCACCTGAGCGGCGAGATGTTCAAGATGCAGGCCGGCATCGACATCGTCCATATCCCGTACAAGGGCACGGGCGAAGCGCTGACCGACGTCATGGCTGGCCGGGGCGACATGATGTTTGCGCCCAGCGTATCGGCCATGCCCTTCGTCAGGCAGGGCAAGCTGCGGGCGTTGGCGGTCACCACGGCCAGGCGCGCCAGCGCGCTGCCGGATATTCCCACGGTGGCGGAGTCCGGCTTCCCCGGCTACGCGTTCGACTCCTGGTTCGGCGTGCTGGCGCCCGCCGGCACCCCGAAGGAAGTCGTCGATGCGCTCAATGCCGAGATCGGCAAGGCACTGGCCGCGCCGGATGTGCGCGAGCGCCTGGCCGCCCAGGGCGCGGAGCCAAAGCGCTCGTCCCCGCAGGAGTTTGCCGCCTATATCCAGGCGGAGATCGGCAAGCTGGCGCCGGTGGTCAGGCAATCCGGCGTGAAAGCGGGGCAGTAGCGTAGCCTGCAGGCGTGCGGCGACGGCGCGGGGGTGGCTTAGAATGGCGTATTCCAACTCTCCCCGGGCTGCCGCCCCGCCAACTGCCGTCATGCCCGAGCGCAAGCGCCTCACCCTGAAAGACCTGGCTGCCGAGATCGACGTGCATTACTCGACCGTCTCGCGAGTGATGAACCCGGCCACGCGGCACCTGGTGGCTGAGGACGTGGCGGCCCGCATCCTGGAGGTTGCCGAGGCCCGCGGCTTCCGCCCCAATCGCATCGCGGCGGGGCTGCGCACCCAGCGTTCCGGACTGGTGGGCGTGGTGCTGCCCGATATCTCCAACCCGGTGTTTCCGCCCATCCTGGCCGGGATTGAATCGGTGCTGGCGCAGCAAGGCTACGTGCCGATCGTGGTCAATGCCGGTACCGACAAGAGCCGGCAGCGTTTTATCATCGATCAGATGATCGGTCGGCAAGTCGAAGGACTGGTGCTTGCCACCGCGGAACGGGACGATCCGATACTCGCCTACTGCCTCAAGCAGCATATCCCCGTGGTCACGGTCAACCGGGGCGAAGACACGGGCCGGGTGTCCTGCGTGGTGAGCGACAACCTGCTGGCCATGCGGCAGACGGTCGACCACCTGGTCGGCCTGGGCCACCGCCGCATTGGGCATATTGCCGGGCCAGCCTCGCTGTCGACCGGCTTCCTGCGTCGCGAGGGCTTCCTTCAGGCGGTAAAGCGCCACCGCCTGCGCCGCGGGGAATGGCAAGTCATGGAAGCCGCCAGCTATTCGCGTGAAGCCGGCCGGCTCGCTTGCGAGCAACTCTTCGCGGCATTCCCGCAGATGACCGCCATTGCCGCCGGCAATGACCTGGTGGCGATGGGTTGCTATGACTTCCTGCGCGAGCGCGGCATGCGTTGCCCCGAAGACGTCTCGGTGGTGGGCCACAACGACATGCCTTTCGCCGACGCCCTGACGCCGCCGCTGACCACCGTGCGCATCGCCGTCCACGAAATGGGCGAGGAGGCAGCCCGGCTCCTGCTCAGGAAGATCGACAAGCCAGCTTCCGATGCCGTCACAGTGCAACTGACGCCGCAACTGATCGTGCGGGGTTCCACGGCTGCGCCGCGCGCCGCGGAATAGCGGCGATGCGGGGCGTCAGGCGTGGGCGCCGTCCAGGTAGGGATCGGCGGAGCGCGCCGGATCAGCGGACGGACCCGTGCGGTCCCACCCGGCCAGGATGCGTTCACCCTTGTCGTACGGATCGACATTGCGCGCGCCCTCGGTGTACGGGTCGCGTGCGTCTTGCACGGCGCGGGCGCCGTCGGTGAACGCGTTGCGTGCGTCCTGCACGGAACGTGCGCCTTCGCTGAACGGATCGCGCGCGCCGGGACCGGCGGCCTGGGCGCCGGCGGCGGCAGCTGCCAGGGCGAGGGCGAGAACAATGCGCTTGGTGAGATCGGTAATCATGGTCGGTTTCCTTGAGGTCTGGGTTGAACTGCGCGGCCGGGGGATCGTCTTGTCGACGCATGCCGTCGGTCCACGAGATGCATTAAAGGAAACCGGTGTATCTGCCCTATAGCGTGGAGACCCTGTTTCTGTCAGGGCACGTATCGTCCCCTGTGCTTGATACATAGCGGTACAAAAGGACCATGGGAGGCGCCAACGGGCGTAGGTGGCAGGGAGGAGGCGCGCGGCGGCCGGAGCGCTTTCCGGATACCGCGCGCCGGGGGAGGTGGTGTAAAGGCCGCGCACGCCGGGGAGCCGTCAGTTACCGGGCAATGCCGTACCGGGCGGCGGGCTGGTCACGCGAAAGATTGGGGCCGAGCGTGGCGCGTGCTGCCTCGAACGTGTTCCAGTCGGCCACGTCGGGCAACGACGGCACGGTAATCACCTCGCCCTGGTCCAGCCCTGCCAGGGCCGCGTCGACCAGGTCGTCGCCGCTCATGACCATCGATTGCGGCAGGTTCTCGACCGGCTGGCCGGCGGTGTCCCAGAACTCGGTGCGGGTGGCCCCCGGCAGGACCGCCTGGATGCGCACGCCCTTGCCGGCAAGCTCATGTTGCAGCGACTGGCTAAAGGCCAGTACAAAGGCCTTGGAGCCGCCGTAGACACCGTTCAGGATCTCGGGCGCGACCGCCACGACCGAGGCGATATTGATGATGGTGCCCTCGCCGCGCGCGACGAAGGCCGGGGCGGCGGCGTAGGTGAGCCGGGTCAGGGCCGTGACGTTGAGCTCGATCATTGCCTGCATCGTGTCGACATCCGATTCCAGCAGCGGTGCAGCGCCGCCGAAGCCGGCGTTGTTGACCAGCGTGGTGATGCTCGCATCCGTGCGCAGGATCTCTTCGATGCGTCGTACATCGGCTGCCTGGCCAAGGTCCGCGGTCACGATCTCGACCGACCGGCCGGTATCGTCGGTGATGCGGCGGGCCAGTGCTTCCAGCCGCGCGCGGTTGCGCGCCACCAGGATCAGGTCGTGGCCCCTGCGCGCCAGGCGGTCCGCATAGATGGCGCCGATGCCGGACGAAGCACCGGTGATCAGGGCGGTGCCGGAATGGTTGTTCGTGGTCATGTCAAAGCTCCAGATTCAGTGAGGGAGGGGACGTTCGTGGCGGTCGGCGCTGGATCGGCCGGCTGCGTGTAACGAAGATTAGGAGCACAATGGCGATGACACCAATGTCGTAGATGCCACCTTTTCTGCCAGCGCGCAGAATGCCTTTCACTGCCCTGAGGAGACCGACATGCATCACGTGGCCCTTGCCCTCTATCCCGGCTTCCAGGTGCTGAACCTAGCGGTCTCGACGGTGCTGGAGTTCGCCAACCGCTCGCTTGGTGAGCCGCTGTACAAGGTCCACCTGCTGTCCGAGCATGGCGGCCCCGTGTTGAGTTCCGGTGGCTTTTCCGTCAGCACCGAGCCGTTCGGCAAGCGCCGCTTCGATACCGTGCTGGTGGTGGGAGACAACGAAGTGCTGCCCACGGCGCCCGCCCTGGTGAAGTTCCTGCAACGTGCGGCGCGGACTTCGCGGCGCATCGGCGCCACCTGCACCGGTGCCTTCAACCTGGCCGAGGCCGGGCTGCTGGATGGCCGCCGCGCCACCACGCACTGGTACTACGCGGAGCAGCTGCGGCGGCGCTTCCCGAACGTCGGCGTGGAAGAGGACCGCATCTTCATCATCGATGGCCCGGTCTGGACCTCCGCCGGGATGTCGGCCTGCATCGACCTGGCGCTGGCGCTGGTGGAGAAAGACGCCGGTGGCGCGGTTGCGCGCGATGTGGCGAAGTCACTGGTCGTGTATCACCGGCGCGCCGGCGGGCAGTCGCAATTCTCGGCACTGCTGGACCTGGAACCCCGCTCGGATCGCATTCGTGCCGCGCTGGATTTTGCGCGGCAGAACCTGCAACAGGAACTTTCGGTGGAACAACTGGCGGATGCGGCGCACCTGAGCCCGCGACAGTTCGCGCGCGCATTTCGTGACGAGACCGGGCAGACCCCCGCCAAGGCCGTGGAGCACCTGCGCGTGGAGGCGGCCAGGCTGATGATGGAAAGCGGCCGCCATGCCATCGATGTGGTGGCGCGGGATACCGGCTTCGGCGACCGCGAGCGCATGCGGCGTGCCTTCCTGCGGGCGTTCGGCCAACCGCCGCAGGCGATCCGGCGCATGGCGCGCGGCGACGAACTGCAGCCTGCGTAGGGGCGGCCGTGCTGGTACCGAGGCATGCAAGCCGGCCGGGCATCCGACTTGTTACCCCAGGTACCAATTCCTGTTCCCCGCCATGCCTTTATCCCAGGCCGGCGCGCACATAGAGTTAGTCGCGTGACCCCCACCTGATTGGAGCCAGTATGTCTGTGCAAGAACGACTCGCAGCGCGCGGCCTGGTGCTGCCGCAGCCCCCGCAGCCCCTGGGCAGCTATACCGCGGTCAGCCAGGCCGGCGACCTGCTGTTCATCTCCGGGCAGTTGCCCTTGCAGGATGGCAAGGTGGTCTGGCAAGGCCAGATCGGCAAGGACCTGGATGTCGGGCAGGGCAAGCGTGCCGCCGAGCTGGCGGCGCTCAACGTGCTGGCGCAGATCCATGCCTACCTGGGTGGCTTCGAGCGCCTGGACCACATCGTCCGTGTCGACGGGCATATCTCCAGCGCGCCCGGCTGGTTCGGGCAGCCGGCGGTCCTCGACGGTGCCTCGGACCTGTTTGGCGAGGTGCTGGCAGAGAAGGCCGGCCACGCGCGAACCATTTCCTCGCATTTCCAGCAGCCGGCGAATGCGGCCGTGATCCTCGTGGTCATTGCCCAGATCCGGCCTGCATAAGCGCGGCGTGAGCCGTTACGCCGAGAATTTCTCGACCAGGAAGTCGACGAACGCCCGTACCCGGCGCGAGACGTGGCGCGCGGACGGGTATAGCAGCACAAAGGGGCGCGTACTGCCGCCGTAGTCCTTCAGCACCTCCACCAGCGTGCCGTCGCGCAGGTCCTGTTCCACGACGAAGCGGTAGGTCTGGAACAGGCCCGCGCCGGCGCGCACCAGCGTTGCCCCGCCCAGGATGTCCTCTGACGCCGCATACGAGCCGGTGGTCACGATATCCGTGTCCTCGCCGTTGACCTGGAACGTCCATGGGATCCGTCGGCCGCTGCTCGGGCGCTCGAACTGGATGCACTCATGCCTGAGCAGGTCCTCCAATGACTGCGGCGTGCCGGCACGCCGCAGATACCCGGGCGTTGCCACCACCACCAGTTCCGCCTCTTCCAGCTTGCGCGCGATCAGGTTCGAGTCATCCGGCGCACGCCCGCGCACCGACAAGTCATAGGTGTCATCGGCGAAGTCCACGTTGCGGTTGCTGATGTGCACGTCGATCTCGACTTCGGGGTAGCGCTCGCGGAATGCTGGCAGCACCGGCAGCACGCGATAGTGCGCGTAAGGGGTCGGCAGGCTGATCCGCAGCCGCCCCGCAGGGGCAGCCTGCTGGCCGCTGATCTGCCGCTCCGCGTCCACCAGTTGCGCCAGTGCGCCGCGGCTCTGCTCGAAATACACCCGTCCTTCGTCGGTCAGGCGGATCTGCCGCGTGGTCCGCACGAAGAGCCGCACCCCCAGGCGCTCCTCCAGCCTTTGCACAGTGCGGCTGACTGCGGGCGGCGTCACGCCCGCGGCCACTGCCGCCGCGGTAAAGCTGCCCAGCTCCGCGGCCAGGCAGAACAGCTCGATGCTGCCAAGCTGAAGGTCATCGAATTGCCGTTTCATTTCTTTGGCTTGCGACCGCAGGCCGCACCGGATCAAGCGATGCATCCATCATATGTGCGCCACTGGCAGAAGTCGATGTCCGGGCCGTGGCCGGAGCCGAAGTGACTGCGAGGCTGCGCGCGCCAGGCGCGCCGGAGGATTCGTCCCGCTCTATTTGTGCTTGTGGCGCAAGACTGTTTGTGCCGCCAGGGTCTTCGAATGCGGAAGCGAATTGCCTAGATTGGAACCCATCGGAGCCGCCGGCCCGATCGGCAAGCAAGCCGATTCAATCTACATCGAGGTTCAAGAAAATGAGCGCAGCACAGAAAGTCGTTGTCATCACGGGCGCATCGCAAGGCATTGGCGCTGAACTGGTCAAGGCGTTCCGGGAACGTGGCCATCGCGTTGTCGCCACGGCGCGCAGCATCAAGCCGTCGGACGACCAGGACATCCTGGCAGTTGCCGGCGATATCGCCGATCCGTCCACGGCGCGCCGCGTCATCGCCGAGGCCGTGGCAAGGTTCGGCCGCATCGACACCCTGATCAACAACGCCGGCATCTTCATCGCCAAGCCGTTCACCAGCTATACCGACGAGGACTACGCGGCCGTCACGGGCATCAACCTGACGGGTTTCTTCCATATCACGCAGCTGGCCATCGCGGAAATGGAGAAGCACCGCAGCGGGCACGTGGTCAGCATCACGACCAGCCTGGTCGACCATGCGATCAGCGGCGTGCCGTCGGTGCTGGCCTCGCTGACCAAGGGTGGCCTGAACGCCGCCACCAAGTCGCTTGCCATCGAGTATGCCAAGACAGGCATCCGCGCCAACGCGGTCGCGCCCGGCATCATCAAGTCGCCGATGCACGCGCCGGAAACCCATGAGGCGCTGGGCGCCCTGCACCCGATGGGGCATATGGGCGAGATGCGCGATATCGTCGATGCTGTCCTGTATCTCGACAGCGCACCGTTCGTCACCGGCGAGATCCTGCATGTAGACGGCGGCCAGAGCGCAGGGCATTGAGCGGACACACCCGCGGCGCGCGCCGGCGCACCGCAGGTGGTTCCCGACGGCGCGATGGGGGAATACCCGTCGCGCCGTATTGCGTTACTCTTTCTGTGCCCGGCGCCGCGCCTGGCGGTTTTCAATCAAAATGCCAAGGTGACGCCGATGGACGCACACACCGACCACATCCTGATCGTGGATGACGACCGCGAAATCCGTGAACTGGTCTCCACCTATCTCACCAAGAACGGCTTGCGCGTTACCGTGGTGCCAGACGGGCGGCACATGCGCTCGTTCCTGGACGTCAACAGCGTCGACCTGATCGTGCTCGATGTGATGATGCCGGGCGACGATGGCCTGGTGCTGTGCCGTGAACTGCGGGCGGGCAAGCACAAAGCCACCCCGGTGCTGATGCTGACCGCGCGCAGCGACGAGACCGACCGCATCGTCGGCCTGGAAATGGGCGCCGACGACTATCTTGCCAAGCCCTTCGCCGCACGCGAGCTGCTGGCCCGCATCAAGGCGGTGCTGCGCCGGACCCGGATGCTTCCGCCCAACCTGCAGATCACCGAGGCCGGGCAGCTGCTTGCTTTTGGCGACTGGCAGCTGGACACCACCGCGCGCCACCTGATTGACCAGGATGGCGTCATCGTCGCGCTGAGCGGCGCGGAATACCGGCTGCTGCGCGTCTTTGTCGACCATCCGCAGCGCGTGCTTAACCGCGACCAGCTGCTCAGCCTCACGCAGGGCCGCGAAGCGGAAATGTTCGAACGCTCGATCGACCTGCTGGTCAGCCGCTTGCGCCAGCACCTCAAGGACGATGCGCGCGAGCCCCGCTACATCAAGACGGTGCGCAGCGAGGGCTATGTCTTCTCGACGCCCGTGGAGATCCGGGAGGCACGCCAGTGAATCTCCGTGCCTTGCCCTGGCCCCGTACGATGGGCTCGCGGCTGTTCCTGATCCTGCTGGCCGGGCTCATCGTCGCCCATGGCCTGTCGTTCGGCGTACTGTTTGCCGAGCGCTACATCACCGCGCGCCAGGTCATGCTCGGCACCCTGGAGACCGACGTCTCCACGTCGATCGCCATCCTGGACCGCCTGCCCGCGGCGGAGCGCCCGCAGTGGCTGCGGCACGTGAATCGCGGCGCCTACCAATACATACTGGGGCCGGGGCTGCAAGGCGTGCCGGAGATGTCCGCGCAGGCCACGGAAGTTGCGGACCGGATCATGGAGGCGAGCGGCGGCCGCTTCCCGGTCAGGATCGAGTCCATCCCCGGCGAGGGCAAGCGCATGCAGGCCCACCTGACCCTCAGCGATGGCAGCCCGCTGACCATCGACGTGCATCCGAAGCCGACGCCGGTCGCGCAATGGCTGCCTTATGTGCTGGTGATCCAGTTGCTGCTGCTGGTCCTGTGCTGCTGGCTTGCCGTGCGCCTGGCGATCCGCCCGCTGGTGGCGCTGGCCAATGCCGCCGACGCGCTCGACCCGAATGCCAGGACCCAGCCTCTGGGCGAGACCGGGCCCACCGAACTGGTACGTGCCGCGCGCGCATTCAATGCCATGCGCGAGCGCATTGCCCGCTTTGTCGAGGAGCGCGTGCAGATCCTGGCCGCGATCTCCCACGACCTGCAGACGCCGATCACGAGGATGAAGCTGCGTGCGGAGCTGGCGGAAGACTCCGACGACAAGCGCAAGCTCGTGCGAGACCTCACCGAGATCGAGACGCTGGTGAAGGAGGGTCTGGCCTACGCGCGCGCCACGCATGGCGATGGCGAGAAGCCGTCGCGGATCGACATCGGGTCGTTCGTCGAGAGCCTGGTCTACGACTACCAGGACACCGGCAAGGCCGTCACCATCCTGCAGAGTGCCGGCGGCGCCATCGAGACGCGCCCGCACGCCTTGCGCCGCATCCTGACCAACCTGACCGACAACGCCCTCAAGTTCGGCGGGGCGGCGGAGCTGAGCGTGCACCGCGAGGACGGCGGCGTGGTGATCATCAGCGTGCTTGACCGCGGGCCCGGCATCCCGGCAGCGCAGCTCGAGTCCGTGCTGCAGCCGTTTGTCCGGCTTGAGGCATCGCGCAACCGGGAGACCGGCGGCACCGGCCTGGGCCTCGCGATTGCTCACCAGCTTGCGCTGGCGATCGGCGGCTCGCTGACGCTGCGCAATCGCGAGGGCGGTGGCCTGGAGGCGCAGCTCAGGGTGGGTTGAGCCGCCGCCCGCTACGTTACCAGCCGCCCCCCAGCGCACGGAACGTTGCCACTGCCGCGCGGGCATTATCGGCGCCCACACGTGCCTGCTGGTCGCGCGCGGCCAGCAGCAGGCGGTCTTCCTCCAGCACTTCGAACAGGCTGACTGCGCCGCCCTTGTAGGCGTCCTCGGCGGCGCCGCGCGCGCGGGCGTGGGCAGCCACTTCCACGGTCAGCTCCTTGCCCTGCAACTCCAGCTGGGTCAGCGTAATGATCGCGTTCTCCACGTCCTCGGTGGCGCGCAGCATGGCCTTGAGGTAGGTGGCCAGGGCTTCGGCGTTGGCGCCCTTGGCCTGCGCCACTTCGGCGTCCACCCGGCCGAAGTCGAACAGCCGCCAGCGCAGTCCCGCGATCGCGGCGGGCTGGAATGCGGACGCCGTGAACAGCTTGCCGGCGGAAAGGCTCTCGAAGCCGAGCAGCGCTGACAGCGAGAGCTTCGGGTAGTACTCGGCAGTGGCCACGCCGATGCGGGCATTGGATGCCGCCAGCCGGCGCTCCGCGGCAATCACGTCCGGGCGGCGTTGCAGCAGGTTGGCCGGACCTTGCGCCACGGCGATCTGCGGCACGGCGGTGCGCTCGGTCGGCGTCAGGAGTTCGGCGGCATAGGTGCCCGGATGCGCGCCCATCAACACATCGAGGCGGTTCAGCTGCGTTTCCAGCTCGATCTGCAGCGGCGGGATGGTCACGCGGGTCTGTGCAAGCTGCGCTTCCGCCTGGGCCCGTTCCCGCTCCGCGCCGATGCCATCGGCCAGCCGCAACTGCACCAGCTCGAGCAGCTTTGCATTGGTCCGCACCTGCTGTTGCGCGATGGCGATGCGCTGCTGCGCGCCGCGCACGCGGAAGTAGGCATCGGCCGCTTCGGCGGCCACCAGCACGCGCACGCCCAGGTGCTCGGCTTCCGCGGCCTGGGCCTCCGCGCTGGCGGCCTCGGCGCCGCGCCGCAGGCCGCCGGCCACGTCGATCTCCCAGCTTGCCCCCACGCCAGCGCTGTACAGCGTCTTGTTGCGGTCAAAGCCCGGCGCGTTCTTGCCGAGGCTGCCCAAGGGTCCTTCCAGCGACTGGCGCTGGCTGGTCACGCTGCCGGACAACGATGCCTGCGGCAGCAGTTCGGCGCCGGCGTGGCTGGCCGCGGCGCGGGCCTGGTCGACCCGCGCAATGGCAGCCGCCAGGTCGAGATTCTGCTCCAGCGCGCGCTGGATCACGCGCGTCAGCGCGGGATCGTCAAAGCCCAGCCACCAGCTGTCCAGAGACGGCGCCGGCTGGGCCGCGTCGCGGGCGTCCAGCGCCGCTGCGTGCGGGTAGGCCGCGGGCATGTCCGAGGCCGGCATGCGGTAATCGGGGCCGGCCGCGCAGGCCACCAGGGTGGCCGCGGCGCTGGCCGCAAGCAGGGTGGGCAGGAGGCGGGCGATACCGGCGCTGGTGCGCCGGAGCGAGGGACGGAATGGACTTTGGGGCATGACGGACACCTTTCAACAGCGACGAATAAAGCACAAGCCAAAAACTAACTTGCATGATGATAGTTACTACTCTAGACTAACTTTCAAATTGATAGCAACCCCATTTTCGGAGGAAGCCAGTCATGCACAGAAACCCGCTTGCTGAAACGCCGTGCCCCATCGCCCGCACGGTGGCCCGCGTAGCCGACAGCTGGAGCGTCCTGATCCTGCGCGAAGCGTTCTACGGCGTGACGCGCTTTGATGAGTTCCAGCAGAACCTGGGCATCGCCCCCAACATGCTGACCCGCCGCCTGCACTCGCTGGTCGAGGAGGGCATGCTGGAGCGCCGCCTGTACTGCGACCGCCCGCCGCGTTCCGAGTACATCCTGACCGAGCGTGGCCATGACTTCCGCCCGGTCCTGCTGGCCATGCTGGCTTGGGGCAACAAGCATCTCGCGTCCGAGGGCGAAAGCGTGCAGCTGGCCAACCGACTCACTGGCGAGCGTGTCGAGCCGGTACTGGTCGATGCCGCCAGCGGCCGCCCCGTCACCGACCCTGATTTCCACATCGCCCCCGGCCCGGCGGCTACCGACGGCCTGCGGCGGCGGCTGAACCGCTCGGCCGAAGCCTGACCTGAACTCTCCCGAACCCTACCGAACCCTCCACCTACGCCGCCTCGCAGGCGGGGTAAGCCTTGAAAGCAGAAAGGAAGTGCCATGAGCAGTAATACGCTGACTGAACGGGCGGGTACCGAACCCGTTCCCGCTTCGAAATCCAAGGCCAGCCCCAAGCGGCTGCTGGCGACCGGCGCGCTGGTTGTTGCCGGATTGGCTGCGATCGGATACGGCTACCACTGGTGGACATCGGCTCGCCACCTGCAGCGTACCGACGACGCCTATGTCGGCGGCGATGTCACGGTGATCGGCGCCAAGGTCGGCGGCTACATCGCGGAAGTCGCGGTGACGGACAACCAGACGGTCCACGCTGGCGATGTGCTGGTCCGCATCGACGACCGCGACTACCGCGCCGCACTGGCCAAGGCCGACGGCGCCGTGGCCGCGCAACAGGCACTGCTGGCAAACCTGGATGCCACCGCGCGCCTGCAGGAGGCGGTCATCGCCCAGGCCAAGGCCGGCATCGCGGCCACCAATGCCGACACCGTACGGGCGCGCGACGACCAGGTGCGCTACGCCAGCCTGGTGGCGAAGGCGGCTGTCTCCATCCAGAGCTCGCAGAAGGCTGACTCGGACTACAAGCAGGCCCAGGCCAATGGCGAGAAGGCGCGTGCCTCGCTGCTGGCCGCGCAGCGCCAGCTGGACGTGATCGGCACGCAGAAGCAGCAGGCGCAGGCGTCACTGGCGCAGGCGATTGCCGAGCGCGACATCGCGAAGCTGAACCTTGGCTATACGGAACTGCGCGCGCCCGTGGACGGCACCGTGGGCAACCGGCGCGCCCGCGTCGGCGCTTTTGCCGGTGCCGGCAGCCAGCTGCTGTCCATCGTGCCGGCCAGCGGGCTGTGGGTTGACGCCAACTTCAAGGAAGGGCAACTGGCGCACATGCACCCCGGCATGCCGGTCGAAATTGAAGCCGATGTTGTGCCGGGGCGGGTCTTCCATGGCCATATTGCAAGCCTGGCGCCCGCCACCGGTGCGCAGTTCAGCGTGTTGCCGCCGGAGAATGCCACCGGCAACTTCACCAAGATCGTCCAGCGCGTGCCGGTGCGGATCCGCCTGGATGAGCAGGATGCCCGGCTTGGCATCCTGCGCCCGGGCCTGTCGGTTATCGCCCAGGTCAACACGCAGCCAGGCAAGCAGGTGCAGTGATGACCACGGCCAGCCTGACCAGCCCTGCGTCCGCCGTGGTGGCGACGCCAGACACGATGTCCACCGGCGCCAAGGTGTTTGCTTTCAGCACGATGTGCGTGGGCATGTTTATCGCCTTGCTGGATATCCAGATCGTTTCCGCCTCGTTGCGCGATATCGGTGGCGCGCTCTCGGCCGGCGCCGATGAAACCGTCTGGGTGCAGACCAGCTACCTGATCGCCGAGATCATCGTCATTCCCTTGTCCGGCTGGCTGTCGCGCGTGATGTCGACGCGCTGGCTGTTCGCTGCCTCCGCGGCGGGCTTCACGGTAACCAGCCTGCTGTGCGGGGTGGCGTGGGACATCAACAGCATGATCGTGTTCAGGGCGCTGCAGGGTTTCCTGGGCGGCTCGATGATCCCGATGGTGTTCACCACGGCCTTTGCCTTCTTCGTCGGCCCCCAGCGTGTCATCGCCGCCGCCACGGTCGGCGCGCTGGCCTCGCTGGCGCCGACGCTGGGGCCCACCATCGGCGGCTGGATCACCGATCACTATTCCTGGCACTGGCTGTTCTTCATCAACCTGGTGCCGGGCATCTTCGTCACCATCGCCGTGCCGCTGCTGGTCAAGGTCGACCGGCCCGACTGGTCGCTGGTGCGCGGTGCCGATTACCTGGGCATGGGCCTGATGGCGCTGTTCCTGGGCTGCCTCGAATACACGCTGGAAGAAGGGCCGCGCTGGGACTGGTTCGGCGACGACGTGATCCTGGCCACCGCCTGGATCGCCGGCCTGTCTGGCGTGGGCTTCATCTGGCGCACGCTGACCTATGCCAACCCCGTGGTGGACCTGCGTGCGCTCAAGGACCGGAACTTCGCGCTTGGCTGCTTCTTCTCCTTTGTCACCGGCATCGGCATCTTTGCCACCATCTACCTGACGCCGCTGTTCCTGGGGCGCGTGCGCGGCTTCAGCGCGCTGGATATCGGGCTGGCGGTGTTTTCGACGGGCGTGTTCCAGATGGCGTCGATCCCGCTCTATGCCTTCCTGGCCAACCGGGTCGACCTGCGCTGGCTGATGATGATCGGCCTGGGGCTGTTTGCGGTGTCGATGTGGTACTTCGCGCCCATCACGCACGACTGGGGCGCGGCGCAACTGCTGCTGCCGCAGGCGCTGCGCGGCATGGCCCAGCAGTTCGCGGTGGCGCCCACGGTGACACTGACCCTGGGCAGCCTGCCGCCGGATCGGCTCAAGCTTGCGTCCGGGCTGTTCAACCTGATGCGCAACCTGGGCGGGGCCATCGGCATCGCGGCCTGCGCGACCGCGCTCAACAACCGCGGCAACATGCACTTCCTGCGCGAGGCAGAGCACCTGAACATCCGCAATGAAGCCATGGGCAACCTGTTGCAAGGGATCAGCGATCAGTTCGTGGCGGTCGGGCACGATGCGCTCGATGCACAGACCGCGGCGCTCAGGCAATTGTGGGGGCTGGCCTGGCGCGAAGCGCAGACCCAGACCTTTGGCGACATCTTCCTGCTGATCCTGGTCTGCTTCGCGATCGCCACCGCCATGGTGCCGCTGATGCGCAAGGTTGGAGCGCCGAAGGGCCCGTCGGCAGACGCGCATTGATGAGGGAAAGACCTTGACATCCTCCCCGCCCTAAAGAGAGGGGATTCCCTCTGCAGGCGATCGATGTCCCGATCGGGCAAGGATATTTAGCGCAGCGTTCACATCGCGATCATGAACAGCACCGCATTCACTGCATACCCACTG
>NZ_JBSVZB010000025.1:0-130633 GCF_054072015.1 Cupriavidus sp. CP313 | reverse complement strand
CGCGTTCGGCCTCACTCAAAATCAGTTCCGCCTTCGGTCTCCCTCTCATCGCTGCCTCGCCCTGTGTGTGCCTTCAATGCAGAGTACAAGGAGATATCAATAATGCAATGAATTTCTGACTCAGGACACTAGCGGACCTGTTCAATTATCCCCTGAGATATTCATTCCGGCACAGCTGTCGCGCTTGCGGTAAGGGCTATCCGCCCGGCAAGTCACGGTTCCGCGGCACCGTGCTGTATAGAGGATCGCTTGCCGGGCGTTCAGCGCTGGACGCCGCCAGGCCGGGGCCGTGATTGCGTGGAAGATGGGGGCTGTTCGCCTATGCCGCCAGGGGCGCCCTTCCCGGACCTCGTGTTGCCTGCCTGCTCCAGCAGCGCGGCCAGTCTGGCAACCCCGACTCTGCTCGACAGGTTCTGCTCATAGAACGCTTTTCCGCGCAGCCCCATGCTTAGCAGTGCGTCGCACTCCATCGATGCGAGTTGGAGCGCAGCCTGGGCGACCGACTCGGCATTCTCCGGCTCCGCGCAGACGCCGGCGTCCGCTTGCCTGACCAGCTCGGCCGCGTCTCCCCGTACCGCCATCAGGACGGGCTTGCCGCTGAACAGGTAGGCCTGAAGTTTTGACGGGACGGTGATGGAAAAAAGACTGTCATCGCGCAAGTGGACCAGCAGCGCGTCAGCGGCTTGCAGGATCACACCGACCTCGTTCATGGGCATCCTTGGCAGGAACATGACGGCATCGTCCAGGCCCTGCGCTTGCGCCATTGCCTTGAGTTGTGGTACCTGCGTGCCGCCGCCAACGAAGACGAACTGGATGCGTGGATTCGCCGCATACGCCTGGCGAGCGGCCAGTATGACGGCATCCAGCGCCTGGGCCCGTCCCATATTGCCGGCAAAGACGATGTTGAAGCGCCCGCGCATGCGTGGCGGCACCTGTCCGGCCTGGCTCACAGTTGCCAGGGCAGCCTCGTCGCACCAGTTGTAGATCATGTGCAGCTTGTCGCGCGGCACGCCGCGCTCGAGCAGGCGTGTCTCGAACCCCGGCGACTGCGCCACGATGATCGCCGCTCGCCGATAGACCAGCCTGCATGCGGCAGCTATCATCGCCAGGGCGTGCCGGTTGGGCATCATGCCGGTAGACTCAAGCGTATCTGGCCACAGGTCCTGAATGTCGTAGACAAAAGGAAGCCGGCGCACCAGTCCGATCGCCGCCGCGGCCATGCCGACCGTCAGCGGAGGGTGATAGACGTACGCAGCGTCAAAGCGCTTCCATTGCAGCACGCCGTAGAGGGTTGCCGCCGCCGCAAAGCTGACGTAATTGATCACGCGGCCGATCGCGGAGCGGCTGTGGCTGGGGTAGAGGAAGACCCGCGTCACCGGGATCCCGTCGATAGTCTCCTTCTGTACGGCTTTCAGGCGGTAACCTGGATAGAGCACGCCGTCCGGATAGTTGGGAAACCCTGTCAGGACTTCAACATCGTGCCCCAGGACTCTCAGCTCCTGCGCAAGAAGCAGCCCCTTGACGCTCGGCTCGGGCTCAAACCATTGCGTGATCAACAGTATTCTCACTGTACGCACTCCGTTCCTACTGTTTCCAAACCGTCCGCATGACGTAGTCGGTGTAGCTGTGGATGATCCTGATCACCTTGTCCGAGACATTGTCCGCGCCATAGTCGGAGACCGGTTGCAGAAGGCGCGTGGCACCGCGGGGCTGGCTCTCGAGCAAGGCAAGCCCCTGCAGTACGCGTTCCGTGCTCAGCCCAACCAGCATGACCGCCCCCTCTTCCATGCCTTCCGGACGTTCGTGGGCCTCCCGGATATTCAGCGCCGGGAAGTTCAGGATCGAGGATTCCTCGGTGATCGTACCGCTGTCGGATAGCACCGCCCTTGCGTCCGTTTGCAGCCTGACGTAGTCCGTGAAGCCAAGCGGCTTGAGCAGCCGAATCCCGGGGTGGAAGACCGTGCCCAGGGTTTCGATGCGCTTCCTGGTGCGGGGATGCGTCGAGACGATGGTTGGCAAGCCATGGGTTTCGGCCACCGCATTGAGCATGTCGCTCAGGCGCTGGAAGTTCCGATCGGAATCGATATTCTCTTCGCGATGGGCGCTGACGACAAAGAAGCCGTTGCGGTCAACACCCAGGCGCTCAAGCACGGCCGAGCGCTCGATGTGATGCCGGTAGTGGCTCAGCACTTCCCGCATCGGGCTCCCGGTCTTGATGACCATGTCGGGCGGCAGCCCTTCGCGCAGCAGGTACTCGCGGGCGATCGTGCTATAGGTGAGATTGATATCCGCCGTGTGGTCGACAATCCGCCTGTTGATTTCCTCGGGTACCCGCTGATCGAAGCAGCGATTGCCGGCTTCCATGTGGAAGACCGGAACCTTCCTGCGCTTGGCCGGGAGGGCCGCCATGCAGCTGTTGGTATCGCCCAGCAGCAGGACTGCGTCTGGCCGCTCCTTCTCGAGCACGGCGTCGGCAAGGATGATGACGTTGCCGATCGTCGCCGCACTGGAGGCGCCGGCTGCGTTCAGGAAGATGTCCGGCGGCCGGAGCTCCAGGTCACTGAAGAAGATCTCATTCAGCTCATAGTCGTAGTTCTGGCCGGTGTGGACAAGCGTGTGCTCGGTGTTCTGGTCAAGCTTCGCAATGACGCGAGACAGCCGAATGATCTCCGGCCGGGTGCCAACGAACGTCATCACCTTCAGTCTCGTCATGTCAGACCTTATGCGAGAAAGTGTCGGGGCGCGACCGGTCAAACTGCTCATTGGCCCACAGCATGACGACCAGGTCCTCCCGTCCCACGTTAGTTATGTCATGAGCCCAGCCCGGGACCGTTTCCACCACCAGGGGATGGTCGCCGGATGTATACAGCTCGTGGACTTCGTCCGATACGATGTGCCGGAAAGCAAAGCGGGCATACCCTTTCAGTACCAGGAACTTCTCGGTCTTGGAATGGTGATAGTGCCCACCACGCGTCACGCCGGGCCGGGCGGTGAAGAATGAGAACTGGCCGCAATCCGGCGTCTTCATGACCTCCGCAAACATTCCCCTGGGGTCGCTGTAGGTCGGGATTTCATAGGAAAATCGCTCCGCCGGCAGGTAGCTGATATAGGTCGCGTACAGCGCGCGCTTCAGGCCAACGCCGACCCCGTCAGTGAGTAGCGTGGATCGGCTGTCGCGGAACGAGCGGATCATCACGGCCAGTTCACCGACGCTGAGCGTATAGCGTGGCTCGACCTCGGCGAAGCCGCCATCCGGTGCCCGGCCGTCCATGATCTTGACGAACGACTGCACCACGTCGTCGACGTAGACGAGCGTAAGCTCCCGCTGCGCATCGACCACCGTGATCGGGATGTCGCGCGCAACGTTGTGGCAGAAGGTCGCCACCACGGAGTTGTAGTTCGGCCGGCACCACTTGCCGAAGATGTTGGGCAGCCGGAAGATCGAGACCGGCGCCCCGCACGACGCGCCATATGCCTGCAGCACGCCCTCCGCTGCGCACTTGCTCTGGCCATACGCACTGGGCAGTGCCGCCTGGATGGAGGAGGCGTAGACAATGGGGATTCGCTTGCCGGTCGCCTGCAGCAACTCACACAGCTCCCGGGTCAGGTCGAAATTGCCGTGCCAGAATTCCGACTCATGGTTGGGGCGATTGACGCCGGCAAGGTGGAATACGAAATCCAGCTCCGAAGCCTGCGCGGACAGCCTGGCCAGCGGCGTGTCCCTGGTGAGCGACAGGATCTCGAGGTTGGGCCGCTCCTGCAGTCTGGCAATCAGATTCTTGCCGAGAAAACCAGCCGCCCCAGTGACAAGAACTTTCATTCTTTACTCCACGGTGGCCAGCGGACGAGTCACCAGTTTCCGAATGCAGTCCAATTGAAGCAACAGATCGCACATCTCGCTGACATCCAGCTGTTCGGTATTGTGGGAGTTATAGTCTTCGCTGTGGGAAATGCGCCGTTCACCCTGTTCGACATACATCTCGTAGTTCAGGTTGCGCATATCCGGCGGGATGCGGAAGTAACGGCCCTGATCTTCCGAACAGGCCATCTCTTCCCGGCTCAGCAGAGTTTCATACAGCTTCTCGCCATGGCGAGTGCCGATGACGTGAATCGGGTGCCCCGGTTTGTCGCACAGTCGCAGGATGGACTTGGCCAGGATGGCGATCGTCGCAGCAGGAGACTTCTGGACGAAGATGTCGCCATTGGTGCCGTGCTCGAAGGCATGCAGGACCAGGTCGACTGCGCCTTCCAGCGTCATCATGAAGCGAGTCATGGCGGTGTCGGTTACCGTGAGCGCTTGTCCCGACTCCAGTTGCTCGATAAACAGTGGAATGACCGAGCCGCGCGACCCCATGACGTTGCCATAGCGCGTGCCGCAAACGACGATGCGCCTGGCATCGAGGTTCCTGGACTTTGCCACCATCACCTTTTCCATCATCGCCTTGGAGATTCCCATGGCGTTGATCGGGTAGACCGCCTTGTCGGTGCTCAGGCAGACGACCCGCTTGGCGCCGCAGTCCATGGCGGCCTGGATGACATTCTCGGTGCCCAGGACATTCGTTTTGACGGCTTCCAGCGGGTGGAACTCGCAGGATGGCACTTGCTTGAGCGCAGCGGCATGAAAGACGAAGTCGACTCCCATCATGGCGCCGGCGATACTGCGATAGTCGCGAACGTCGCCGAGGTAGAACTTGAGCTTGGGATCCTGATATTTCTTCCGGAGATCGTCTTGCTTCTTCTCGTCCCGGCTGAAGATTCGAATCTCATGGAGGTCAGAATCGAGAAAGCGATCAAGCACGGCGTTTCCGAATGAGCCGGTGCCGCCGGTAATGAGTAACACGCCGCCAGAATACATTATTCCTCCCAGTACTCAATCGCCGCAGCCCAGATCTTCGGCCGCAAGACTTTCACTTTCCATTAAAGAAATTATTCGTGCGAGGCGACATGGTTGCAATGCGACAACGTGTGCGGGCGAACGCATGCCTTTCTCGCCGGCACAGGCCGGCCGGCGTCAGCTCGCCTCGCCCGGATTGGACAGTGTCGCGTGCTTCAGGTCCCCGGCGATCTCCGGTGACGGCTGCCGGCGCGAGGCAATGCCGCGCAATGCCAGCTGCAGCGGCTGGCTGGCCTCCCGCTGCGCGGGCGCCACCACTTTGCGGCGCGGCGATTCCAGCGAGCTGTATGGCGCATACTCGGGCACCAGGCTCTGCACGACGGTCTGGATCTCCAGCTCGTCGCGGGTATCGCAGGCGGCAAACAGGCGCTCGAGCTTCCTGTGCAACTCAGCTTCCTCGATAAACGGCTCGCTCGAGCACAGGATGCGCTCATGCTCGCTGGGCGTCACCTCGCCGCCGATCAGGAGTTCTTCAAAGAGCTTCTCGCCTGGGCGCAGGCCAACGACCTTGATCTCAATATCGCCGGCGGGGTTCTTGCGGGTCTTCTCCACCAAGCCGGACATCTCGATCATGGTGCGGGCCAGGTCGATGATGCGGACCGGCTTGCCCATGTCCAGTACGAAGACTTCTCCCCCTTTCGCCATCGCGCCGGCCTGGATCACCAACTGGGCCGCCTCCGGAATCAGCATGAAGAAGCGGATCACATCCGGATGTGTGATCGTGATGGGCCCGCCCTCGCGGATCTGCTTGCGGAACAGCGGCACCACGGAGCCGGATGAGCCCAGCACATTGCCGAAACGCACCATCGAGAAGGTAGTCCGCGTGTTCGGGCGGGTCGCCGCGCCTTGGAAAGCAAGTTCGGCAATGCGCTTGCTGGCGCCCATCACGTTGGTGGGCCGCACCGCCTTGTCGGTGGAAACCAGCACGCAGGTCTGAACGCCGAAATGGTCTGCCAGATCGGCAATGGTCAGGGAGCCCATCACATTGTTGCGGATCCCCTCGGGCATGTTCTTTTCGACCAGCGGCACATGCTTGTAGGCGGCGGCGTGATAGATGGTGTCGACCTGCTGGCCGCGCAATGCGGCTGACACGGCGGTGGCGTCGCACACAGAGCCGAACCGCGCCGTGATCTGCAGGTCAGGGAAGCGCTGGCGCAGTTCCTGTTCGATCGCGTAGAGGGCATATTCGGAGTGGTCGAAGAGGATCAGGCGCTGGGGTACCTGCGTGGCGATCTGGCGGCATAGCTCCCTGCCGATGGAGCCCCCTGCGCCAGTCACCATCACCGTCTTGCGTTGCGTGCATTTGGCGAACAGGTCTACCCGTGGCGGGACGATGTCGCGGCCCAGCAAGTCTTCCACGCTGATATCCCGGATCGACTGCACGCTGATCTTGCGGTCTAAGAGCTCGAGCAGGGAGGGCAGCGTGCGCACGCAGACCGAATAGCGGTGCAGCTTGTCGACGATCTGGCGGCGGCGGTCGATCGGCAGGGACGGAACGGCCAGCACAACTTCATTGATGGCGAGCCGCTGGATCTCCTTGTGCATGTGGTTGCTGTGATGGACGGGAAGGTCGGCAACGACCTTGCCCTCCAGCGCGAAGTCATCGTCGAAGAAGCAGACGGCCTTGTGGCCCAGGCTGGCGCGCATGGCGATGGCAAGCTGGAAACCGGCCTCGCCGGCGCCGAAGATCCCCACGCGCAAGGTGGCGCGCTCGTTGCGGGCCTGCAAGCTCTGTTGCGAGCGTGTCAGCAAGGCGCGCGCCACGAAGCGCGAGATCACTACATAGGCAAAGGCGATGAACCAGTAGATCAGCAGGCCGGTGCGAGGCAGTCGGTCGAGATGCACGAGGAACGAGAGCGCATAGGTGAGCCCGACGATGCAGGCCAGGCTGGTGCCGGTAGTCCACAGGACTTTCAGGTCGAAATACCTGACGACGGTCCGATACAGCCCGCTCAGCAAAAACACCGGAATCGTGCAGGCGGCAATGATCAGCGGCGGCGTGATGCCGTACTGTGCCAGCAGCTCGAAGTTGCCGGCACGCAGGAACAATGCGAAAGCAAAGCACATCGGCAGCGCAAAGAGGTCCGCCGAAATCATGAGCGCGACTTTGCGGCGTCTTGGCAGGGCAATCAGCCAGCGCGAGAGCAGTTTGGTCATTTTCCGGAGCCTCCATGCACCGTAACGGGCAAGGGCCTGGCCGCAACCAGGCTGCGATATGGATGCCCTATGGGCGGGGCGAACAAGCAAGGCTGCGGGCGGTTATGCATTGTCTTAAGGCTTCTTCTATGGACAGGTCCATCGGCGGGGGCTCGAGAAAGGTCATTGCCCTTTCTGTCAGTGGCTTCCGATTTGCCCTTTAGCCCGTCACCGCGACTGGGTGCTTCCACACTAGTCCCGACTGAAGCAATTATTGTTGTTGGCGCGTCCCTAGCAACGCAGCAACGTGGGCTTGCGTACGCAGCGGCAAGTGGCACAAAGGGCGAGGGGCTGGCCTCGCCCTTTGCGCCTCAACTGAGTGATCTAGGCCATATGGCTGCCTTCACCTGCCGATGCAAGTCTGGTTAGATGGATGCGTTCCCGGCACCCGGTCGGGTTCGTGCAGGGCAAACGCTCCGACTTTCATCGCTGAGGTGGACGACCATGCTGGATACCAGTTTTTCTCCCTGGCCAAGTTTCACTGCCGACGAGGCGGCTGCCGTGCAGAAGGTGCTGCTGTCGAACCGGGTGAACTACTGGACCGGCTCTGAATGCCGGGCGTTCGAGGAGGAATTCGCCAGGTGGGCAGGGACGCCGTATGCGATCGCGCTGGCGAACGGGACGCTTGCGCTCGATGTCGCGCTGAAGGCGCTGGACATTGGCCTTGGCGACGAGGTCGTGGTGACGCCGCGTACCTTCATCGCCAGCATTTCAAGCGTGGTGAATGCGGGAGCAAAGCCGGTATTTGCAGACGTCGATCTTGCGAGCGGCAATCTTTCCGCGGCGACGATCAGCAAGGTTCTGACGCCAAGGACGCGAGCCGTCATATGCGTGCACCTTGCCGGCATACCCTGCGACATGGACCTGATCATGGCGCTGGCGCGCGAGCACGGCATCAAGGTGATCGAGGATTGTGCCCAGGCACATGGTGCGCGCTACAAAGGGCGCTCGGTCGGCTCGATCGGGGACGTGGGTGCATGGTCCTTCTGCCAGGACAAGATCATGACCACCGGCGGCGAGGGCGGCATGGTGACGACCAGCGCGAGGGACCTCTGGCTGCGCATGTGGTCGTACAAGGACCATGGCAAGAGCTGGGACGCTGTCTATGAGCGTCAGCATCCCCCGGGATTCCGGTGGTTGCACGAATCCTTCGGCACGAACTGGCGCATGATAGAAATGCAGGCGGTGATCGGACGCATCCAGCTTGCGCGCATGAAGCAATGGACAGCGCAGCGCACTGCCAATGCGGAGGTCATTGCCGGCGCGCTTCGGCAATGTGCTGCGGTCTGGTTGCCCGCCTGCCCACCGGATGCACAATCAGCCTGGTACAAGTTCTATGCATTCGTCCGCTCGGAATGGCTGAGGGATGGCTGGAGCCGTGACCGCATCGTGGCCGAGATCCAGGCAGGCGGCGTGCCCTGCTATGCGGGCGGCTGCTCGGAGGCTTATCTCGAGAAGGCGTTCGATTACACGGGCTGGCGCCCGCCGCGCCGGTTGCCCAACGCCAGGCTGCTGGGTGAAAACAGCCTGATGCTGCTGGTGCATCCCACCCTAACCGACGCCGAGATTGCCCTGACTGCGCAGGTGCTGCGCGAGGTCATGCTTCGTGCAACGCTGCCGACCGGCGCCGGGCGGGACGCCGACGGCGGGGTGATGCCCGGCCTGGCGCAGGACTGCGCGGGCGCCATGCGGCGATGATGCACTGGCCGTCGCTGATCCAGCTTGGCACCATTACCTTGCTGGTGCCCGTTGCGCTGGTCATTGCGCTAGCGCTGTCCGTGGGTGGCGCATCGCGCAGCGCGCTGCGATGGCTGGTGTCGTTCGGTCTTGGCGCCGCGCTGGTGGGGGCTGCCAAGTTCGCTTTTGATTACGGCGGCTGGTACCTGCCGCAGCTCGGCCTGTACAGTGTCAGCGGCCACGCCATGCTGACCGCGGCGACGTATCCGGTGCTGCTGATGCTGCTGGGTTCGGCGCTGAGCCCGCGCGTGGCACGCATCGGCTGGTTCGCGGGACTGGCGCTGGCGCTGGCGATGGCGGTGAAACTGGTGTCCGGCCACTACCACACGCTGTCCGAGACCTTGCTGGGTGGCGCGGTGGGGCTGGCGGTTGCGTGGCTGAATGCGGGCATCCGTATCCGCGGGCCGGCGCCGCAGATCGTGCTGGTGGCTGCGCTTGGCATCGGCGCCTTCGTCTTTGTCAATGCGCGCGGGCTGCTGTACCCGGTCAAGGCCGCGATAGCGGCACGGTGGCAGGACGGCACAGTGCGGCATTACCGGCAGATCGATGCCGATCCGGTGACGGGCGAGACCCGCATCACCGTGCGCAAGCGGTCGTGCCTGTCGAAGCGGGGCCGGCAGGCGCCGCGGCCCACCGCCTGAACAAGCCGCGGCTGCTTCCCGGCGGGGAGGACGAGAGAGGTAGACAGATATGGACTGTACGCCAACGCGAGACCTGCACGCGTCCGATTCCCAACTGCTCGGCGATGTCCTTGTTCTGCATTCCGTTGGGGGCCAGCAGCACGATGCGCGCGCGCTGCGCCAGCCTCACGCTCGTGAGCTTCGACCGAACCAGCCTCGTCAACTTGGTTCGCTCCTCGTCGGTCAACATGATCTCGGGGGCAACTCGCACTCGCTCTCTCCACGCTGTGTCGCAGTAGAGCATTGGAGACGCCGAATTCATATAGGTTCCATCAAGAACAGAACGCTACACTAGACACCCCGTTCTCGCCTTGGCCCAGCTTCACTGCCGAAGAGGCCGATGCCGTGCACCAGTTGTTGCTGTCCAACCGCGTGAACTACTGGACGGGTTCGCAGTGCCGCGAATTCGAACAAGAGTTTGCCGGCTGGTGCGGTGTGCCGCATGCGGTGGCACTGGCCAACGGCACGCTGGCACTTGATGCAGCGCTCAAAGCGCTTGGCATCGGTGCGGGCGATGAAGTGGTAGTCACGCCGCGCACTTTCCTTGCCAGCATCTCATGCGTGGTGAATGGGGGCGTGGTACCTGTGTTTGCCGATGTCGATCCTGATTCCGGCAACCTGAACGCGGCCGCTATCGGTCGAGGCTTGGCGCGATCCGGTCGCACGCGATGGATACGTGTTGCGATCAAGGCCAAGGTTTCATTCAGAGCAGCCTTGGCCCAGCGCAGGCCGAGCAGCGCCGCTGACAGGACAGGTTTGAGGGCGGTGATGGCGTAGGAACGGTTGATCCGATGGTCCGGATCAACGTCATGTTCCTGCGCGGCGCGAAGGCAGCAGAGGGCGTGGAGGTTGTCGCTCAGGATTTTGGCGCCGAAGTCCTGCCTGGCAGCCAACTGTGAGAGGCCGGACAGGTGTTCGAGTGCCATGCGGTGTTTGAGACGTTTAAACGCCTCCTCCAGGCGCCAGCGCTGGTGATAGAGATCGCGGAAGGTGGCAGCCGGATAGCGGTGCATGTCGAGCAGATTGGTTATGAGCACGCGCACCTTACCGGCTGGCGAGATCTGCCGAATCAGCCGGACGGTCTGCGGGGTAGCCGCACACTCATAGTCGCGCGCGTCATTGCGGGCTGGAGCCGGGAGCGTGACGATGGCCTCGTCGCGGCCGGAGCGGACGAAGTGTCGCACGGCGGTAAAGCCGCTGCCGTCGGCGCGCATGCAGAAAGGGATTTTTCGTTCGTTGAGCACGGCCACCAGCCAGCGGGCGGGGTAGCCGCGGTCGAGCAAGAGCAAGTCGTCGGATTGCAGGCGGTCCAGATGCTCGAACAGGATCTGGCGCTCGTTCTCGTGCACGCTGTGCAGTGAGGCGGCGAGCATGATCTCGGTCCCGGGCAGGTACAGGCCGAAGGCGAGTTGATCACGGGTGGCGGCTCGAGGGAGATGGCTGTGGCGGATGGCAAAACGCAGATGCGAGGCGTCCGCGGCGACCAGCCGGAAGCCATGCCAGCGCGGCAGATGGGTGCAGACGCGCTGAAGCAGCCAGTCATTGAGGTGAGCAAAGACATCGCCGCTGAGTTTGCTGCGAGCCTGAGCGAAGGCTTGTTCACTGACGCACCGGCACAAGGTGTTCTGGCGGGCGAGCGCGGCGAAGAATTGATCGAGTTCGGCTTGTACACCCATGCGCAAGTTGCCAAGCATGAAGGCGATCAGTGTCGGCAGGGTGAGCTTGCGCTGACGGGTGATGGCGGCGGGACGCTCGGGGTGGCGGGCAAGATCGTGAAAAACCTCGGTGTGCAGATATTGGGAAAGCGTAGTGAACAAATCGGACAGGGGCATGAGAGCCAAGCGAGGATCGAAAAAAGATCCTCTGTTGGCCGCCGCCCTGCTTGCGCAAAAAACTGCGCAAGCAGGGCGGCGGCCGCTCAAATCTCCTCACGTGTCAAGACCATTGCGTTGATCAATCGCGGCCTTCTTTGCGCTGCTTACTCATAAGTCAGAAATATACGAGACAGATGGATGCTTGAAGAACGAGCGCACGAGTTTCGGGTTGCGTCCAATCTGAGTGAGCTGTTCATGAATTTTCGGCCCCAGTTCTTCTCCCTTTCGCAAGGGGCTTCTGGCAACTCCAGTACGCTTGACGTGACTCCACACCAGTTCGTCCGGATTGAGGTCCGGTGCGTAGCCTGGCAGGAAGTGCAGCGTCAGTTTCCCGTTGGTGCTGGCAACGTAGTCCTTGACGACGGACTTCTTGTGAGCGGGCAGTCCGTCGATGACAAGATGTACCAGCTTCCTTCGTTTGAACATCAACTTCTTGAGCAGCGTCACGAACAATTCGCCACTGAGCGCACCTTTGTACGTTGCAAACCAGAAGGCCCCTTTGGCGTTGACCGCAGATGCCGCGCTCATGCCTTGCCGCTGCCCAGGCCGCTCGACAACAGGCGTTTCGCCGCGCTTTGCCCAAGTCCTTCCTTGCACCGAGTCTGCCCGGAACCCGGACTCGTCCCAGAAGAAGATATCGGCGCTTTCTTCGCGAGCCTGCTTGGCAATGGCCGGATAGGTTTCGTGCTTCCAGCGATCGATTGCTTCCGGATTGCGCTGGTAGGCACGTTCCAACGATTTTTTGCGGCGTCAGATTCAGGCGAGCGAGCATCGTGCCGATCGACGCCAGGCTGAGCGTGACGGCAAATTCTCGCTGCAACAGATCACGAACCAGGTTGCGCGTCCACAACCCAAAGTCGAATCCATACTGCATCGGGTTCTTGCCATTGATCCAGCGAAACACCTGCAACTCCTGCGCGGGCGTCAGCTTGCGCGGCCGACCTGTGCCCTTGCGCGAGCGCAACACCCGCACACCTCGACCACGTCCCCGCGCCTGTGCCCGCATCCTGTAAGCCCACGAACGATGCATGCCAAACGACGCCGCAACGTCATCAGGATGGTCTCCCTCGGCCATGCGTTGGACCGCGAGGATGCGCATCTCCTCCAGCGTGTTGTGAGCCAATGTTCTTCCGTCTCGTTTCATGCAGCATGAGACACGCCGCCAAAATCAAGGTTCCAACTCTGTCGCTTAAATTACTGACTTATGAGTAACTGATCTGTCGGTGAACTCACGTGTCGACGCTATCGAAAAGATCGACTGGTACGCGATGCGCTGGAAAATAGAGACGTTTCACAAGAACCTGAAGTCCGGCTGCAAGGCTGAAGAGTCGCAGTTGCGTACAGCCAGCCGGTTGACCAACCTGATCGCTATCTTCTGTATCCTTGCCTGGCGAGTATTCTGGCTGACTGAGATCAATCGATCTGCACCAGAGGCCCCACCGGGGGTGGCGCTTACCGAAACCGAGGTTACGCTTCTTGATCAGCTCATCAAAGATACGGCACGCACCGCACAGGCGCCTGCCCTGTCACGCAGCCTCATCAAGCTCGCACAACTGGGCGGCTATCTCGCACGCGCCAACGATCCACCACCGAGTCTGCGCTGGATCGAGGGCTACGAGCGCATCGCTGAGATTGCGTCGCGCCTGCCGCATACACGTCTGGTGTATGTGGCGGACCGGGAGGCCGATATCCTGTCCTTGATGCGACGCGCTCACGAGTTGGGCACGCCGGCGCATTGGATGATCCGTGCTCAGCACGACCGTAGTTTGGCTGGGGGTGAGAAGCTCTGGCAGACGGTGGCAGCCGGCGCGGTCGTGGGCGAGATCCAATTCACCATGGCCGCTCGCCACGGACAGAAGGCGCGACTGGTGAAGCAGGAAATCCGTGCACAGCGCGTGGACCTGCCAGCGGGCAAGGCTGGTGCGATCAGCGTGACCTGTCTGATGGCCCGGGAAGTCGACGCGCCCAAAGGCGTCAAGCCGGTGGAGTGGCGCTTGCTGAGCAATCGGGAGGCAATGGAGTTGCCGCAGTGACTGGTACCGGGCGCGCTGGGAAGTCGAAGTCTTCTTCCATGTGCTCAAGAATGGCTGCCGGATTGAAGCCCTGCAACTGTCGGCCATTGATCGACTGGAGCGTGTGCTGGCTCTGTTCATGATCGTGGCCTGGCGCATCGCGCACCTGATGCGGCTTGGCAGGACCTGCCCGGATCTGGATGCCGCGTTGTTCTTCGATCCGGACGAAATCCGCGGTGCCTATCTACTGACGAAAACGCGCGTCCCTGATCGGCCCCCACGGCTTAACGAGGTATTGCGCCTGATTGCGCGACTCGGTGGCTTCTTGGGCCGCAAAGGTGATGGCGAGCCAGGTGCCAAGGCTATCTGGACCGGGCTGCAGCAAGTGATGATCGCCGCTCAGACTTTGCAGGCGCTTCGCGATTGAAGGCCTGACGTTCTGTTCTGTATAAGGAGATGGCCATACATGGGCCACGGCAACGGAAAGCACCGGAGGCATAGTCGCAAGCAACATTGCCGCGAAGCTCAGCAGCATTCGCGCCGGTGAGGCAATGGCAAATGCGGCAGAAGCGCGGGCCATAACGGCGTCACTTGAGGTGCGGCAGGTCAATGATGTCCAGATCGGGTGCCACCACGACTCACCCGTTAGTGCGGTTCCGAACGGAGTTGCCGACACGGTCGGCGTACTTTGGGATCCTGTATCTCCACCGCCCTGCCAACGCCAGCCCATGTCATCACGCGTGCGGCAGATCGACCAGGTGGCCAGGCATCCTGCATCACTTCCAGTTATGAACAACCAGACGGTGCAACTGCGGCCGATATCCCCAGCGGAAGGGCATACTCCCATGAACACAAAGTCGCTCTCTATTGCCGTCACTGGGCTTGGCGGTGGCGTTGGCCAAAGTATTGTAAAGGCGCTGTACGACACCGACTACCGGATTGTCGGCGTCGATGGAGGGGCGCTGGGTGCCGGTTTGTATGCTGTCCCGGCTGCCTATATCGTGCCGTATGCCAAAGACCCCAACTTCATTGATCGGCTGCTTGACATATGCGAGAAAGAAAAGTGCGCGCTTCTGTTCCCTGGATCTGATCCGGAGTTGTCCCTTCTTGCCCGTAACGTTCAGCGTTTTGCCGATATCGGAACCCGGGTGATTGTCAGTAGTCCGAGGACTGTAGAAATTGCAGATGACAAGTTCCTTACGTTCACCATATTGCGCGAACTTGGCGTTTCCGTTCCCTATACAGTCGATCTCACAAATTACGCGTCGGGCAGCAGCCTGCCGATGCCATTGCCCTTTATCTTGAAACCCAAGGTCAATGGCTCGCGTTCGAAGGATGTTTTTTTGATAAAAGAAGATAAGACCTTCAGAATGCTTGAGAATGATCCTTCCGTGCAGATTAATCGATTCGTGGCCCAGGCGTACATCGAGGGCGATGAATATACCTGCGGCACCGTGTCGGTGGAGGGGGGGCATGTCGGGACTATCATAATGCGCCGTATTTTGCGAAATGGCGATACCTACAAATGCTTTTCAGTAAATTCCCCGCGGATCGAGGAGGAGGTTGCCAAGGTGGTCGCAGGTGTCAAACCAGTGGGCGCTCTCAACGTACAACTCCGAATGAAGGATGGAGTCCCTTATGTATTTGAGTTTAACGCACGTTGCTCGGGCACAACGGCCGCACGCGCTCTCGCTGGCTTTAATGAGCCGAAAATGATTGCAGATTTTTATCTAAAAGGCATCGAGCCCGCATTCGAAATTAAAGAGTTGTCCATTCTTCGCTACTGGAAAGAGCTTGTCGTCGCGAATTCCGCGATTAAAGAGATGTGTGAGCAAGGGTACCTGAAATCGGCTCGTCCCGCTGATTTATGAGGATCTATGAGTGCGCTCGCAGATTGGTAAATTCGTGTGCAAAAGAGTGCGACCCACCCCACCCAGGCTTAGTACTCCATCGTGAGAACCATCATTTTTAGCGATATACATGGCAACCTGCCGGCACTGGAAAAGATGCTGGCCGATGCCGGCCACGCCGACAGGTACATATGCCTAGGTGATATAGTGAACTATGGGCCGTGGAGCAATGAATGCGTTGACCTTGTTTTCTCTCTGCCAAATTGCAGTGTCATTGAGGGAAATCATGAAGCCTATTTCAATAATAACGACTACGTCAGCCCCAATATCTCAAAGAGATTCTTTGATTTTTGTCGACCCAATTTTGATCGATGCGAGAAGATTGCAGAATTACCGAAAAAATTAGAATGGGAAGGCTATACGTTTACTCACACCATCGAAAACAGGAGGATCTACCCGGACACCAAGCTTTCTCTCGACGCAAACCACATGATTGGTCACTCTCATCATCAGTTTAAAACAGAAAATGGCGGCTTTACTCTTTACAACAGCGGTAGTGTGGGGCAGAACAGGTTGCACATTAATATCATCAATTATCTAGTATTTTACGCCGACGAACATCAGGTAGAGATGAGGTCGGTCGCATATGACGAGATGCTTGTTATCAATGAAATGCGACAGCGAGGATATCCTCGCGAATGTATTGATTACTACAACAACAAACAGCGCCTGAATTGATGCTCATCATTCTTAGCAAGCTGCTGCTGAAATACACCCGGCGCAAGCGCGAGTTTTTTCCCGGTTGGGTGGCTGGTAGCTGAATTCATTTCACATCCTGGAATTTCGGTGCCACATCACCGGTTTTTTCGGTAGCTTGGCGCCCGAATTTGTCTGGATTCTGCTGCGCCACCGCGTTCTTGCAGATACCGCAGCCTGCCTTTCACTCAATACCTTGTCACGTCTGGCTTGGCTCGGGCGGTCTGCGTCTGGCGAATGAAAGCGGGTATTGCAGGATGCGTCGAACCAGATATATGCAGTAAGAGATCTCACCGAGAAATACCAGGGGAGCGCAGGAGAAAGCGCGGGTCAGTCCATCCTTCTCATAGGACAGAGCGAGAAGCAGGGAAACGGAACTGGTCCCAACGGCGACGAGCGCAGCCATGGCCGGCCCGGCAACGGCGGAAATCCGAACGCTATTGTTCCTGGGCGGAAGTGCTCGCAGGCTTGTCAATGGCTTGAATTGACCCATTCGGTGCTCCTGATCGCACGAACAGTTATCCAATATCGATGATGGCAACCATGAGGTGGCACTGCGTATCGATCCTTCCGTGAGCGAAGCTCAAGGCAGTGCTGTCACTCAAACGGCGCGGCTACCGGCCGCGTCCGCTGAGGCGTCCCCAAGGCCGACGGGAAAAAGATGCGGCCGCTGGGAATTCCGTGCATGGTTGACAGGGCATGGCAGGCGCTACATCTGCTTGCTATGGAACCCATCGCGGAAACGACGGCGGACCGGAATTGATATGGATTCAGGTCTGCCCGGTCCACGCACGACGCGATCGAGCAGTGTTTCGTGGTACTCGCAAACGCTGATCGGGCGAAGTGGATCCTGGAGGCCGATATCCGCAGCTGCTTTGACGAAATCTCGCACGATTGGCTTGTCGCCAACGTCCCTACGGACAAGGCGATATTGCAAAGATGGTTGAAGGCTGGCTACCTTCATAACCATGTCTTTCATTCAACGGAGGCTGGTACCCCGCAAGGCGGTATCGTGTCTCCCACGTTGATGAACCTGACGCTCGACGGGCTGGAGCGAACGCTGCAGGCGAAATTTTACCGGCACGGTCGCAATGTGTCGAAAATCAACATCATTCGGTACGCAGACGACTTTGTCATAACCGGCGCAACTCGTGAAGTGCTGGTCGATGAAGTCCGTCCTGTGGTTGAGCAGTTTCTGGCGGAACGGGGGTTGTCGCTATCTTCAGAGAAGACCCGGGTCACGCATATCGAAGATGGGTTCGACTTCCTCGGCATGAACGTGCGCAAATATGGCGGCAAGCTGCTGATCAAGCCAGCCATAACGAGCGTTCAGCGCTTTCTGCGCAAGTATTACCGGCACGTCGTCTCAAAACGTATCTTTAGCAAGGTCAGTCAAGCGATCTGGCTATGTCTATGGCGCTGGGCAAGGCGCCGGCATCCGAACAAAGGCGCACACTGGGTGCGACAGAAGTACTTCCGCACTGTCGGCGCCCGGCACTGGGTCTTTGGTACGGAGACTGGCAAAAAGCTCAGCACAGGAAAGCCTGAACTCCTGACGCTGTACGACATCGCTAGCACGCCGATCCGGCGGCACTGCAGAATCAAGGTCGCCGCCAACCCCTTCGACCCGCAGTGGGAAAGTTACTTCGAGGAGCGGTTAGGTCTCACGATGCTTGACTCACTCAAGGGGAGAATACGGCTGATCCGGCTGTGGCTGAATCAGGAGCGGGCGTGTCCCGTTTGTCGCCAGATGATCACGAAATCCAGTGGATGGCGTCTCTTCCGCCTGGAGCGCGAGATCGATGGGGGCACGGACGCGAGCCGAAATCTGGTGATGCTGCACCCGGACTGCCACAGGGTCGCGCGTGGTCGACGAGTCTCAGTGGTGAAACCGGCTCCGGCAGCGGGGCTTTGAAAGGCTTGAGCGAAATGCGGGGAAACTCGCACGTTTCGTTCTTAGGGGAGGACACGGCGGTAACGCTGTGTCCTTACCCGACCCGACCTACGCCGTCACGCCGCAACGCGAGCCGCTTGGCGTGCTGGACGCATGGATGTGGGCGCGCGAGAAGCGGGACAAATTCGGCAAGCGCGGCGGGCCCAAGGAAAGCCTGCGTTGGATCGAAGGTTACGAGCGCATCGCCGAAATGGCCGCGGAGTTGCCCGGCACGCGCCTGGTCTATGTCGCCGACCGCGAAGCCGACCTGATGGCGTTGCTGCTGCGTGCGCAAGAACTCGACACGCCTGCTGACTGGCTGATACATGCTGCGCACAATCGTTGCCTGCCGGACGGCGAGAAGCTGTGGCAGCGTACTGGCAGTGGCAAGCCCGTTGGCGAGATTGCTTTCACGATGGGATCGAGGCACGGCGTGAAGGCGCGCACCGCGCGTCAGCAACTCTGGGTGCAGCGGGTCGAGCTGCCGGCAGGCAAAGGCAAGACAGTTGCGGCGACGAGCATCATCGCGCGTGAGTTTGATGCGCCGGCCGGCGTCAAGCCAGTTGAGTGGCGCCTGCTGACCAATCGTGTCGCGGGCAGTCTGGACGAGGCCCTCGAACTCATCGACCGGTACCGGGCGCGTTGGGAAATCGAGTTGCTGTTCAACATCTTGAAGAACGCCTGCCGCGTCGAAGCGCTCCAGTTGTCGGCGATTGAACGCCTTGAGCGCGCCTTGGCGATGTTCATGGTCGTCGCCTGGCGTATAGCGCATCTGATGCGCCTCGGACGCACTTGCCCCGATCTGGACGCTGAGTTGTTCTTCGACCCGGATGAAATACGCGGCGCCTACCTTTTGACCAGTGTCAAGCAGCCGGCCAAGCCAACTCTGAACGAGGTGCTTCGCCTGATTGCACGCCTTGGCGGGTTCCTTGGCCGCAAGAGCGATGGCGAGCCCGGCGTGAAGACGATTTGGCTTGGCCTCAAAGAAGTTCATGTCGCTGCGAAGACACTGCGAGGATTACGAGCCGCCGACGACGGTGACAATTGTGTATAACCGCATGGTCTCAATGCCCTAAGCTTTTGTCCCTGCCTAACCGAGCGTCCGTCGGAAAGCATTGCGGTCTGGCAAATTGCACGGCGCGGGCGCCAGGGGGCGACTGGCTGTCATGCCGTTGGCCGCCGCCGCTTCATACAGCACCGTGTGCCGTGTGAATCCGCTTCCCTAAAAGGCTATCGTGTTTACGTGGTCTGAGGCAATCGGGCTACGTGTGCTGCCGAACGTGGATTGCAGGCGAATGAGAGCGCGCAGAAACGGGTACGCTGCCGTCGCCGAGATCCTGCGGCGTTATCGATGGCGACGTGGGAAGCGCAGGCGCGACGAGAGCACTGAGGGAGGAGGTTAGCGCAACACCGCGTGCGTGGACGCGCCGGGGCAGTTGTGGCCGATGCACCCCCACTTGTGCAAGGGGCCGTATCGGGCTGGCACCTGCCGTGCCCGGGCAGAACGCCGCGCCGGCCGTTTGGCAGGCGGCTGACCGCCTCGCGCCGTGCGGGGTTGCCGCCGCAGAAGCGCACGCTGCGTGTCGTGCACTCGTCTACGCTGAACCATTCCAGCGCGGCGTTGGCCGCCTCACCCCTCGAGTAGGTGCGTCGCCGCACACGCGTGGGCGGGCAGCGCAGAAATGGGTACGCTCCCCGGGCCTGTGCGCTTGTCAGTCGCGCGGCAGCGGTGCGCTAAGACCGGCGGCACCCTGGCGCCCGGCTGGTCGCGGGCCGCGCAGCAGCTGCCACAGGCAAGTCGCGGTGTCATAGAAGGTGCCGGCGCCGCGCAGGCCGGCTGCGCGCAGATGGTGCGCAAGGTCGTGCGGCAGGGCCAACAGCAGGAACATTGCCGTCTTCAGCGGGTGCTGCGGGCCATGGTCATAGCGCCGGCAGGCCACATACAGCCGTGAGGCGTCGCTGGCGGGGCACGGCCGGTCGGCCGACACCGACGGCAAGCGCTGGTTGACTGCGCTCGGGACCATCTCGATGCGGTAGCCGAATTCCTGCACCGCGCGGCCGGCCAGTTCCAGATCGTCGTAGCCGACGGCAAGGTGCTCGTCGAACGACAGGTTCTCGAACAGCTCGCGCGGGAACACCGCGCTGTGCAACAGCACCGAGCACAGGCGCTCGCCGCGGCGGTAGTCCAGCGTCGGGTGGCCCAGGAACGCCGGCTTGCGCGGAACGCCGCGCCGCCCCTGGCAGACCTCGGTCCCGGTCAGGATGAGCGGCGTCGCGCAGCCGGCAGTGGCCCGCCGGAGATGGTCGTCGGCAACGGACTCGGTCATCTGCTGCAGGAAGGTTGCGCCCAGCAGCGTCTGGTCATCCATGAATAGTACGTGCGAGCCGGTGGCCGCGCGCAGGGCGCGGTTGCGGTTGGCGGCCCTGGAGCGGCGCGGGCCTTCCAGGTAGGTGATGTCCGGATAGTCCCGGCGCATCATCTCGCGCGTGTCGTAGCCGCTGCTGTCGTCGGTGATGATGAGCTGGTGCGCCGGCATGGTGGAATCAGCGACCGATTGCAGCGTGTGCCGCAGCTGCTCGGGATGGTCGCACGTGGAGATGCACACCGAAACGGTGGGCAGGAAAGAGCTTGCCGGCATGGTGACCCCTCCAATGTTCGGCAGTGGCAGACACCTGCGCCGGCCCGTCTGATGCGGGCGCGGCGCAGGGTCCTGAATTACAGCACCGGGCTGGCGGCCTGGAACGCGGCGTCGCTGGTGCGGGATGCAACCACCGGGCGCGCGGTGCTGCCGCGCGTGAAGCGTTCATCGCCGCTGACCCACTCGAGCGTCGCGCCACGTTGCAGGGCGGCATAGACGGCCTCGCCCTTGTTGCGTACCTTCAGGCGCTGGTACAGCGTGCAGGCGTGACTCTTGACCGTGGCCACCGAGATATTGAGCATGCGGCTGACGGTCTTGATCGGGTAGCCGCGTGCCAGCAGCACCAGCACCTCGTACTGGCGCGGCGTGATCTTCAGCATTTCGGCTTCGTCGTAGCTGGGCTCTTCCTCGACCAGCGGCGCTGCGCTGGTGGCAGCCGGGGCCGACAGCGGCTGCCCCGGCCGCAGGCAGGTGAGGTCGCGCACCGCCACGGTGGTGCGTGCGGCACCAGGCGTGCCGGCGCATGCCACCAGCGACAGTTGCTCGCCTGTGAGCGCGTGCGCAGTGCTCAGCGGCAGCGGCGCGGCCGAGGCCAGCGACTGCACCGCCGGCATGGCCGAGCGCGACGCCGACGGCATGGAGCCGGTCTCGGCCGAGAACAGCAGCCCCTGCACGCCTGACACTGCCAGCCGGATGGCCGCCTCGATCACCGCCAGCGAAGCGGATTTCGGCAGGCAGCCGCATACGCCGCGTGCGCTGTCCGCGTTGGGCACATGCAACGGCAATATGTCTGCCAGGATCAGGATGCGCTGTGGCGACAGCGCTTCGCGGGCCTGTTCGAGCTGCGGCCAGCCAGACCCCACATCGGCGGGCATGCCGAATACCAGCAGGTCTGCATTGTGGTGCCGGGTGTCCAGCCTGGCGATGTCCGCGGGCGCAATGGCGGCAACCTGGGCGGACCCCTGGATGTTCTCAAGCATCTGCAACAGCCCGAGCCGGAGCAGTGGATGCTCCTCGATCAGCAACGCATTCATTGTCTTCACTCCCCGTTACTCGGGAGCGGACTGCGGGGCGCTTTGCGTATGGAGGGGCATTGCAGGACAGCAGTCACCCGCGGCGACTGGCTGCTTGTCTGACCCCCATGCTTCCATGCTCCCGCAGTCCCGTTCTTCTGGATGGAACTTGTCGGCGGCTGGAAGGTTGACCCGAACCCGAACCCGAAAGATTCTCGCTCCTAAATCGGCTTAAATTCATCTTATGGGCTGATTGAATGGAATGCAAGCAGGCTGGTTTGGGACGAGTAGGGGTGGGAATGAAAGGACATACATAATCCTTTCAAAAATCACCCAAACGCGCCGGTCCAGGTTCCGCAAACGCCGCGCTGATGCGGGGTCCAAGAGGTTTCATGGATGTGACATCCGAATTTAATTTGGTTGCAGCATTGAAACAGATAGCATTATCGGCACCCCCTGGAAGTAGTGTTCTTAACCCCATCGTGGGGTATCGGTAATATATCTGCGGCCGATTGCTCCAATCATGAAACGCCGGTTTCATATGTGTTTTTGAAATAGGCCTGCCTGATTTTCAGGCAGGTCGGGCGCATGGCCTAGTGCTTCTGGATGAGAGGCGTCTCCCACCTCGGGATGAGCCCTGCGGCGCCGGCTGCACCGGCCTGCACCGGGCTTGCCACCGCCTGCCGGGAGGGCAGGCGGCAGGTCCGCCCGCGGAGGCGTCAGCGGGCCCAGTGGCCGGGGCGCATGACCCAGCCGTGCGGGCCGCGCACCCAGCGCTCGGGCACATAACGGTAGCCTGCACGCTGCGCCTTCCAGTCGCCGCCGCGCCAGTCGTAGCGCCCGCCGGTGGCGGCCCAGTGGCCCGGCACCCAGACCTGGCCGCGGCGCGCGGCGGGGTGCGGCTCATAGCGCGGCGGCGGGGGCGGATGGCCATAGCCGTGGGCGACCACCACCGGATGGGCCTCGGCGGGGGCGGTCAGTCCGAAGGCGCCGCCCGTGGCGAGGACGGCTGCGGCAAGCAGGAGCTGGCGTTTCATGTGGATTCTCCTTGGGGCGGTTGGAAGCGGTTGGATCGATCAATAGCGGTCGTAGTGGTGGTAGCGCGGCGGCGGGCCGCCGCGCGGTGGCACTACGATGCAGGCGGACAGCAGGGCGGCCGTGGTGGACAGCAGCACTACCAGCGAGAGGGCGCGTTTCATATTGGCTCCTGGCGGGTTCGCGTTGGACACGGCTTCAATGTAGCGAGCCGGCCCCGCACCGCGTGCTTGCACTTGTAAGGCTGTCTCACATGGGGTTGTCCTGCTGGCACAGGCCTGCGCCGGGCGCGCGGCATCCCGGAAGCCCTTGCGTATCAAGGCGTTGCGCGCATGGCGGCAGGCCCATGGCGTGGTGTGCGTGCGCCGGGTCGGAGGTAATGTGACGTTACACCGGAAATAATTCTCGCAAGGCAACAGGCCCCGGCGCGGGCGCTGCACCCTTTGTGGGCGGCTTGGCCGGGCACGCAGAAACGGGTACGCCGCGACGGTGCGCGATGCCTCGGCATGGCCCGGCGGGGGGCGCACTGGCAGCGTCACGGCGCCATCATGGTGCCGTCACGGGCCTTCAGGCGCGCAATTCTGTGGGGCGGAAATGGCATGAAGCTTGCGCCATGGGCTATACCAGTCGGAAGTGGCCTCGTGTGCTTGAAGGAGGCGTCATGCCGGTCATGCTCATCGTGCTTGCCCTGCAATGGCTGCAGGGTCTGTCGCCGCCCGCCGCGGCGTTGTTTGCGCTGCCGCAGGAGATGGCGCCCGCGGATGCCGCGGCCATCGTCGATACGGCCCTGACACGCTGACATGGGCTGACGCCGGGGTGGTATGACCACCCTGCCGCCGTGGCAGTCCGAGTGGTTCCATCCAACCTACCACTGTCATGGAGTCAGCATGAACCGCAGCGACGTCACCGACCTCATCATTGAAGCCAAGGTCACCCGCGGCATTACCTGGGCGCAGGTGGCCGAACGCGTCGGCCGCAGCAAGGAATGGACAACCGCGGCGTGCCTGGGCCAGATGGCATTCGACGCCGCCGGCGCGCGCGCGGTGGTGGAGGTGTTCGGGCTGCCGCCCGAGGCCGAGCCCTGGCTGCGCGAGGTGCCGTACAAGGGCTCGCTGCCGACGCAGGTGCCGGCCGATCCGCTGATCTACCGCTTCTACGAACTCATCAGCGTGTACGGCACCACGTTCAAGGCGCTGATCCATGAAGAGTTTGGCGACGGCATCATGAGCGCGATCGACTTCCGCATGGACCTGCAGCGCGAGCCCGATCCCAACGGGGACCGGGTGCGCATCGAGATGTCGGGCAAGTTCCTGCCCTACAAGACTTACTGAGGCGCGACTGCGCGCACGGGCGGCAGCGCAAGGGACACGCCATAGCGCGCCGGGTCCAGGCGCATGGTCAGCACGCCCACCAGCGCGGCGCAGGCCAGGTGGTACCACCAGCCGGCGGCGAAGTCGCCGGTGCGTTCGTGCAGCATGGCGGTGATCCAGGGCGCCAGCGACGCCAGCAGGAAGCCGCCGCCCTGCATCAGGGCGCTCAGCGCGCCGGCGCTGTCGGGGTCCGGCAGGTGGTCCAGCGCCACCACCAGGTACAAGGCAAAGCAGCCACCCAGGCCGGCGCCGCCGATCACGGCCCACGCGTGCGGCGCGGCATCGGGCCACAGCGCCAGTCCGCCGAAGCCCGCCACCTGCATGGCCAGCGCCAGCGCCATCCAGGCGCGGCGGTCCAGGGTGCGCGCGGCCAGCACCGGCAGCAGCAGCGCCGCGGCGGCCTGCGCCACCGCCATCAGCGCCACCAGCGACCCGCTGGCCGAAGCGCTCCAGCCGTGGTCCTGGTAGAACGGCGCGAGCCACGCCACCAGCGACGCATAGCCGCCGTTCATCACGCCAAAGCAGGCCATCAGCAGCCAGGTGCGCGGACGCCGCAACAGCGCGCGCGTTGCCCCCGCCGGGCGGCTTGCCGGCACCCCGGGGCCGCGCGCCGCGGCGCGCGGCAGCGCCACCCAGGCCAGCGCCAATGCTGCCAGCGCAGGCACGGCCCACAGCGCCAGCGCATCGCGCCAGCTGCCGGCCAGCGCCGTCACGTAGGGCGACAGCTGCGCGCCGAGCGCGCCGCCGCCCATCAGCGCGGCGGAGTACAGCCCCATCACCGGCGCCACGCGCCCCGGGAATTCCTGCTTGACCAGGCCCGGGCAGGCGGCCTGCACCACGGCCACGCCCAGCCCGCACAGCGCGGCCGAGGCGATCAGCCAGGTGCCGTCCGCCACGCCCAGCCGCAGCGCGCAGCCGGCGCCCAGCAAGGCCAGCGCGCCCAGCACCGCGGTGCGCGCACCCAGCCGCTCGCGGATGGCCGGCCCGAAGAACGCGCCCACGCCCATCAGCAGCATTGGCAGCAAGGTCAGCCAGGCCATGCCCTGGTAGCTGAGGCCGGTGCCGGTGCGGATGGCCGGGGCCAGCGGCCCCACCGCGGTCAGGAACGGCCGCAGGTTCAGGCCGATGCCGGCAACCGCGGCCAGCACCAGCCAGCGCGGGGTGGTGCTGGCCGCACTGCCGGTGGCGCCGCGCACACCCTCAGCCACGGGGCGTGCGCGGGCCGTAGAGCTGCGCGGCAGAGAGATCGACCGGCACCCGCGTGAGCGGCAGCGGCGGCGGGTTCAGCGACAGGCGCAGCGCCTGGTAGGCGGCCTCGCTCGACATGCCATAGGGCGCGGCATCGTGGTTGTCGAAGGCGTAGTACACCGCCTGCACGCCGGCCATGGTCATCGCCGCCAGGCACATTGGGCAGGGGTGCCCGCTGGCGTAGACCACGCTGCCGCGCAGGTCGGGGCGGCCCAGCTTGCGCGCGGCGGCGCGCACCGCCTCCATCTCGGCATGGGTGGTGGGGTCGTGGCTGTGGACGATGTCGTTGACGCCGGTGGCGACGGCCTCGCCATCGAGCACCAGCACGGCGCCGAAGGGGCGCGCGCCACGGTCACGGTTGGCCGCGGCAAGGCGAACCGCCTCGCGCATGAATTCCTGGTGAGTGGTCATGGTTGGCAAAAAAGTGAGTGCATGCTCGCGAGCAGGGCGGCATGGGTCTTTGAGGGGCGTTCCCGGCGGCTGTAGGGCGCGGGCCGGGGCAGCGTGCCAACTGTACGCCGGGGCTTGGTAATTGGGAAATTAAATGATGAAATCGCCGGCAGTGGAAAAACCAATGGATAACCGGCCATGCAGGACCCTCGCCTCGATCCCGTGCTGCTGCAGAGCTTTGTCGCCGTGGCGGAAAGCGGCAGTTTTACCCGCGCCGCGCAGCGCGTGCACCTGACCCAGTCAACGGTCAGCCAGCAGGTGCGCCGGCTGGAAGACCAGCTCGGCTGCGTGCTGCTGGACCGCGGCGGCCGCTATGTCACCACCACGCCCGAGGGCGAGCGCCTGCTGGGCTACGCGCGCCGCCTGCAGCAGCTGATGGCCGAGGCGGTGGGGCAGCTGCGCCAGAGCGCCGGCCAGGGCGAGATCCGTATCGGCGTGCCCGAGGACTTTGCCGCGCGGCCGCTGACGCCGGTGCTGGCCGGGTTTGCCGATGACTGGCCGGGCATGCGGCTGGAGGTGACCAGCGGCATGAGCCATGAGCTGTGGCAGCGTTTCCAGGACCGGGAACTGGACCTGGTGCTGGTCAAGCAGCGGGTCGGCCAAGCGCCGGGGCTGGCCAGCTGGCCCGAGCCCCTGTGCTGGATCGACAGCCGCAGCCGTCCGGCGGTGGCGCGCGACCCGGTGCCGCTGGTGGCGTTTCCGGTGGGCGGGCTGTACCGCGGCGAGATGACGCATGCGCTCGACGCCGGCGGACGGCGCTGGCGTGTGGCCTTTGTCAGTGCCAGCCTGGCCAGTATCCTGGCCGCGGTGGCCGACGGCCTGGGCGTGACGCTGCTGCCGCGGCGCCTGGCCACGGCCCAGCACCAGGTGCTGGAGGACGACGGCTGGCCCGCCGCGGTGCCCGACGTCGAGCTCAGCCTGCACGCGCAGCCGGACCTGCCGGCCGCGGCGCGCGACATGGCAGCGCGGCTGGCCGCGCTATGCGAGACCGTGATGGGGCCGGGCGAGCCGCCCGCGGATCAGCCGAAGAACTCGTTGTAGTAGCGGGTGCAGGTGCCGGCCGGGCGGAAGGTGTATGGCAGCTCGGCCATTGCCGCGGCTTCCAGCGAGCCGAACGGGATGTCGGGCGCGGCCAGGGGGCCGGCTTCGGGGGCGGATTGGTGGTCGGGGCGCGCAAGCTGGGCGCGGGTGTTGGATGGCGAAGTCATGTCAGGCTCATTCTCAAGGGCCGGGCACTGCACCCGGCAACTGCGGATCGGCGTTGTCAACGCGTGCAGCCATCCTAATGCTGCAGCGCGGCGCAGTCAGCCACCCCAGCCTGAACACACTGTTGCGCAATCGCGCCCAATCGAGGCGACTTGCCCGGTGTTGCCCGCGCCTGGGTGCCGCCGGCGACTTGCGCCAACGCCGTCCGCGGCAGGGTCTATATTGGCTGAGGGTTGCCTGCGCCGCTTGCCTTGCGGACAGCGCGGCCTGAGTGCCGCCTACTTTCCGGAGCGTGCCATGTCGTTGCCACCATGCTTTGCCGATCGCCGCGAGGCTGGCCTGTACCTGGGCCGCCGCCTGGCCGAGCTGGGTTTCAGCGCCGCACAGCTGGGCCAGCCCGCGCTGGTGCTGGCGCTGCCGCGCGGCGGGGTGCCGGTGGCGTTCGAGGTGGTGCGCGCGCTCGACGCGCAGCTGGACGTGCTGCTGGTGCGCAAGATCGGCGCTGCCGGCTATCCCGAGCTGGCGCTGGGCGCGGTGGTAGAGGGCGATGCCGGCGGCGGCGGCCCGCACACGGTGGTCAATGACGATCCTTGGGCGCGCCGCGCCGTGGAAAGCGGCAGCTTCGATGCCGAGCGCGGCCGCCAGCTCGACGAGATCGCGCGGCGCCAGCAGCGCTATCGCGGCGGTGCGCCGGTGCCGGCGTGCGCCGGGCGCACGGTGATCGTGGTCGATGACGGCGTGGCCACCGGCGCCACCATGCGCGCCGCGCTTGAAGGCGTGCGCATGGCCGGGGCGGCGCGTGTGGTGGCGGCCACGCCGGTGGGGTCGGAGGAGGGGCTGGCCAGCCTGTCGGCCGCGGCCGACGAGGTGATCTGCCTGAACACGCCACCCAGTTTCGGCGCGGTTGGCGCCTTCTACCTGGATTTCTCCCAGACCAGCGACGAAGAGGCGCTGGCCCTGCTGCGCGCGGCGGCGGCGCCGCCGCCGCGCTGAGGTTCGCTCAGCCCTTGTCCCGCCTGGCCCTTGCCCAGGCGTGCCTTCAGGTGCGGCACCAGCCCGCCGGCGGCCAGGATCGCGCGCAGGAAGTCGGGGATGGGCTCGCACGCGACCAGGCTGCCGTCGTCCAGGCGCAGCTGTGCCGTCGCCAGGTCCAGCACCGTGTGCGCGCCGTCGGCCAGGCGGCTGGTGTCGGCGCAGACCAGCACCGGCAGGCCCAGGTTGATGGCATTGCGATAGAACAGCCCGCCGAAGGACTGCGCCACCACGGCGCCCACGCCCAGCTCGCGCAGCGCCTGCGGCGCCTGCTCGCGCGAGGAGCCGATGCCGAAGTTAGCGCCCGCCACCAGCACGTCGCCGGGGCGCACGCTGCCGGGGAACTCCGGGCGCAGCGAGGCCAGGCAATGCCGGGCCAGCACCGGCAAGGGCGATTTCATCAGCACGGCTGGCGCCATGGCATCGGTGTCGACGTTGTCGCCGAAGCGCCAGAGGCGGCCGGCTGCGGCGGGGGCGGGGGCGGAAGGGGAAGTCATGCAAACAGTCTGGCCCGCCAGGCGGGCAATAGTCTGGCCCGCGGCGCTAGGCCAGCAGGGTGCGCGGATCGGTGATGCGGCCGGTGACGGCGCTGGCAGCCACGGTCATCGGCGAGCCCAGCCACACCGCGCTGCCGGCGTCGCCCATGCGGCCGGAGAAGTTGCGCGCCGTCGACGCAATCGCGCGGCTGCCCGCCGGGAAGCGCGCCGCGCCATAGCCGGCGCAGGCGCCGCAGGCGTTGGGCAGCAGCGTGGCGCCGGCGTCGGTCAGGATGCCAAGCGTGCCCTCCTGCTCGGCCAGCAGCTGGTCGCGGCGCGAGGCCGGCGCCACCTGCAGCGTCACGCCCGCTGCCACGTGGCGCCCGCGCAGCACGCGCGCGGCCATGCGCAGGTCTTCCAGCTTGGCGCCGGTGCAGGCACCCAGGTAGGCGATCTGCACGGGCTCGCCGGCGGCCTGCCCAACCGGCGCGCTGTTGGCCGGAGAGTGCGGCGCCGCCACCTGCGGCACCAGTGTCGCGGCGTCGAAGCGGTGGGTGGCCAGCACCGGCGCATCGGGGTTGGTGCACCAGTGGGCGAGGTCGATCGCGGCCAGCGTCTGCGCCGGCACGCCGGCCTCGGCCAGCCAGCCGAGCGTGACCGCGTCGGGCGCCACCAGGCCGGTCTGCGCGCCCAGCTCGGCGCTCATATTGGCCAGCGTCATGCGCTCCTGCATCGGCAGCGCGGCGACGGCGCTGCCGGTGTACTCCAGCGCCTCATAGCGGCCACCGCCCATGCCGAGCGTGGCACACAGGAACAGCATCATGTCCTTGGCGCAGACGCCCGGTGCAAGCTGGCCGTCCCATTGCAGCCGGATGGTATGGGGCACGCGCAGCCAGATCTCGCCGGTGGCCAGCACGCCGGCCATCTCGGTCGCGCCCACGCCGAACATATAGGCGCCGAAGGCGCCGCCGGTGGGGCTGTGGCTGTCGCCGCCGACAATCAGGCGGCCCGGCAGCACATGGCCGCGCTCGGGCAGCACCACATGGCAGATGCCTTCGGCGTCGATGAAGTGGGCGCCGGACTGGCGCGTCCAGTCGCGCGTGAAGCGCAGGATCGACTCGGCCTGGGCATCGCCGCCCGGCACGAAATGGTCGGTCACCACCACGTAGCGCGACGGGTCCCAGACCCCGGTGCCAAGCTCTTCCAATAGCGGCGCCACGCGGCGCGGGCCGCTGGAGTCGTGCGACATCGCCAGGTCGACCCGGCAGATCACCACCGTGCCGATCTCCGCATGCGCCAGCCCGGCGGCGCGCGCCACCAGCTTCTGCGCCAGCGTGGCGGGGGTGTGGCTCATTCCGGCGAGGCTCCCGAATACTTGACCACGGCGGCCCAGCGCCTGACGTCCTGCTTCACGAACGCGGCGAAGGCGTCGGGCGGCGTGCCCATCGGCTGCGCGCCGTCGTTCTCCAGGCGTTTGCGCACGGCGGGCGTTTCCAGCCCCTTGCGCGCGGCCTGGTACAGCGCCTGCGTGACTTCGTGCGGCATGCCGGCCGGACCGAACAGGCCGAACCATGCGCTCGACTCGAACCCCTTCACGGTGGCGCCGATCGGCGCCGCGCCCGGGAACTGCGGCAGCGGCGCGGGGCTGGTCACGCCCAGCACCTTGAGCTTGCCCGCGCGCACATGCGGCAGCACGTTGATGGTGCTGGCGAACATCAGGTCGCACTGGCCCGCCAGCACGTCGGTCAGCGCGGGCGAGGTGCCCTTGTACGGAATGTTGACGATGTAGGTGCCGGTCATCATCTTGAACATGTCGCCGGCCATGTGCAGCGACGAGCCCACCGAGCCGATGGCAAAGTTCAGCTTGCCCGGTTCGGAACGCGCCAGGCGGATCAGCTCGGGCACATTGCTGGCCGACAGCTTTGGCGTGGCCACCAGCACGCTCGGCACGGTGGCCACCAGCGTGATCGGGGTGAAGTCCTGCACCGGGTCGAACGGCAGCTTCTTGTACAGCGTGGCGTTGATGGTGTGGCTGGTGAAGCTCATCAGCAGCGTGCTGCCGTCCGGCGCGCTCTTGGCGACCAGGTCGGCGGCGATATTGCCGCCGGCGCCGGGGCGGTTCTCGACCACCACCGGCTGGCCGAGCTCCTGGGACATTTCCTGGGCGATGGTGCGTGCCAGCGTGTCGGTGGTGCCGCCGGCGGGCGCACCCACCAGGATCCGGATCGGCTTGCCGCCGGCCACCTGGGGTTGCCCCTGGGCGGCGGCGGACAGCGGCAGGGCCAGCGCGCACGCGGCCAGGCTGGCCATGGCCAGGCGCTGCACCGCGGCGCGGCGGGGGATCGAAGGTAAACGGGTCGGGCTGGACGGGACCAGGCGGAACACTGGCATGGCGACGGCTCCTCGCTTGATGTGATCAGAGATGCGCAGTATCGCCCGGAACGTTACGTGGCGCATCCCTGGCAGCGCCGCCTGCGGGAAGTTGGCGGCGGTCCGCGGGGTCAGTCGCGCAGGCCCGGGCGGGACTCGCTTTCCACCCAGACGTTGGCGCTGTCCACGCCGGCCGGCGACAACTCCATGCGGTACTCATAGCGGTCCGGGCGGTACTGGCCGAGCAGCAGCTGCACCGGGCGCCCGGCCTCGTCCTTGACCACGCGGCGCACCGCCAGCAGCGCGCCGCCTACCGGCACGTCCAGCAGCGGCGCCACCACCACGTCGGCCAGGCGCGCGGACAGCACCTGGCTGGCACGGCCCAGCTTTACGCCGCCGGCCTCCAGCAGCCGCAGCACCGGCCGCTCTTCCAGGGACTGGCGCGTGATCGGCCGGCCCAGGTCGGCGGGCAGGTAGACCGTGATATGCGACAGCGGGCGGTTGCGGTAGTGGCGCACGCGCACGATCTTCACCACCGGATCGCCCGGCTCGATCTGCAGCGATTCGGCCACGTCGGGCGTGGCATGGACTTCGTCGATCGAGATCACCTTCACCGACGTCTTCTGGCCCATGTCGATGATGTTGTCGAGCAGGCTGGTGCCGCGTTCCTCGCCGGCAACCGCCGCCGGACGCACCGGATGCGGATTGACGAAGGTGCCAAGCCCGCGGTGGCGGCGCACCAGGCCCTCTTGCACCAAGCGGTCGAACACGCGCCGCATGGTCACGCGCGAGGCGTGGAACTGCTTGGCCAGGTCGATCTCGCCCGGCAAGGGGCCCTGGCCGAAGCGGCCTTCCACGATCTGCTGGCGCAATACCACGTAAATCTGGTGATACAGGGGAACGACGGCTTCACTCATGGTTTCCCTTGTGGAGAGATGACAAGTCTGTAATGCCTCTAATGTACTTTAAATCAGACATAGAGCCTAGCATGGATAGCCGCAGTGGCGCTTGCGGGACAACGCCGCCGGCGCAGTGTTGCAGCGACGCATCCCGTTTCCGCCAAGGTTCCTTGGCCGATTGCGCCGTGCGGGTGAAGTCGGTTCGGCGCCGCTGCATGCATTGCAGGGGCGGACAACGCCGGTGCGGTGGAGCGGGTTTAGGCCGGGCGGCGAGAACATGACATCGGGGCGCCGCTGCAGCAATGTGGGATGCCCCGCACGGGCGGCGGTGACGGCACCCTCGGTGTCGTGTTTCAGTCCCGATACGTAAGGCCGCGCCTCGGGAAAATCGTGAGCGCCCGCATAAAGCACTGAAAACTAAGGCGTTTTCCGACCACTCCGGCCCCCCCCCAGGTGGGCTGGGAGTGGCCGTGTCACAGCCGTGTGACATGTCGCTTGCCGTGCACAGCGGCGACGGCAGCGATGATCACGCAAAGCTGCGGAAAGTTCCCGCCAGAGTGCCGGGCAGGCCTTGTAATACAAGGAGTTGGCGCCGCAGGTGGCGAAGCTGGCACCGATTATGCGCAGGGGGAGTCTGGTTTGGCAGGGTGCCGGACCTGAACCTCCAGCCGTCGTTCCGGACTTGAGCGCCGGCCGGAGGCTGAGCCGCTGTAAAAATCTCCTGGGAGCTTACTTATGAACAAGACTCTACTTGCATCCGCTGCGGTCCTCGCCTTCGGACTCAGCGGGCTCGCGATGGCGAACCCATGCGGTGACAGTGACAAATCATGCAACCAGAAGGCCAATGGCAGCAATTCGCTGACTGCCTCGGCGAGTTCCACCCAGAGCGGCAACTCCGGACCAACCGCGAACGAAGTTTCCAGCCACTCGAAGGTTTTCCAGAATTCCTTTAACACCAGCAAGGCAATTGCCATCAGCAAGCTGGAGGGCGCCGTCACCAATATCCGAATTCATGACATTGGCAACACCGTGAAGAACTGGGGCGATGCCAATGGTGGTAGCGGTGGCAAGGGCGGTGCCGGTTATGGCGGCAGAGGCGTAGGCGGAAACGGCGGCAACGGCGGTAACGGCGGCAGCGGCGGCAGCGCCACTAATGGCAGCGCAACCGCGGGCGCAGCCTCCAATGGCGGCTCCTGGGCCGGCGATGGCGGCAACGGCGGCAACGGCACGGGTAAGGGCGGCGGCGCCCTCAGCGCCAGCGTAGGCGTGGGCGGCTATGGTGGAAGCGCCAAGGGTATCGGCGGCGATCCGTATGCCAACAGCTACGCGTCGAAGGGCGGTGCGGGCGGCGGCGCTGCCAGCGCGGCCGGCGGTTCGCTTGGCGCCAGCGTCGGCGTGGGTGGCGGCACGAGTGCGACTGGCGGCAGCGCCAATGGCGGCGGTAACGACACTAGTGGCTCCACCACCGCAGGTGCGGGTGGCGCAGGCACCGGCGGTGCAGTCAGTACCGCTGGCGGCACCTCTGGTGCAACTGGTGGCACGGGCGGTAACAGCACTGCTGCCGCCGCTGCAGGCAACGGCGGCGCAGGCTCGGGCACAGGCGGTGCTGGCGGCGCGGGCACAGGCGGTACCTCGGTCGCAGCCGGCGGCGCAGGCACGGGTACCGGTGGCGCGGGAGGTGCTGGCGGCAGCGCGAGCAACGGCGGTTCCTCGACCTCTGCCAGCAATGGTAGCGCAACGGCTGGCAACGGCGCGGTTGGCGCAACCGGCGGTACCGGCGGCGTTGGCAATGGCGGTACCGGCAACGGTGCGGTTGGCGGTGCGGGTGGTGCGGGTGGCTCGAACACCCTGAATGCCGGCACTTTCGATATGCACAACGCCATGACTGGCACCGCCCAGAATGCAGCCGGCGTGATGGTCATCAGCCAGAACAGCGGCTTGGCCTCGCTGGTGCAACAGGCGGTCACCGTTCAGGCCAACCTGACCGTCGGCAAGTAAGCCAGGCGCGCCTGCAACGCGAGGCGGGAGGATGGCCCGCTTCGCGCCGCGCTGGCGCCACCGCTTCGAGCCGAAAGAGGGACATCGCGCAGCGTGCGCCGCGCGATGTCCGCTTGACGGACGTCCAGCCGTCTCTGATCACGCTCGCAGGATGGGAAGGGCGGCCAGAGACCAAAGGAGGCAATACCATGCGATCGGTCAGAACCGCTGTCGGGGCTGTGTCGACAGCAATCCTGCTTTGGCCAGGCTTGCAGGCCTTGGCCGAACCGCAACCCTCCGGCCCCCCCGCTGCGCCGGTTGCGTCCAACGCCGGAATCGCCGCGCCGACCAGCGCGACGGCACCGGACCTTGCTCCTGCAACAGGAGCGCTATCCAGTCAGCGCGGCGCTTTGGCCGGTTTCGGCAAGCCCGTCGCCAGCGACAAACTGGGAGAGATTCGAGGCGGCGCTGAAGTGGTGGTCAGCGACATGCGCCTGCATGGCACGGTCGCGGACAATGCCGCGACCAATACGCTGTCCGGCAGCAATATCGTGAATGGGGGTGCTTTCAGCAATGCCGCGGGCATACCGACCGCGATCCAGAATTCCGGCTCCAACGTGCTGATCCAGAACGCGACCATCGTCAACGTCCAGTTCAAGTGATGAAGATGCTTCGACGACTGCTGGGGGCCGTACCGTTTGTCCTGGCCTTGGCCGGGTTGTCGCCAGCCTTGGCCGACCAGGCCATCATCTACGGGCCCGTCGGCGAGTACTACAACGTACCGGTAACCAGCCTGCGCGAGGCACGCTTCAAGACCACGATCCGTCAGCAATACGATTTCAGCTGCGGTTCAGCCGCGGTGGCCACGCTGCTCTCTTACCAGTATGGCCATCCGATGAACGAGGCCACGGTGTTCCAGAACATGTACCTCAATGGCGACCAGGCCAAGATCCGCGCCGAGGGGTTCTCGCTGCTGGACATGAAGCAGTTCCTGGCCGCACTGGGCTACACGGCCGACGGCTTTGAACTGCCGCTTTCCAAGCTGGAGGAAACACAGGTTCCGGCCATCGTGCTGATCGTCGAAAACGGCTACCACCATTTCGTGGTGGTCAAGGGCGTGCGCGGCGACCGCGTGCTGATCGGCGATCCAGCGCGCGGCACGCGCTCCATTTCCCGTGAGCATTTCGAGCGCATCTGGGACAGCCAGTTGCTGTTCGTGATCCACAACCGCACCGAGCGCGCGCGCTTCAACCTTGCGGCCGACTGGCGCGTGGCGCCAATGGGCCCCTACTGGATGGGAGTCAACCGGGACAGCCTGTTCTTCACGGTCATGCCCAAGCATGGCCCAAGCGATTTTTGAGGAACCCATTATGGTTCAGACATCCGCCAAGACGCTGGCCCCCTGCCGAAGCAGGGCAGCGGGACCGGCGACCGCGGTTGTGCTGCTGGGGGCGGGCATGGCATGTGCCAGCGCCGCGCAAGCCAGCGAACAGCCGTTGCCCGATGCGCTCGACGCGGCTGCGCTGCCCACACAGGCGACAACACCCGCTCACGAGTCAATGCAAGACAAAGCACTGGCTGCCGTCACGCGCGGCAGCATGGCCGGCTGGAAACCGGTCTCGGAAGAACGCCTGGACAAGGAGCGCGGCGGCTTCGAAACCGGCGGGCTGCAGGTTTCGTTCGGTATCGAACGCGCGGTGTATGTGAACGGTGCCTTGGTGGTGGCAACGAGCATTACCATCCCGGATGTGGCGCGGATTACGACGGACCAGGCCACCAAGCTGGCCGCGACACTGGGGCCGGCCATTCTCGCCAACACGCAGGCCGGCAGCAATGGCACCAGCAGTAGCGCCAGCAGCACAGGCGCCTCTGCCTCCGCCAGCGGTACGCCAGGCGCGGCGGGTGCGTCCGGCTTGCCGGCGACCGTGGTTGCCACGCCCACCGGCCAGGTCGTGACCAACGGGCTGCTGGCCGTGATCCAGAATGGGCCGGGCAACGCGGCGGCGGTGGGCAATATGGCAGGCACGCCGATGACCGTCATCCAGAACACATTGAACGACCAGAGCATCCGGAGCCTGATGACAATCGACGCAAGCGTGAATACGTTACAGGCATTCCGGTCACAGGTGGCCAACGCAACGCTGAACAACGCGTTGCTGCAAGCCGCCAGCATGAGATAGAGGAGTCGTTGCCAAAGTAAAGGAGAGAGGCGCCGGAGGAAGCGGGTGCCTGCAAAACCAGTCTGCCGTCCCGGGGGAGGAAGACGTCATGAAAATGCGATCGATGCAGGGCATCCGCAACGCCGGGTGCTCGACGTTGCTGGTGCTTGGGGGGCTGGCACAGGCCCAGACCCCGCCCGACGCGGAGCCATCCGCCGCAAGGCTGGAGGCGTTGCAGAACCAGCTGGCCGGGCAGGCCAGCGAGCTCGATGCCATGAAGCGTGCGCTCGCCGAGCAGCAAGCAGTGATCCGCGAGCTGCGCAGCGTGATCGGGGCTGACGTGCTGGCCAGGAAGCGCGGCGGCGCAGGCCCGGGCGTGACGCCATCGGACAGTGCCACCAATGCCGCTGCCGCGGCGGCCGGTGCCAGCGCTGCGCAAGGCGTGCCCAACCCCGCTGTCGTGTCGCAAGCGGTCCAAGGCGACCAGCCGACGCAAACGGTGGCGCAGCCGCAGCAGGGCGAGTCGGCGAGCCCGCAGACCCTGGCTGCCGACGAGCCGGTGGGCAAGCCGCCCGAGCGCGAGACGCGCCCGCCCGAGATCGCGCCGATCACCGAGCAGCCTGGGGTGCTGACCGGCGAGGGCAAGCTCGTGGTCGAACCCGGCTTCCAGTATGGCTACTCCTCGGGCAACCGAGTGGCGCTGGTGGGCTACACGATCATCCCGGCTCTCCTGATCGGCCTGATCGATGTGCGTGAGGTCAAGACCTCCACCTACCTGGCATCGGTCGCCCTGCGCTATGGCATCACTAAGCGCCTGGAGATCGAAGCCAAGGTGCCCTACGTGCACAGCTCCGGCTCCACCGTCAGCCGCGAGATCTTCACCGGCACAGCTGTCGACAGGGCATTCAATGCCAGCGGCAGCGGGATTGGCGACGTGGAAGCCACGGTGCGCTACCAGCTCAACTACGGCAGCGAGAAGATGCCGTACTTCATCGGCTGGCTGCGCTACAAGTCCAATACCGGCAAGGATCCGTTCGAAGTGGTCACCGACTGCGTAACGCGCTGCGTGGGCAATGCCACCGGCACCGGGCTGCCGCTGGGCCTGCCGACAGGCACCGGCTTCCAGTCCATCCAGCCTGGTATCACCTGGCTGCTGCCGACCGATCCGGCGGTGTTCTTCGGCACTTTCAGCTACCTGCACAACTTCGCGCGCGACAACGTGAGCCGCACCGTGCTGAATGGCGAAAAGGAATCCCTGGGCAAGATCGCGCCGGGGGACATCTTCGAGTTCAGTTTCGGCATGGGCCTGGCGCTGAACGAGCGCGCCTCGTTCAGTATCGGCTATGACCAGAGCATCATCTGGCCGACCAAGCAGAACGGCCAGACCGTGCCGGGTTCGGTGCGCGTGACGCAGGGCACCCTGCTGGTGGGCTACTCGTACCGCTTCAGCAACCGCTACACGCTGAACCTGTCGGTGGGCGCGGGGCTGACGCGCGATACGCCCGACCTGCAGGTGAATGTGCGCCTGCCGATCACTTTCTGACGCGCTTTCCTGCGCCGCGTTTCTGCGCATTTCCGCACGCGTGCGCATCACATCCGCGGCCAGGGTGCGCAGGCACGGAAACGCGCCTTGCGCTGGCCCCTTGAACGGCGTACAAAGAAATAACCCCGCGCCGCCAGCGGTACTTTCTGACCAGGTTCAAACTCACCGGTGGTGCGGCCTGAAAAAGGAGAGAGACATGCGCAAACGCATCTTCTGGTTGTTGCCCGACCTGGCGAGTGCCCGACGCACCATGGACGACCTGCTGCTTGCCCGCCTCGAGAACCGCCGCATCCACTTTGTGGCGCGCGACGGCTCCGACATGACGGGCCTGCATGAAGCCAACCTGTTCCAGACCTCCGACATCGTGCATGCCGCCGAGATGGGCCTGATGGTGGGCGGCGGCGTGGGCGTCGTGGCCGGCGTGGTGGTGGCGATGTTCCCGATCGTCAGCGACACCCCGCAGTGGGGCCTCGTCGGCGTGCTGGCGGTGCTGGGCGCGGTGTTTGGCGCATGGGCCTCAAGCATGATCGGCAGCTCGGCACCCAACAGCCGGCTGCGTGCCTTCGAGATGGACATCGAGGCCGGCAAGATCCTGCTGATGGTCGACGTTCCGCGCAGCCGTGTCGAGGAAATCGAAACCCTGCTCGCGAACGCGCATCCGGAAGCCAGCTTTGCCGGGTTGGACCCGGCTGTGCCGGCTTTCCCCTGAGCCGTCGGCTTATCGCCGCTGGTTGTCGTTCAGCGCTGTCGCATCTCTTTCCGCGCGCCCTTGCGGCGCGCCCTGACGCGCATCCTTTCGCGCGCCCCGGCTCACACCGGAACTGCCTGCGCGGTTCCGGTGTGATGCTGCTGCAACACTCCGATCTTTCCCGGTTTGCCCCCATGAGACGCATGCGGTAACTTGCGTGACGGCACACGGCCGTGCATGCCGTGCCGCAATAAAACGATGAAGTCAGCCGGACAGGCGCAGGGGGTCGAGACAATGAAAGCGAAATGGATCGCGTGCGGCATGCTGGCCGCCACGCTGGGATGGGCCGCGCAGACGGCCCTGGCGGAACCGGGCGTGACCCGCAACACCATCCGCATCGGCCAGTCGGCCGGCGTCACCGGTCCGGTGGCCGGTTCGGTCAAGGAGCAGATCGCCGGCGCGCAGGTGTACCTGCGCACCATCAACGCCAGCGGCGGCGTGGCCGGGCGGCGCATCGAGCTGGTGACCCACGATGACGGCTTCGATGCCAAGCGCACGCCCGACAATGTGCGCAAGCTGCTCGACGAGGACAAGGTGTTCGCGCTCTTCATGGTGCGCGGCACGCCGCAGAACGAAAGCATCCTGCCCATCATCGCCGCACAGAAGGTGCCGCTGGTGGCGCCGCTGACCGGCGCCATCACGCTGCACCGGCCGGTGAACCGCTACGTGTTCAACGTGCGCGCCAAGTACCAGGACGAGGTGGCGCGTGCGATCAACCACCTGGCCACATCGGGCATGAGCCGCATCGGCATCTTCTACGCCAACGACGGCTTTGGCCGGGACGTGCTCGAAGGCTACAGCACCGCGTTGCAGGCGCGCGGCGTGCAGCCGGCGGCGACGGCAAGCTTTGCCCGGCCCATGGGCGATATCACCCAGAGCGTGGCCGCCATGAACAAGGCCAACCCGCAGGCGGTATTGGTGATCGGCTCGGGCTCCGAGGCGGCGCGCATCATCCGCGAGCTGCGCCGCGCCGGCAGCGAGGCACAGTTCGTCACGCTGTCCAACAATGCGGCCGATTCCTTTATCCGTGAACTGGGCGACGATGCGCGCGGGCTGATCATCACGCAGGTGGTGCCGGGCACCAACTCCAGCCAGATGACGCTGGCCAGCGAATACCGCAGCCTGGCCAAGCAGCAGGGCGTGGAGCCGTCCAACGCCGGCATGGAGGGCTTCATGTCGGCCAAGGTGCTGGTCGAAGGGCTGCGCCGCGCCGGCCCCGACCTGACGCGCGAGCGCCTGGTCACGGCGCTGGAAGGCATGCGCGACTACGACCTTGGCGGCATCCTGATCAGCTACAGCGCCGAGCGCCATACCGGCTCGTCGTTCGTGGAAATGTCGATCGTCTCGTCCACCGGCAAGCTGATCCGCTGAAGCCCGCGGGCAGGGGGGCTGCGGTATAGTCCCCCGCATGGCTACTACTACCCCCTCCCCCGATTCCCGTACCCCGTTCTCGCTGCACGGCCGCGTGGCGTTGGTGACCGGCGGCGCGCAGGGCCTGGGCCTGGCGATTGCCGCCGGGCTGGCCGATGCCGGGGCCCATGTGCTGGTGGTGGCGCGCAATGCGCAGCGCGTGCAAGAGGCCGTCGCCGCGCTGGCCGCGCGCGGCGGCAGCGCCGAGGCGCTGGTGCTCGATATCACCGATGAAGCCGCCGTGGCGGCCGCTTTCGACCGCATCGATGCCGCCCATGGCCGGCTCGATATCCTCGTCAACAACGCCGGCGCGCGCAACCGCAGCACCATGGCGCAGCTCGATGCCGGCGACCTGCGCGCCATGCTCGAGACCAACCTGGTGGCGCCCTACGCGCTGTGCCGGCTCGCCGCGCAGCGCATGCGCCGCGGCGACTACGGGCGCATCGTCAATGTGAGCTCGATCGCCGGCCAGGTCGCGCGCGCCGGCGACGTGCTCTACCCCGCCACCAAGGGCGCCCTGGATGCGCTCACGCGTGCCATGGCGGCCGACCTGGGGCGGCACGGCGTCACCGTCAACGCGATCGCCCCGGGCTACTTCGCCACCGAGCCCAACCAGGTCATGGTCGAGGACGAGAGCGTGGCCGAGTGGCTGCGCCAGCGCACCTCGCTGGGCCGCTGGGGCCAGCCAGAGGAAGTGGCGGGGGCGGTGGTATTCCTGGCGTCGCCGGCCGCGTCCTATGTCACCGGGCAGGTGCTGGCCGTCGACGGCGGCTATCTCGGGCACTTCTGAGGCGCTGCCGGCAGTAAAGCGTACCCAATTCTGCGTGCCGCTCTTGCCGGGTTTTCAGCGCCGCGCGGGCGGCTTGCCGCCGCGGTAGAACGCCTGCAGGCAGTCGATCATCGCGGCTGCCGCGGCCGAGTCGCCGCGGTCCTTGAGCCGCACCAGGCAGATATCGCGCACCAGCGACGGCAGCTGCAGCGGCCGGATCGCCAGCCCCTCGCGCCGGAACTGAAACAGCGCCAGCGACGGCACCGCGCTCACGCCCAGCCCCGCCTGCACCAGCGCCGCCACCGTCGCCAAGTGCTCCACCTCCATCACGCTGGTCAGGCGCAACGGATGCAGCGCGGCGTCCAGGTGCTGGCGCACGCTGGTCGTGCGCGACAGCTGGATAAACGGCAGGCCCGCCAGCATCTGCGGCGTGATGCGGCGCTTGCGCGCCAGCGGATGGTCCGCCGGGCACACCAGGTGGAAGGTGTCGCGCACCAGCGGCTCCACGCGCAGGTCTTCGTCCTGGGCCGGTGCCGGGGCCAGTGCAAAGTCGGCGCGGCCCTGGCGGACCAGTTCGATGCAGCCGTCGGCGAGCTGGTCGAACAGCTCCAGCACGATGCCCGGATAAAGCGCGCGGAACTGCGCCAGCAGCGGCGGCAAGTCGCCGGCGGCCAGCGACGGCAGCGCCGCGATCGACACGCGCCCCTTGCGCCGCTCGGCGTGCGCGCGCAGGTCCTCGAACGCGGTTTCGAAATCGGCCAGCAGCCGGCGCGCGGTCTGCTCGAAGCGCACGCCGTCGCTGCTCAGCTCCACGTGCCGCGTGGTGCGTTCGAACAGCCGGCTGCCGGCCTGTTCCTCCAGCGTCTGCACCAGCGCGCTGAAGGCCGACTGCGACAGGTGGCAGGCGCGCGCCGCGCGCGTGAAATTGCGGTAGGTGGCCAGCGCCACAAAGGCGCGCAGGTGCTTGACGGAGAGGTTCATGGGGCCTGGCGGATTTATCCAGCAAGTCGATAGATTAATCCAAATAATCCGTTTTTTGGCTGGACGCACCCGCCCTAGAATGGGATCGATCCCACCAACAACCTGCCCCCGACCATGACTGCTCCCTTGCTGATCGGCTCCGGCGCCGGCTTCTCCGGCGACCGCACCGATGCCGCGCTGCCGGTGGTGCGCACGCTGATTGCCTCCGGCCAGTCGGCCGCGCTGATCTTCGAGACCCTGGCCGAGCGCACGCTGGCGCTGGCGCAGCTGGCGCGGCGCAACGATCCCGCGCAGGGCTACGAGCCGCTGCTCGATGCGCTGCTGGTACCGGTGCTGGGCCTGTGCCTGCAACACCGCATTCCCATCGTCGGCAATTTCGGCGCCGCCAATCCGCGCGCCGCGGCGCGGCGCGTGCTGCAGCTGGCGAAGGATCTGGGTCTGCCCGCGCCGCGCGTTGCAGTCGTGGAGGGCGATGACCTGTCCGACGATGCGGGGCGCGCGCGCTTGCACGGCATTCTTGGCGATGCCTTCGACGCCGATCGCTTCGTCTGCGCCAACGCCTATATCGGCGCGCAAGGCATCGCCGAGGCGATCGCTGCCGGCGCCCAGGTGGTGGTGTGCGGGCGGGTGGCCGATCCGGCGCTGGCCGTGGGGCCGGCGATGGCGCACTTTGGCTGGTCGTGGGAAGACTGGGACCGCCTGGCCGCCGCCACCATGGCCGGCCACCTGCTGGAATGCGGGGCGCAGGTCACCGGCGGCTACTTTGCCGATCCCGGCATGAAGGACGTGCCCGACGTGCATGCGCTGGGCTTCCCGATCGCGCAGCTCGATGCCGACGGCGGCATCGAGATCTTCAAGGCCGCCAATACCGGCGGCTGCGTGGACTTGCGCACGGTCAAGGAACAGCTGCTGTATGAGGTCCACGATCCGGCCGCCTACCTGACGCCGGACGTGGTGGCCGACATCGGTGCCGTCACCGTGGCGCAGCCCGGCCCGGACCGGGTGGCGGTGCGCAATGTGCGCGGCCATCCCCGACCGGCGCAGCTCAAGGCCAATGTGTTCAGCCACGGCGGCTGGCTGGCCGAGGGCGAGATCTCGTACGCCGGCCCCAATGCCGCCGCCCGCGCGCGGCTGGCCGCCGACATCCTGCGCCGGCGCATGCAGCTGCTGGGCCATGACGCGCCCATCCGCTTCGACCTGATCGGCGTGCTCAGCGTGCTGGCGGACGATGGCGGCGCCATGTTCGCCCAGCGCCAGCCGCATGAGCAAGCGGCGCAGGACGTGCGCCTGCGCGCCGCGCTGGCGCACGACGACCTGGCGGTGGCGCAGGCCCTGCAGCGCGAGGTCAATGCGCTCTATACCTGCGGCCCGGCCGGCGGCGGCGGCGTGCGCACCGCGCAGCGCGCGCGCCTGAATGCCGTGTCGTGCCTGGTGCCGCGCGAGGCCGTGACGGCCACGCATACCTTCATCGCCTGAGGAGGTCCGACCATGACTGACACTGCTGCGCTCTACCAGTTCGCCCACGGCCGCACCGGCGACAAGGGCAACCGTTCCAACATCAGCGTGATCGCCTACGACGCGCGCGACTACGACCACCTGGTCGCGCACGTGACCGAGGACGCCGTGCGCGCACTGTTCCGCGAGCGCCGGCCCACGGCCGTCACGCGCTACCTGGTGCCGTCGCTGCAGGCGATGAACTTCGTCCTCGACGGCGTGCTCGATGGCGGCGTCAACGACGCGCTCAACCTCGACACGCACGGCAAGGCGCTGTCGTTCCGCCTGCTGCAGCTTGAGATCCCTGTGCCGCCGCGGCTCGCGTCCGGCACCGCGGCCAGCCACTGATCCATCGCTTCACACCGACAACGATTTCACCAGGAGACAACGATGTACCCATTTCTCAAGCCACTGGCTGTTGCCGCGCTTGCGCTGATCCTGCCCGCGGGGCAGGCCTGGGCCGAGTTCCCGGACAAGCCGATCCGCTTCGTGGTGCCGTTCGCCGCCGGCAGCGCCACTGACCAGCTGGCACGCGCCATCGGCCAGGCCATCACCGTGGACAGCAAGGCCACCGTGGTGGTCGACAACAAGCCGGGCGCCAATGGCTTCATCGCCGCGTCGGACGTGGCCAAGGCCGCGCCGGACGGCTACACCGTGCTGATCAGCACCAACACCACGCATGCGGCCAACGAGCACCTGTTCAAGAAGCTGCCCTACGACCCGGTCAAGGACTACGCGCCGATCACCGCGCTGGGCCGCGGCGGCCAGATCATGGTGGTCAACCCGCAGGTGCCGGCCAAGACCGTGGGCGAGTTCATCGCGCTGGCAAAGCAGCAGCCGGGCAAGCTCAGCTTCGGCAGCGGCAGCTCGTCGTCGCGCATTGCCGGCGAGCTGTTCCAGCAGATGGCGCATGTGGAGTTGCTGCACGTGCCGTACAAGAGCAACCCGCTGGCCATCACCGACCTGCTCGGCAACCAGATCCAGATGATGATCACCGACACGGCCACCGGCCTGCCGCAGGTCAAGAGCGGCAAGCTGCGCGCGCTGGGTGTATCGGGCAAGGTGCGCTCGCCGCTGGCGCCGGACGTGCCCACCATCGACGAAGCCGGCGTCAAGGGCTACGAGATGAGCTACTGGTTCGCGGCCTATGCGCCCGCCGGCACGCCGCAGCCGGTGGTGGCGAAGCTCAATGCGATGATGGTCAAGGCCGCGCGCGGCGATACCGCGGCCGGCTTCTACAAGTCGACCGGCACGGAGGTGTTCACCAGCACGCCCGCGGAGCTGGCGAAGTTCCAGTTGCAGGAGTCCGGCAAGTGGGGGCGCATCATCAAGGCGGCGAATATCCAGCCGGAGTGAACGCAGGGCAGCGCAAGCTCCCATGCATGGAAAACGGGGCCAAACGGCCCCGTTTTTTACGCAGAAGTAGGTACGCTTTGGTGCTTCCGGCCTTGATGGACAAGGGCCGGCTAAGATTAGGCCCTGGCCGCGCGCCTTGCGGCTCCGGCCTTCTCCTCGACAACACCAACCAAAACAGGATCACAGGATATGAAGCAGCAGTCCGTGGTGTGCCATGCAACCTTCCGGCCGGGCCAGCGCCCGGCGCTGCGCCGGGCCGTACTGGGTGCCGCCATCGCCGTCACCATGGGGGCCGCCGTGCTTCCCGCCATCGCCACTGCGCAGACCACCACGCCGCCGGCGCAGCAGAAGACCCAGGTGCCGGGCTACTACCGCATGATGGTCGGCAAGCTGGAGGTCACGGCGCTCTATGACGGCTACATCGACCTGGACCCGAAGATCCTCAAGTACACCAGCGCGCGCGAGGTGCAGAGCCTGCTGGCGCGGATGTTCGTCGAATCGACGCCGGGCATGCAGACCGCGGTCAACGCCTACCTGATCCATACCGGCAGCCACCTGGTGCTGGTCGATACGGGCGCGGCAGCCTGCTTCGGGCCCACCCTCGGGCGCATCGGCGAAAACCTGCGCGCGGCGGGCTACGCGCCGGAACAGATCGACACCGTGCTGCTGACCCACCTGCACGGCGACCACGCCTGCGGCCTGGCCACCAACGGCAAGGCGGCGTTCCCGAACGCAACCGTCCATGTGGACAAGGCCGATGCCGACTACTGGCTCAGCGAAGCCAATGCCGCCGCCGCGCCGAAGGAGGCGCAGGGCCTGTTCGCCATGGCGCGCGCCGCGGTCGCGCCATACCAGGCTGCGCAGCGCTTCCGACCCTTCAACGGCGGCGCCGGTGTCGAGCCCGTTCCCGGTGTGCGCGCGGTGCCGGCCAATGGCCATACTCCGGGCCACAGTGGCTACCTGTTCACCTCGGGCAAGGACAGCCTGCTGCTGTGGGGCGACATCATCCACAGCCATGCGGTGCAGTTCCGGCGCCCGCAGGTGGCGATCGAGTTTGACGTGGACAGCAACCAGGCCGTGATCACGCGCCAGCGCATCCTGGCCGATGCCGCCAAGGGCCGGCTGTGGGTGGGGGGCGCGCATATGCCCTTCCCGGGCCTTGGCCATGTGCGCCGCGATGCGGCCGGGTATGCGTGGGTGCCGGCCGAATTCGGGCCGATCCGCAACGACCGCTAGCCGCCCACGCAGGGACGGCGCTTTTCGCCTAGAGTCATCCCAGCGTCCCGTATGACGTACGGGGCCGATGGTTGTGTCCACTGCGGAGGATTTGCGATGAACGCCAATGCATCCCGCTTCGATCCTGCCCGCCGCCGCTGGCTTGGCGCCGGCGCCGCGGCCCTGGTGCTGGCCGTGCCCCTGCCGCGCGCCGTGCGCGCCCAGCCTGGCCCGGCGGCCAGCCGCGAGGCCGCCGCGCAGCGCATCGGCGTGATCGGCTCGGGCCGCATCGGCGGCACCGTGGGCGGGCTGTGGGTCAAGGCCGGACACCCGGTCCTGTTCTCGTCGCGGCACCCGGAGGCACTCAAGCCGCTGGTGGAAGAATTGGGTACGCTGGCGCGCGCCGGCACCGTGGCCGAGGCCATTGCGTTCTCTGACGTGCTGTTCCTGGCCACGCCCTACGGCGCGCTGCCACAGCTCAGCCGCGACCATGCCGATGCCTGGCGGGGCAAGATCGTGCTCGATGCCACCAACGCCTACGAGCACCGCGATGGCCCGATCACCGAGGAGGCCAGGCGTGACGGCATCGGCATCACCACTGCGCGCTACCTGCGCGGCGCGCGCGTGGTGCGGGCCTTCAACTTCATGGGGGCGGCACAGTTTGCCAGCGAGCATCACCGGGCGGGCGGCCTGGTGGCGGTGCCCATCGCCGGCGACGACAAGGCCGCGCTCGACGTGGCCGCGCAGCTGGTGCGCGATGCGGGATTCGAACCGGTGGTGGTGGGGCCGCTGGCGAGCGCGGATCGCTTCGCACCGGGCGGGCCGCTGTTCCGGCAGGTGGGTACGGCCGAGGAGTTCCGGCGCAAGATGGGCGCACGCTGACGCTGCGCCCGGGGGCGCTGGCGGATCAGGGCCGGCGCCGCTCCATTGCCACCATCGACGGCGTAAAGCCGAGCTGGCCGAAGAATGCGGCTTCGGAGGAACGCGCCGCGCGCAGCATCCAGGTGATGTCGGGGTCGTTGCCCACGATGTGCCGCACCAGGGCGCGGCCGATGCCGCGCCGGCGGTGGCTGGGCGCGACGGCAACCATCGACAGGAAGCCGTCGCAGACGTCGTCGCACAGCGCGCGGGCAAAGCCGACGATCTCGCCGTGCTCCACCGCCACGACCACCCGTTGGGAGTTGGCCACCAGCCGTGCGAATTTCTCCGGGCCGCCCACCCGGTGGGCCCAGCCGTTGGCGATCAGTAGTTGTCTGGCTGCCTCGATGTCGTCGGGCAACAGGTTACGGATTTCCATCGGCGGCTCTCCCAGTCAAGCGTGTACGGCCCCTCGCCGCCCCTGCCACTAGGGGCGCCGCGAGTCGAGAACGGCACGGGAACCCGTGCCGCGCAATTGGCGGAGTGTAGCGAGCGGGCGCGGGCGCGTCAATTTGGCTTCCGGCGGGGTCGGGTGCTGCTCACGCGGGCGCGCCGGCGCGGTATCATGGCCTCCATGAACGCCCCCGTCTTTTCCTCCGCTCATCCGGCCGACCAGCTTGCCGAGTTCACCGACGCGGATGCGGCGATCGCGCGCATCCGCGACATCTATGAAGCTTCGGTCGGCGCCGTGCGCGCGCGCTTCGATGCCTTCGCCAGCGGCAAGCCGCTGCCCTCGGCCGCGCATGCGTGCTATCCGTACCTGGGCATCTCGGTCAACATCGAGACCATGGTCACCGACAGCCGGCCGTCATGGGGCACGGTGGCCTACCCGGGCGTGTATGGCACCACCGTGACCCGCCCCGACCTGCTGGCGGACTACTACCGCGACCAGATCGAGCGGCTGATGCGCTATCACCGCGTGCCGGTGGTGGTGGGACTGAGCCGGCGCCCGATCCCGCTGCCGTTCGTGATCGAGGCTTCTACCACCGACATCAGCTACACCCAGGCGCGCGAGCTGGAGGCATCGTTCGTGCTGCCCGAGCTGAGCCGCATCGACGACGGCATCGCCAACGGCACCTATGAGCCGATTCCGGGCGAGGCTTGGCCGCTGTCGCTGTTCCCGGCCGAGCGCGTGGACCTGGCCCTGCAGCGGCTGTACCACTACACCGGCACGGCACCGCAGCATTTCCAGCGCTTCGTGCTGTTCACCAACTACCAGCGCTATGTCGACGAGTTTGTCGAGCTGGGCCGGGGCCTGATGGCCAGCAGCGACGGCGGCGGCTACACCCGCTTTGTCGAGCCCGGCGACGTGATGCAGGAACTGGGCGGCGCGGAGCCCGACGACGCCTCGCGCCCGCGCGCGCTGCCGCAGATGCCGGCCTATCACCTGGTGCGCGAAGACAAGCTGGGGGTGACGCTGGTCAATATCGGCGTGGGGCCGTCCAACGCCAAGACCATGACCGACCACCTGGCCGTGCTGCGCCCGCATTGCTGGCTGATGGTGGGCCACTGCGGCGGCCTGCGCCGCTCGCAGCAGCTGGGCGACTACGTGCTGGCGCACGCCTATGTGCGCGACGACCACGTGCTCGACCACGACCTGCCGCCGTGGGTGCCGGTGCCGCCGATCGCCGAGATCCAGGTGGCCCTGCAGGAGGCCGTGGCGCGCGTGACCGGGCTGTCCGGCAACGAGATGAAGACCCGCATGCGCACCGGCACGGTGGTCTCGACCGATGACCGCAACTGGGAGCTGAAGTCCAAGTCGCTGTATGCGCGCTTCAACCAGTCGCGCGCGATTGCGATCGATATGGAAAGCGCGGCGGTGGCGGCCAATGGCTTCCGGCTGCGCGTGCCGTATGGCACGTTGCTGTGCGTGTCAGACAAGCCGCTGCATGGCGAGCTCAAGCTGCGCGGCATGGCCAACGCGTTCTATCGCCAGCGCGTCAGCCAGCATATGACCATCGGGCTGGAGGCGATCCGCATCCTGCGTGAGAACGGGGTGGAGCAGCTGCATTCGCGCAAGCTGCGCAGCTTCGATGAGCCGGCGTTCCGGTAGGTCTGCACCCTCGCTCATCCGGAAAAGCAAAAGGCCGGCGCCTGATTGGCGCCGGCCTTTTGCATGGCACTGCAGGATCAGAAGCGATACCCCACACCCATGCTGAACAGCCACGGATCCAGGTTCACCTTGGATACCTTGACATCGCCGGCCTTCACATCGCTCGACAGCCAGATCTTCTTGATGTCGGCGTTCAGGAACCAGTTCTTGGTCAGCTTGTAGTCCATGCCGATCTGCAGCGCGGGACCGACGCTCCAGCTATCGAGCTGCAGCGAGTTGTTGGCGATGTCCGCGCCCCAGATACGGGTGAAGTTCAGGCCGGCGCCGACATACGGGCGGAAGGTGCCGTTGGGAATGAAGTGGTACTGCACCAGCAGCGTCGGCGGCAGATGCTTGAAGGTGCCGACCTTGTTGCCGTCCAGGTAGACGTCCTGCTTCTGCGGCACTGTCAGCACCAGTTCGGCGGCGATGTTCGGCGTGAAGAAGTAGGTGACGTCGAACTCGGGAATCCACTTGTTGTTGACCGTGATGCGGTCCGACGGGCCGACGCCGCCGACGGGGTCGGAGCTCTTGGCCATGTCGAGATAGGTGCCGCGCAGGCGCACCATCCAGTTGCCCTGTGCATCGTCCGCGGCGGCGGCAGCAGGGGTGGCGAAGGCGCCGAGCATGGCGCAGGCGGCGATGGCGGAACAGGTGACCCGGGTGCGAAGAGAGAGTGTTTTCATGAGGTTCTACTTGGTCTGGTATCAAATCCGGACCCAGTTTGGCCGAGCAGGCCGGGCTGGGCTTTGACCCAAAACAAGCAGAAGGGAACGGGGCTGGCTGCGTCGCGCAGGCGCTACAGCGAGGAAGGCGCCACGGTGCCAGCCGCGCCGTCGCTTCTAAACACATGCGGAATTATTCGTGGCGCGGTGCGATGCTGCCCCTTACGCTGTGCGAAAGATCCGAGCACGCAGGCAGCGTGTGCGGATCGGCACCGAGCATGTCGTGGGCGTCCGCAAGGGCGTCTTTCCGGGTGTGCCCCGTGGGGGCGGGGCACACCGGCTTTCTTGCCGCGGCTTGCGGTGTCAGGCCTCAGCGGCCTCTGCGGACTGCGGGGCCTGCGCCGCGCCAGAGCCGGCCTGCAGGTGCCGGTTCACGCCCGAGATCACCGCGCGCAGCGAGGCCGTGACCAGGTTGGCGTCGATGCCCGCGCCGAACCCTGTCGGCGAATCGCCCACACGCACTTCCACGTAGCAGGCCGCGCGCGCATCCGCGCCGGCGGTCATCGCATGCTCGTGGTAATCCATCACGCGTACCGGCAAGTCCAGCGCATTGACGAAGGCATCGATGGGCCCGTTGCCGGTGCCGCGCACGCTGCACGGCTTGCCGTCGCGCACCATCTGTACCTCGATCTCCGTGGCCCCGCCGCTGTCAGACACCAGCTGGTGCGATACATAGCGCAGCGGTGTCTGCTGCGCGAGGTACTCGCGCTGGAACAAACCATAAAGATCATCGGCACTCGCCTCGAGCCCGGTGTCGTCGGTCATGGCCTGCACCGCGCGGCTGAATTCGATCTGCAGGCGGCGCGGCATGTAGATGCCATGCACCTGCTCCAGCAGGTAGGCCATGCCGCCCTTGCCGGACTGGCTGTTGACGCGGATCACCGCGTCATAGCTGCGGCCCAGGTCGGCCGGGTCGATCGGCAGGTAGGGCACTTCCCAGATGCCGTCCGGCTGCTGCTGCGCAAAGCCCTTGCGGATCGCATCCTGGTGCGAGCCCGAGAACGCGGTGAACACCAGGTCGCCCACATACGGGTGGCGCGGATGCACCGGCAGCTGGTTGCAGTGCTCCACGCACTGGCGCACCGCGTCGATATCGGAGAAGTCCAGTTCGGGCGCCACGCCCTGCGTATAGAGGTTGAGCGCCAGCGTCACCAAGTCGACATTGCCGGTGCGCTCGCCGTTGCCGAACAGGCAACCTTCGACGCGGTCCGCGCCCGCCATCAGCGCCAGTTCCGCGGCGGCCACCGCGGTGCCGCGGTCGTTGTGCGGGTGCACTGACAGCGCGATGTGTTCGCGCCGTGCCAGGCGGCGGTGCATCCATTCGATCTGGTCGGCGAACACGTTGGGCGTGCTGCATTCAACCGTGGTTGGCAGGTTCAGGATCATCGGCCGGCCCGGGCCGGCCTGCCAGGCGGCAGAGACGGCGTCGCTGACTTCCAGCGAGAAGTCGAGCTCGGCCAGGCTGAAAGTCTCGGGCGAATACTCATAGGTCCATGCCGTCCCAGGCATGGCATCGGTCAGCGACTTGATCAGGCGCGTGCCCGAGACCGCGACCTCCTTGATCTCTTCACGCGAGGCGTTGAAGACGATGCGCCGCCATGCCGGCGCGATCGGGTTGTACAGGTGCACTGTGGCCCGCGCTGCGCCGCGCACGGACTCGACGGTGCGGCGGATCAGGTCTTCGCGCGATTGCGTCAGCACCACGATGTTGACGTCGTCGGGGACGCGCTGCTCTTCGATCAGCATGCGCACGAAGTCGAAATCGGTCTGCGAGGCCGCGGGGAACGCCACTTCGATTTCCTTCAGGCCGATCTTCACCAGCTGCTCGAAGAAGCGCAGCTTGCGTGCCGGGTTCATCGGCTCGATCAGGGCCTGGTTGCCGTCGCGCAGGTCAGTGCTCATCCAGCGCGGTGCGCGCGTGATGGTGCGGCCGGGCCAGCTGCGGTCAGGGATGTCGACGGTGGCGGCGGGCTGGTACTTGGTGGCGGGATTGCTGAGCATACGGGGTCTCCTTCCTCGCTAGTGGGCCAGGGAAAGTGAAAAAAGAAAAACGGAAAAAGGGTGGCGAAAGGCTGCCGAACTGCCACGGGGCACTAGGCCCGGCAACCGATCGATAGGCTTAGCAGTAGCGAGGAAGCGCGCAGGGCGCGGCCCGATGCCAGGGCAGCCAGCACGCGAGCGCGGGCAGCGATGCGGGACGCATCGGCAGCCTGGCTGAGTGTGCTGGTGTAACGGTTCATCGTGCCTGGAGGAGGAGGGCCGGGGGCCGCTCGTGGTTGGTGCGCATCCGGCAGGCGCCGGATGGCCTGCAAAGGTTAGTCGACAAGGCCGGCCCCGGTCAAGCGTGGGGGAGCGCCGGGTGCGGGCGTGGCCCGATCGGGGGACTGCCATGCGCGGGTTGCGCCAAACGGCTGGGCCCGGCTTTCGGGCGAAACCCTGCCGGTCATATTTGCCTCGCCCGAATGGCGGTGCCGCTGCGCTGAAAGGATGAACCACGCGCATGTTCTTTGCGCCGCACCTCAGTCCTCTGGCCGGTATTGCGCTGGCACCTTTGTGCCTAGGCTGGTAGCGCGGGAAAAAAACACATGACTGGGGGGAACATGATGAGACTGAGAACGTGGGCATCCTGGCTGGCAGGCTCTGCCATGACCTTGCTGTTGGCAGCGTGCGGCGGTGGCGGCGGCGGTTCGAGCACGCCCACCACGCCAAACGCAGGCGGCACCACGCCGCTGACCTATACGGTGAAGATGAGCGTGACCTCCGGCGAGGTCGGCGTCGGCCGCACTCTCACCATCAGCGCGCTGGCGGTGGACAGCAACGGCATCGACGTGTCCGGCAACACCACCTTCAACTGGACCAGTATCAACAGCGGCATTGCCACCGTGGAGCCGAGTGCCACCACGCCGGGCAGCGCCGTGGTCAAGGGCATTGCAACCGGGACGACCACCGTCCAGGTGGTGGCGAGCGTCAAGGGCGCCGACAACACGACGGTACAGCTGCCCGCGCAGTCCGCCACCATCACCGTGGTGCCGGCCTCGGCGCTGAGCTACAGCCTGTCGATCCCGAACAGCAGCCTGTCGATGAGCGACGGGCAGGCGCTGCCGGTCAAGGTATCGCTGGTCGACAGCAACGGCGCCGATGTGTCCGCCAGCGTCAACAGCTGGGCATGGTCCAGCAGCGGCACCGCGGTCCAGGTCACGGCCAGCCAGAACAGCGCCACGCTGAAGGCGAGCAACAGCTCACCCACCGCCGTGGCCACGGCCAGTGTCTCGGTGTCGGTGACCGCGCCGGACGGGCATGCCATTGCCGGGGTGATCGCGGTGACGGTGCAGAAGAACGGCGCCGCCGCCTATCGCGTGGTGACGACCAAGGGCGGCCGCGAGGTGAATGCGCTGCAGGTCTTCAGCAACCGTCCGGAAACCTTCACCTCGCGTGTGCTGCGCCACGATGGCCAGGACGTGACCGCGGAGTTCGACGGCGCCTGGACCTACACGGCGACCTCGGCCACGCTGTCCGCGTCGGAAGCGGCGGGTACGCATGACGCCACGGTCAGCACCAGCCTGGCCAACGACAAAGGTCCGGTCCAGAGCAGCCTGACGGTGACTGCTGTCAGCACCAAGCTGGGCGAGCGCCGCAGCGCCACGCTGACGGTGACCGAGAACCCGGTCTGGGCGCTGGTTGGCGACAACCAGGATCCGATGACGCTGCTGCTGATGCCGCCGACGACGGTCGAGGTGACCGCACGCATGAAGCACCTGGGCGATGATGCGCAGTACACCGCGTGCAACAACTGGGATTGGTCCAGCATCGGTCCGGTGACACTGAGCCCAAGCATGGTCATGCTGCCGAACCAGGTGCGCGCCACCGGCACCGCAGCTGGCGACTTCACCATTACCGCGACCTGCACTGCGGCTGCTGACAATACGCCGCTGAAGCTGGTCTTCTACGGTACGGTCAAGTAAGCCGCAGGTTGCCGCGCCTGGCGAACGCCCTCCATCCGGAGGGCGTTTTGCTTTGGGGCATACAAGCGGCCGTCGGGACGGATGCCGTCAAAGCGTACCCGTTTCTGCGTGACCGGCGCCAAGTGTTCCAGGCGCTGCCGGGGCCTGCCGACAAAGGCGTCCGGACAAGGCTGGGCCTGCCTTTGCGGGACGTCCCCGAGATGCGTGCCAAGCCGGCCAGCGCGCAAAGCGTACCCGTTTCTGCGTGCCACGGCGCAAGCCATTCCAGGCGGGTTTTATCGCCGCCAGAGCGTCAACAGGCGAGCGCAAAGCGCTGCTTCCGCGCCGGGCGGAAGCAGCGGGCGTACCCGTTTCTGCGTGGATCTGTTGAGGCGGAAAGCGCGCCGCTCAGCGCTTGCGCACGAAGCGAATCACCTGTTCGGCAGGCTTGTCCTGCGCGCCGGAGGTGGTGTTGGCGGTGTTGGATCCGCAGGTATTGCAGCCACCGTCGTCGCAGCCGCTGGCGCAGCCCGCGGCGGCTTGCGGGGCCAGCCAGCGCACCAGTCGGGCGCGCCAGCCGGCGGCGGCGGCGCTGCCGCCCAGGCGCGCGGCCAGCGCCGCCTTGACGCGCTCGCGCGTGCGCGGCGCGTAGCGCGCGATCACCGACACCGCGCACGCCAGCACGATCAGCGGGACCAGCAGCGTTTCGATGGCGTGGTAGAGGGTCATGGCGGCGTGGTGCCTCAGCTGAACATCAGCGCGACGCGGTAGGTCACGAAGGCCGCCAGGTAGGCCAGGCCGGTCAGGTAGGCCGCCGACAGCGCCATCACCTTCCACGAGTCGGTCTCGCGCCGGATCACTGCCAGCGTGGAGATGCACTGCGGTGCGAACACGTACCAGGCCAGCAGCGACAGCGCCGTGGCCAAGGACCATTGCGCCGCGATCATCGGCGCCAGCTGCGTGGCCACGGTCTCTTCACTGCCCGACAGCGCATAGACGGTTGCCAGCGCGCCCACGGCCACCTCGCGCGCGGCCAGGCCCGGCACCAGCGCGATGCAGATCTGCCAGTTGAAGCCCACCGGTGCGAACACCTTCTGCAGCGCATGGCCGATCATGCCGGCAAAGCTGTAGTCGATGGCCGGCGCGGTCGCGCCCACGGGCGCGGATGGGAAGGTCGACAAGAACCACAGCAGCACCGTCAGCGTCAGGATCACCTTGCCCACCCGCGACAGGAAGATGCGGGCACGCTCCCACAGGCCGATCGCCACATCGCGCGGATTGGGAATGCGGTACGACGGCAGCTCCATCAGCAGCGGATGGTCGGTGCGGTCGCGGCGGAAGAACTTGAGCGCGTAGGCCACCACCAGCGCGCTGACGATGCCCGCCACGTACAGCGCGAACAGCACCAGCCCCTGCAGGTTGAACAGGCCCAGCACGGTGCGCTCGGGGATGAAGGCGCCGATCAGCAGCGCATACACTGGCAGCCGTGCCGAGCAGGTCATCAGCGGCGCCACCAGGATGGTGGTGAGCCGGTCGCGCGGATCCTGGATGGTACGCGTGGCCATGATGCCGGGGATGGCGCAGGCAAAGCTGGACAGCAGCGGGATGAACGAGCGCCCCGACAGCCCCGCGCCCATCATCAGTCGGTCCAGCAGGAAGGCCGCGCGCGGCAGGTAGCCGGATTCCTCCAGCGTCAGGATGAACAGAAACAGGATCAGGATCTGCGGCAGGAACACCACCACGCTGCCCAGGCCCGCGACCAGGCCGTCGACCAGCAGGCTCTTGAGCATGCCGTCGGGCAGGTACGCGCCCAGCATCTCGCCGGCCCAGTGCACGCCGCCCTCGATGCCGTCCATCAGCGGTTCCGCCCAAGAGAACACCGCCTGGAACATCAGGAACAGCAGCACCGCCAGCAGCAGCAGGCCGATCACCGGATGCAGCACGATGCGGTCGATGCGGTCATCCAGCGCGGCGGTGCGCGCCGGCATGCTCACCGCGGCCGCCAGCAGGCGGTTGACCTCGGCGTGCACGTCAATGTCGTTGGCGGGTTCCGGGGTGGCCAGCGGGGCCGGCGGCAGGGTGTCGTCAAGCAGGCTGACCAGCGCCGCGGCGCCGTCGTGCTTCACCGCCACGGTGCTGACCACCGGCACGCCGAGCGCGGCCGACAGCTTGTCGCGGTCGATCTGGATGCCGCGCCGCGCGGCGGCGTCGCTCATATTGAGCACCACCACCATCGGCAGGCCCAGGCGGCGCAGTTCCAGCACGAATCGCAGGTGCAGGCGCAGGTTGGTCGCATCGACCACCGACACCAGCAGGTCCGGGCGCTGCTCGCCGGCGCGCATGCCCAGGCAGACATCGCGCGTGATGGCTTCATCGAGGCTGGCCGCGTGCAGGCTGTAGGCGCCCGGCAGGTCCAGGATGCGCACCTGGCGCCCGGCCGGCGACACAAAGTGGCCTTCCTTGCGCTCGACGGTCACGCCCGCATAGTTGGCCACCTTCTGGCGGCTGCCGGTCAGGCGGTTGAACAGTGCGGTCTTGCCGCAATTGGGATTGCCGACCAGCGCAATGCGCAGGGCCGAAGTGGAAGGAGCTGCAGACATAATCCGGGGGAAGGCTCAGGCAGTCCGTTTTGCGGACGGTTTGGCGGTCTGGTCGCCGCCCTGCGTGGCGGGGGCGATGCTGGTGACCGAGGCGCTGGCGACCTCTACGCCGATGCGCGCCGCTTCCGAGCGGCGCAGCGCAAAGCGGGTGAAGCCTACCTGTGCCACCAGCGGGTCCATGCCGAAGGGGCCGTAGGCGATGATCTGCACGGCTTCACCGGGGACGAAGCCCAGTTCGCGCAGGCGGCGCGCGACCGGGTCTCCCGGGGTGGCGTCGTCCACCGATTGCACAACGGCGGGCGTGCGCCGTGGAAGTTCAGACAACCGCATCATGCTTCCAGTCCGTGGCGCGGTCTGCCGCCAAGCGGTCAGCGCGACCACGCCGGGGTGTGTAAATGAAAATCGTTTTCATTGTATCGCAAATGAGGCATGGCGTTGCCCCCTCAAAGGGCGGGCACGCCAGCCTGCTGCCGCGTCATTGCGCCGCAGGAGGCAAATGATAACCGCTCGGGGTGTGGGTGATCGGGGGTGCGCAGGCGGGTTATGCTGCCCAGGTAACGGGGGGCGTTTTTCTTGTTTTGCACAGCTAGCTCCATGGTCAGTGGCCAGCAAGGGGGGGCGGGCCTCTCAAGTCACTTCTGCGTTGCCGTGCAGATTAAATGCTAAAAGTGTTAAGCGCCACGCCGTTATACGAGCGTGTGGCAATGTGTGGACATTTGGCGACAATATTGGGCAGAAGTGGAGAAGGCTGCGCATGAATTCAGCCCGATGCAGCACAGTTCGGCTGTGCGAAGCCGAATGCAACCAGCTTCATGCAGCGCCGATCAATTACTGCATTTGCGTTATTGGATGCCGTAAGCGGGCAGGGTTAAGCTCCAAGCACGCTGAACACCCCGTTCCACGCGTACTTCACAAGCCATCGGTCTATGGACCGGTGGCTTTTTCTTTGGGGCTGCCCTGGGCGGCGGCTGTCATCTCCCGCACCATGCCGACGAAATGGTCGCGCGCCGGATGGTCCGGCGCCGTCTTCCACGCGCAGTAGACTTCCGAGCGCACCGCCGCGTCTGCCAGCGGCCGGAACGCGGCCCCGGCCATGCCGGAGCGCGCTAGCGCCGCCGGCACCACCGCCACGCCCATCCCCTGCGACACCAGCGACACCACCGACAGCCAGTGCCGGACTTCATGCCGGATCTGCGGGTAGAAGCCCTGCGCCGCGCACATGTCGAAGATACGGCTGTAGTAGTCCGGCGAGGCCTTGCGCGAGAACAGCACGAACGGCTCGCCGCGCAATGCCGCCAGCGGCAACTCCGGGAGCGCGGCCAGCGCATGGTCGGCCGGCAGGCAGCAGACAAAGGGCTCGCTGTGCACCAGCGTTGCCTGCAGCGTGTCCGGCACGCGGCCGGTGTGGATAAAGGCGGCGTCGAGCTCGTCGTGCAGCAGCGCGTCGATCTGCTCCTGTGAGTTGAGCTCGGTCAGCGCCACCTGGATGCCGGGATAGGCCGCCTGGAACGCGCGCAACGTCTGCGGCAAGCCGCGATACAGCATCGAGCCGACAAAGCCCACCCGCAGCCGCCCGACCGCGCCCGCCTCGATCTCGCGTGCCAGCACCCGCGCCGCCTCGGCCTGCGCCAGCAGCGCCGTGGCCGATTCGCGGAAGGCCCGCCCGGCCGCGGTCAGCCGCACGCCGCGGCTGTCGCGGTCGAACAGCCGCGCCCCGACCGAGGCCTCCAGCTGCTGGATATTGAGCGACAGCGGCGGCTGGGAAATGGCAAGCCGGCGCGCGGCCCGGCCGAAGTGCAGTTCCTCGGCCAGCACGAGGAAGTAACGCAGGTGGCGGAATTCCATGGCGATACAGAAATTATATGGATCAAGCCAATTTTAGAATTAGACGCGAATCTTTGGGGTTCCAATAATGGAGGCCAAAGGGGCCGCAAGTCGGCACCAGCCCATTCCAGGAGACCAGCCATGCCGTCCAGCGCCGTGCGCGACACCACACTTCAAGCCCACCCCGCCGCACCGGCCGCTGCCCACCCGGTACCGGACCGCCAGGGCGGCAGCCTGTTTGCTGCCGACCCGGACCTGCGCGCGCTGCTGCCGCTCTACCTGCCGTCCGACCTGTTCAACCACCTGCTGCCGCACTTGGAGCGCATGGGTGCGCTGGCCGGCGGCGTGCTCGACGAACTGGCCGGCGTGGCCGACCGCCATCCTCCCGAACTCACCTACCGTACCCGCGCGGGCGTGGATGCGCAGCGCATCGACAAGCATCCGGCCTATGTGGAGATGGAGCGCGTGGCCTTTGCCGAATTCGGCCTGGCGGCGGCGTCGCACCGCGGTGGGGTGCTGGGCTGGGACAAGCCCATGCCGCCAGCGGCTAAGTATGCACTCACATATCTGTTTGTGCAGGCCGAGTTCGGCCTGTGCTGCCCGCTGTCGATGACCGATTCGCTGACGCGCACCCTGCGCAAGTTCGGCGACCCGGCGCTGGTCGAGCGCTACCTGTCCAACCTGACCACGCAGGTCTTCGACGACCTCTACCAGGGCGCGATGTTCATGACCGAGCAGGGCGCCGGTTCCGACGTCGCCGCCACCGCCACCCGCGCGGTGCGCGACGCTTCGGCCGAGGGCGGCTGGCGCCTGCTGGGCGACAAGTGGTTCTGCTCCAACCCCGATGCCGCGCTGGCGATGGTGCTGGCACGCGTGGAGGATGAGGCCGGCAACGCCGTGCCGGGCCACAAGGGCGTGTCGCTGTTCCTGCTGCCGCGCAAGCTGGCCGATGGCAGCGACAACCACTACCGCATCATCCGCCTGAAGGACAAGCTGGGCACGCGCTCGATGGCCAGCGGCGAGATCCGGCTGGAAGGCGCGCATGCCTGGCTGGTCGGCGAACCCGGCCGCGGCTTCGTGCAGATGGCTGACATGATCAACAACTCGCGCCTGTCCAACGGCGTGCGCGCCGCCGGCCTGATGCGCCGCGCGCTGACCGAGGGCCTGTTCATCGCGCGCGAGCGCCAGGCGTTCGGCAAGCGCCTGCAGGACATGCCGCTGATGCGCCGCCAGCTGCTCAAGCTGACCCTGCCCACCGAGCAGGCGCGCACCATGGTGTTCCAGACCGCCGAAGCACTGCGCCGCGCCGATGCCGGCGAGGCCGACGCCTACCCGCTGATGCGCATCCTGACGCCGCTGATCAAGTTCCGCGCCTGCCGCGATGCGCGCAAGGTCACCGGCGACGCCATGGAGATCCGCGGCGGCTGTGGCTATATCGAGGAATGGAGCGATCCGCGCCTGGTGCGCGATGCCCATCTCGGTTCGATCTGGGAAGGCACCAGCAATATCGTCGCGCTCGACGTGCTGCGCGCGGTCCGCCGTGAAGGCGCGCTGCCGGTGCTGCAGGCGCACCTGGCCGGCCTGCTGGCCGATACGCCGATACATGCGGCGGCGCGTGCCGTGTTCGAAGGCGCCATCGCCGCCGCGGCGAAGCTGGCCGCGCAAGCCGCTGAGGCCGGCGCGGACGGCGAACTGCTGGCGCGCCAGGCGGCCTCGGCGCTGTACCACGTCACCAGCGCGGTGGCGATGGCCTGGGAGGCCGGGCGTATCGGCTCGGTGCGCCGCATGCGGCTGGCGCAACTGGTGTTGCGCCACCGCGTGCTGCCGCAGGACCCGCTGGCCGCGCAGGCCGAGCCCGAGTGGCTGGCCGAAACCGTCGCGCCGGCTGACGGCACGGTGCGTGCCGCTGGCGCGGTCGACCAGGTCAACGTGTTCTGACCGGATCCACGTCCGGCACCAATCCCCCGCAACACCATCCCGCCACCAGCGGGAGACGTCCTATACCCAGGAGACAACGCCATGAAACTCTGGCACCGCGTAGCGGCCATCGCCGCCTGCTCGCTCTGTATCGCCCCCGCCTTCGCGCAGAAGGACTTTCCGTCCAAGCCGATCATGATGGTCGTCACCTACCCGCCAGGCGGCCCCACCGATGCCATGGCGCGCACGCTTGCCGCCGCGCTCAAGACCAGCCTGGGCCAGCCGGTGGTGGTGGAGAACCGCGCCGGCGCCGGCGGCAATATCGGCGCCGAGGTGGTAGCGCGCGCCGAGCCCGACGGCTACACGCTGATGTTCGGCACCTCGGCGCCGCTGGCGATCAACGTCAGCCTGTACCGCAAGATCAACTACGACCCGGTCAAGAGCTTCGCGCCGGTGATCCAGATCGGCCAGCTGCCCAATGTGCTGGTGGTCAACCCGTCCGTGCCGGCCAGGAACGTCACGGAGCTGATCGCCTATGGCAAGGCGCACCCGGGCAAGCTGACCTATGCCTCGTCCGGCAATGGCGCGTCGTCGCACCTGGCCGGGGTGCTGTTCAACAACGTCACCGGCACCGATTTCCAGCACATCCCGTACAAGGGCACCGGTCCCGCGCTGAACGACCTGCTGGGCGGGCAGGTCAGCATGACCTTCACCGACGTGCTCACCGCGATGCCCTTCATCAAGAGCGGCAAGGTGCGCGCGCTGGGCGTCACCACCAAGGCGCGCTCGCAGGCACTGCCGGACGTGCCGACTGTGGCCGAGCAGGGCGTGCCAGGTTTCGATGTATCGGTGTTCTTCGGCGTGGTCGCACCCGCCGGCACGCCGCCCGAAGTGATCGGCAAGCTCAACCGCGCCTTTGCCGATGCGCTCAAGCAGCCCGAGGTGCGCAAGACCCTGCAGGCGCAGGGCCTGGAGTTCGCGCCGTCGACCACGCCCGAGCAGCTTGGCGGCTTCGTCAAGGCCGAGGTCGGCAAGTGGCGCGCCGTGGTGCAGAAGTCCGGCGCCCAGCTTGACTGAACCCACAGGAAAACCAGCCATGACCCAAACCAGCCCCGGCGCGCTCGCCGGCATCCGCGTGGTCGACCTGTCGCGCATCCTGGGCGGCCCGTACTGCGGCCAGATCCTGGGCGACCACGGTGCCGACGTGCTCAAGATCGAACCGCCGCAAGGCGACGACACCCGCACCTGGGGGCCGCCGTTCAAGGACGGCGTGGCCTCTTACTACTTTGGCCTGAACCGCAACAAGCGCGTGATGCGGCTGGACCTGACCGCCGACGCGGATCGTGAGGTCCTGCTTGCGCTGCTGGCCGAGGCCGACGTGCTGGTCGAGAACTTCAAGACCGGCACCATGGAGAAGTGGGGGCTGGGCTATGAAACGCTGTCCGCGCGCTTCCCGCGGCTGGTCCATTGCCGCGTGTCCGGCTTCGGCGCCGATGGCCCGCTGGGCGGCCTGCCCGGCTACGACGCCGCCATCCAGGCCATGTCCGGCATCATGAGCATCAACGGCGAGGCCGATGGCGATCCGCTGCGCGTGGGTTTGCCGGTGGTGGACATGGTGACCGGCCTGAACGCCGTGATCGGCGTGCTGCTGGCACTGCAGGAGCGCGCGCACAGCGGGCGCGGCCAGTTCGTCGAGGCCGCGCTCTACGACTCCGGCCTGTCGCTGCTGCATCCGCATGCGGCCAACTGGTTCATGAGCGGCAAGACGCCGCAGCGCACCGGCAATGCGCATCCCAACATCTACCCGTACGACACCGTCGCCACCGCCACGGACCCGATCTTCCTGGCGGTGGGCAACGACCGGCAGTTCCGCATCCTGTGCGAGCACCTGCGGCTGCCTGCGCTGGCCGATGACGAGCGCTATGCCACGGCGGGCGCGCGCTCGGTGAACCGCGTGGCGCTGAAGGCGGAACTGGAAGCCAGGCTGTGCGAGTTCGATGGCAAGGTGCTGGCCGACGAGCTGGTGGCCGCAGGCGTGCCCTGCGCGCCGGTGCTGTCCGTGGCCGATGCCTTGCAGCATCCGCATACGCAGCACCGCCAGATGGTGGTGGAGATGGAGGGTGGCTACAAGGGGCTGGGTGCGCCGGTCAAGCTGAGCCGGACGCCGGCGACGTACAGGTATGCGCCGCTCACCGCAGGGGACGAGTTCCTGGATTAGACGCGACGTTGCCGCGCAGCAAACGAGAAAGGCGGCCATATGGCCGCCTTTCTTCATTGATTTCGACTATCCCATCACCCCGGAATCATCCCCGGCAACAGGTAAGCCTGCACCACCGTCATGATGCCGATGATCACGGCAAACAGCAGGCTGTGCTTGACCGTGAAGCGGAACAGCTCCGACTCCTTGCCCACCAGCCCGGTCGCCGCGCAGGCCACGGCGATGGATTGCGGCGAGATCATCTTGGCCGTGACCCCGCCGGTGGTGTTGGCGGCGACCAGCAGCGTGTCCGACACGCCGATCTGATGCGCCGTGGTGTTCTGCAGCGCGCAGAACAGCGCATTGGACGAAGTGTCCGAACCGGTCAGGAACACCCCCAGCCAGCCCAGGAACGGCGAGAAGAACGGGAACGCCGCGCCGGTGCCGGCCAGCAGCAGCGCCAGTGTCGACGACATGCCGGAGTAGTTGGCGACAAAGGCGAACGCCAGCACCAGGCCGATCGACAGCACCGGGCGCGCCAGTTCCACCAGGGTCTCGGCAAAGGTGGCCAGCAGCGCGCGCGGCTTCATGCGCAGCAGCACCGCCGAGATCAGCGCGGTCAGCAGGATGGCGGTGCCGACGGCGGAGAGCAGGTCGAGCTTCAGCACCGCGTCATAGGCCTTGGGCGTGGCCACGATCGGCGCGGCCTTGATCACCATCTGGTCCAGCCCCGGGATCTTGAACTTCAGCACCGTGCCGGCCAGCGCACCGTTGGCGGCGAACAGCGCCTTGAACGGCTGCAGGCTCCACACCGTGACGATGGCGGTCAGGATGCCGAACGGCGCCCACGCGCGCAGCGTCTGCGCCAGGGTGTAGGGCGACGCCTTGCGCCCGGACATCGCACCGCCGAAGCCGCCGCCGAAGCCGGCCAGTGCGACGGTGCCACCGCTGACATTGCCGCCGGCACGCTGCGACGCGCTGCGCGGCTGCCATACCTTCAGGAACGCGGCCAGCGACACCAGGCTGACCAGCGCCGAAGTGATGTCCGGCAGCTCGGGCCCGATATGGTTGGACGTGAAGTACTGGGTCACGGCAAAGCTGCCGCCGCAGACCAGCGCCGCCGGCCACGTCTCGCGCACGCCCTTGGCGCCGTCCATCATGAACACCAGCCAGAACGGCACCAGCAGCGACAGCAGCGGCAGCTGGCGGCCGGCCATCGCGCCGATATGGAAGGGATCGATGCCCGTTACCTGCCCGGCCACGATGATGGGGATGCCCATCGCGCCAAACGCCACCGGCGCGGTATTGGCGATCAGGCACAGGCCCGCCGCATACAGCGGATTAAAGCCCAGGCCCACCAGCAGCGCCGCGGTGATCGCCACCGGCGCGCCGAAGCCCGCCGCGCCTTCCAGGAAGGCGCCGAAGGCAAAGCCGATCAGCAGCATCTGCAGGCGCTGGTCGTCGGTGATCGACAGCACCGAGGCGCGGATCACGTCGAACTGGCCGGTCTTGACCACGATCTTGTAGAGGAACACCGCGGTCACGATGATCCACGCGATCGGCCACAGGCCATAGGCAAAGCCGAAGCCGGCCGAGGCCAGCGCCTGTTGCGCGGGCATGCCGTAGGCGAAAATCGCCACGGCCAGCGCCAATAGCAGCGTCACGGCCGCGGCGACATGGCCCTTCATGCGCCAGACGGCCAGCGCAATGAAGAAGAACAGGATGGGGATGGCTGCCGCCAGCGACGACAGCCACAGGCTGCCCAGCGGTGTATAGAGTTGGGTCCAGGGTTGCACGGTTTAGTCTCCTGCTTCGGTGGTGTTTCGGGAAATCTTTGTTTTGTTGGTGAACACAGTCGCGAGCGGAACCGCTCGCGCCCTTGATGACGGATTACTCCGGCTGCCCCTTCTCCTTCAGCAAATCCGCCAGGCTCTTCGCCGCCGGCTTCAGCGGCGTGCGGTGCTGCGTCCAGCCCATCTGCTTCGACGGCGTCAGCGCGCGCAGCCGCGTGGCGGCCCAGCGGAACAACCGGTACGTCACCGGGTGCGAATACGCGCCGCTCCAGAAGCGCCACACCAGGTGCTCGCCGCGGCTGTACTTGGCGCCCTGGCCGCGCAGCGGGTGGATGACCTGCTCTTCCGGATCGCGGTTGGCCTCGGTGCGCAGGCGCACCAGCAATTGCGGAATCGGGATGCGCACCGGGCACACTTCGCCGCAGGCGCCGCACAGGCTCGACGCGGTGGCCAGGTCGGCGGTGGCCTCCAGCCCCAGCAGGTGCGGCGAGATGATCTTGCCGATGGGGCCGGGATAGGTCGTGCCGTAGGCGTGGCCGCCGATGCGCGTGTAGACCGGGCAGTGGTTCATGCACGCGCCGCAGCGGATGCATTGCAGCGTGGCGCGCAGCTGCGTGTCGGCATAGGCCTGGGTGCGGCCGTTGTCGAGCAGCACCAGGTGGACCTCGCGCGGGCCGTCGCGCTCGCCCGCGCGGCGCGGCCCGGAGATCAGGTTGAAGTAGGTGGTGATGGCCTGCCCGGTGGCCGAGCGCGTCAGCAGCGTGGACAGCGGCACGATGTGCTCCAGCCGGGCCACCACCTTCTCCATGCCCATGATGGCGATATGCACGTCGGGCACGGTGGTGGAAAGCCGGCCGTTGCCCTCGTTCTCCACCAGCCACAGCGTGCCGGTATCGGCGGCGGCGAAGTTCACGCCGGACAAGCCGATATCCGCTTCGACAAAGGCCTGGCGCAGCGCACGGCGGCCGGTCTGGATCAGCGCGTCGACATCCTCGGTATAGGGCGTGTCGGGGATATGCGCCTGGAACAGCTGCGCGATATCGCCCTTGGTCTTGTGGATCGCCGGCATCACGATATGCGAGGGCTTCTCGCCGGCCAGCTGGACGATGTACTCGCCCATGTCCGACTCGATGCAGTCCACGCCGCGCTCGGCCAGGTAATGGTTCAGCTCGATCTCCTCGCTGGCCATCGACTTGCCCTTGATCACGCGCTTCGCCTGCTTCGATGCCGCGATGCGGTGGATGATCGCGTTGGCCTCGTCGGCGGTCTCGGCCCAGTGCACCTGCACGCCGGCAGCTGTGAGCTTTGCCTCCAGCTGCACCAGCAGGTCCGGCAGGTTGGCCAGCGCGTGCTGGCGCACGGCCTCGCCCAGGTCGCGCAGGCGTTCCAGCTCATCCGCGTCGGGGAACTGCGCCAGGCGCTTGCCCTGCAGGAAGTCCATCGCGCCGCGGAAGCTCTGGCGCAGCTTGGGGTCGTCCAGCGCCTCGCGGGCGCGTGCCTTGAAGTCCTGCGGCGGAACAAAATTCAGTGTCTGCTGGCTCATTGCCCGGCCTCCGCAGTGTCGGTCTCGATGACGACCCACAGCCGGCGCGGACCATGCGCGCCGTAGGCCAGCGTCTGCTGAATGTCGGAGGTCTTGGACGGGCCGGAGATCAGCACCAGGTTGGTCGGCATGCCGTCGGACCAGCGTTCGTCGCGTGCGGCCATATGCAGGTCGGCGTGCAGCGTCGAGGCACGCACCAGTGCGACATGCAGCGGCGGCACCAGCGACACCGTGCGCGGCGAGCCCGCGTCGGGCGCGACCACCAGCGTGCCGGTGGCGGCAATGCCGGAGCGCGCCACGGTGAAGCCGGCATCGATGGTGTCGAACAGCTCCGCCTTCCAGGCTTCGATGGGGCGGTCGTAGCCGATGGCTTCGATATGGGCGGGCAAGGCGGCCGCCAGCGCGGCACCGGCCGTGCTGGCGGGATCAAGCAGCAGGCGCTTCACGCCGGCATTGGCCAGCTCAGTGGCCAGCAATGCCGGCCAGGCCGCCTCGCTGGCGCACCAGACCTCGGCATGCAGGCCTTGCAGTGCCGCCTGCATCGCGCCGACCAGTTCGCCAACGGCTGGCGTGCCGTGGCGGCGTGCCTCGAAATGGCCGTCGATGCGGCGGTCGAGTTCCGCGGTGCTTGGGGAAGGCGCAGGCGCGGTGGCGCGCAGCCGGCCGAGCATGCGTTCGCGGGCGCCGGGCGTGCTCATGCGGCACCTCCGGTACGGCGCCACAGGAAGGTGGCCAGGTGCTCCACCTGCAGCGGGGCGCGGTCATGCGCAGCGGTATGGCCGATATTGAGCAGGCAGCCGCAGTCGGCCGAGACCAGCCGGTCGCAGCCGGTGGCGCAGGCCGAGGCCACCTTGTCGCGCACCATGGCGCCGGAGATATCGGGATGCTTGAGCGAGAAGGTGCCGCCGAAGCCACAGCATTCGGACTCGCGTTCATGCTCCACGCGGGTCACGCCCGGCAGCGCATCGACCAGGGCCACGCCGTGCTGGCGCGTACCCATTTCTCGACGGGCGCCGCATGAGGTATGCAGCACGATGCGCTCCTGCGGCTGGCCCGCCGGTGCGGCATCGCCAAAGTCCACCTTCAGCACATGCAGCAGGAACTCTCCCAGCTCATAGATGCGTCCGGCTAGTTCCAAGGCCTTGGGGCCGGCCACCGGATCGTCGGCAAAGAGCTGCGGCCAGTGGTGGCGCATCATGCCCGCGCACGAGCCCGACGGCACGATCACCGGCCAAGGCTGGCTGAACAGGTCGAGTTGGGCGCGCGCCACCGAACGGGCCGCGTCGGGGTTGCCGCTGCTGTAGGCGGGCTGGCCGCAGCAACTCTGGTCGCGCGGGAAGTGCACGGTGAGCCCTTCGCGTTCAAGCAGCCGCACGGCGTCGAGGCCGGCCTGCGGCACGAACATGTCGACCAGGCAGGTGGCAAACAGGTAGGCCTGCGCGGGGGCAGGGCCGGTGGGGTACTGACGATCCTTCATGTCTCGCTCCGGACGTGCTGGGGTCGCACGTTTCGGCGCATAATTCCCGCTTCCGCGCGGCGGTACAAATTGGTTGGACCAATCTGCCCGACGACCCGCGCAAGCTCAGGAGCGAGGACACACGGCATGACGGCAGCGGCAGCAAGGCACGGGCGCACCCGCGGACGCGTGGAGTCGGTCATGCGCCGGATCGAGACCGCGCTGCTAGACGGCACCTGGCCGCCCGGCACGCGGCTGCCGGCCGAGCGGGTGCTGGCCGAGCAATACGAGGTGGCGCGCAACACCGTGCGCGAGGCGATCCAGCGCCTGGCCGCGCGCGGCCTGCTGCAGAGCCGGCGCGGTGCCGGGGTCTACGCCACCGACCAGCTGCGCGCCGGCATTGCCTCGCCCTGGGGCCAACTGGTGGCCGACCACCCCGCGCTGCGCGACGACATCCTGGAGTTCCGCCGCGTGCTGGAGGGCGCGACCGCGTATTTTGCGGCGCTGCGCGCGGATACTGCCGATGTGAAGCGGATCCGCACCCTGATGGCTGAGCTGGAACGCGCGCGTGCCGCCGACGACAAGCAGTCAGAGGCCGATGCCGATGCGCAGTTGCATGACGCCATCGCCCAGGCCTCGCACAACACCATGTTCCTGCATCTGCATACCAGCGTGATCGGCATGCTGCGCGAGCACATCACCATCAACGGCACCGGCCTGCGCGAACAGGACGACGGCGCGTCAGACCTGCTGTTGCTGCAGCACCGCACGCTGTGCGATGCGATTTGCGCGCGCCGCCCGGAAGAGGCGCGCACCGCCATGCAGACCCATATCGACTTCGTGCGCAGCCGGGTGGAGCAGGACGGCGCCTGAACAGGCATTGGTCCTACCACCGCTGCGGCATGCCGGCCGCGGCACTCAGATCAGCCCGGCGCCGGCCAGCTCCCGCTTCAGGTAGGCATAGAAGATCGGCCCGGCGATCACGCCCGGGATGCCGAACAGCGTTTCCATCAGCAGCATCACCATCAGCAGTTCCCACGCCGCGGCCTGGATGCGCGCACCGATGATGCGCGCGTTCAGGAAGTACTCCAGCTTGTGGATCACCACCAGGAACACCAGCGACGCCACCGCGATCGGCAGCGACACCGACAGCGAGGCCACCACGATGGCCGTGTTCGAGATCAGGTTGCCCAGCACCGGCAGCAGCCCGGCCACGAAGGTGATCACCACCAGCGTCTTGGTCAGCGGCAGGTGCACGCCAAAGAGCGGCAGCACCAGCAGCAGGTAGATCGCCGTCAGCATGGTGTTGATGGTGGAGATCTGGATCTGCGCGAAGATGAACTGCGAGAACGCCTGCTGCAGCGTGCGTGCGCGCGCCACCAGCGCCGCGGCCAGCGGCCGGCGGTTGGGCCGCGCCACCGCGCGGTACAGCGCCACCATCGCGCCGATCACCAGCCCGATCAGGATATGCACCAGCGTGCGCAGCAACTCGGCGCCCAGCTTCTGCGCCATCGCGGCATGCTCGCGCAGCGTCTCGATCAGCGTGTTGGCCAGTTCGTCCACGCCCTTGGGCAGCGCATCGCTGAGCCACGGCGGCATCTGCCCGCGCGAGCGGTCGATGATGTCGGCCACATGGTTGAGCAGCCCGTCCAGGGTATTGCCCTCGCCACTGACAAAGCGCACCAGCAGCCAGCCCGCCAGCGTCAGCCCCAGCAGGATCAGCGCCGACAGGATGGCCACGGCCAGGGCGTCGTGGCGCTGGTGCAGGCGCTTCAGGCGCGGCGCCAGCACGTCCACCAGCGAGTACAGCAGCAGCCCGGACAGCAATGCCGCCACCAGGTTGGCGTGGAGCACGGTCCAGAGCGCGAGGGCGGTCAGCAGGTAGGCGACGGTGCCGACGCTGTACCACGCGGCCGGCAGCAGGCGCGGGGTGGTGGTCGGGTCGGGGTCTTTCATCGGGGTCTCCGGCATGCAATTTGCTCAAATTTATTCTGAATTCTCGCTGATCCAGATGTTGTTCCTGAGTCAGGCCGTGTGCGCTGACGCGATGTTGGCATAACGGCACACGCAAAGGCTGTCTATATTAGGGGGAATCGTGCCCGGCAAGACGCCCGGCGCACCGCTGTCATCGTTTTCCCCAGAGCCCAGGAACGGAACGCATGGCCTACACCCACACCATCGGCACCCACCGCCACGTCTTTGCCGACCTGCGCACGCTGCTGGCCCGGGCCAGCCCGGCGCGCTCCGGCGACGCGCTGGCGGGCGTTGCCGCGGCCAGCGAGCAGGAGCGGATGGCCGCGCGGCTGGCGCTGGCAGAGGTGCCGCTCAAGCAGTTCCTGACCGAGGCGCTGGTGCCGTACGAGGAAGACGAGGTCACGCGCCTGATCCTGGACCGGCACGATGGGGCAGCCTTTGCCGCCATCGGCGCCACCACCGTGGGCGACCTGCGCAACTGGCTGCTGCTGCATGAAACCGACAGCGCCACGCTGGCGCGGGTGGCGCCGGGCATCACCCCGGAGATGGCCGCCGCGGTCAGCAAGCTGATGCGCAACCAGGACCTGGTGGCGGTGGCGCGCAAGTGCCAGGTGGTCACGCGCTTTCGCAGCACGGTGGGGCTGCCGGGCCGGCTTTCGGTGCGGCTGCAGCCCAACCACCCGACCGACGATCCCAAGGGCATTGCCGCGTCGATCATCGACGGGCTGCTCTATGGCTGCGGCGATGCCACCATCGGCGTCAACCCGGCTTCGGACAACCTGGGCACCATCGTCTCCCTGCTGCGCATGATCGACGAGCTGCGCAGCCGCTTCGACATTCCCACGCAGTCCTGCGTGCTGACCCACGTCACCAACACCCTGCGCGCGATCGGGCAGGGCGCGCCGGTGGACCTGGTGTTCCAGTCGGTGGCCGGCAGCGAGCGCGCCAATGCGGCCTTCGGCATCAGCCTGTCGCTGCTGGCCGAGGCGCACGACGCCGCGCAGGCGCTGGCGCGCGGCACCGTTGGCGACAACCTGATGTACTTCGAGACCGGGCAGGGCAGCGCGCTGTCGGCCAATGCGCACCACGGCGTCGACCAGCAGACCATGGAGGCGCGCGCCTACGCGGTGGCGCGCGCGTTCTCGCCGCTGCTGGTCAATACGGTGGTGGGCTTTATCGGTCCCGAATACCTGTACGACGGCAAGCAGATCATCCGCGCCGGGCTGGAAGACCACTTCTGCGGCAAGCTGATGGGTGTGCCGATGGGCTGCGACGTCTGCTACACCAACCATGCCGAGGCCGACCAGGACGACATGGACACGCTGCTGACGCTGTTCGGCGTGGCCGGCATCAATTTCATCATGGGCGTGCCCGGCGCCGACGACATCATGCTGAACTATCAGAGCACCTCGTTCCACGATGCGCTGTACCTGCGCGAGGTGCTGGGGCTGCGCCCCGCGCCGGAGTTCGAGGCCTGGCTGCAGCGCATGGGCATTGCCGATGCCAGCGGCAGGCTGCTCGAGCCCGCCGCGCGCCAGCCGCTGCTGCAGATGGCCCACAGCCTGTAAGGTGCAGCCGATGACGGCCAGACGCCCACCTCCCGCGGACCCGCAAGCCGACGCCGACCCGTGGCAACGCCTGCGCCAGTTCACGCGCGCGCGCGTAGCGCTGGGCCGTACCGGTCACAGCCAGACCACCGATGCGGTACTGGCCTTCGGGCTGGCCCATGCGCAGGCGCGCGATGCGGTGCACCTGCCGCTGGACGTGGGCGCGGTCACCGCGGCGCTGGATGCGGCGGGGGTACAGAACCTCGCCGTGCACAGCGCGGCGCCGGACCGCGCGCACTACCTGCGGCGCCCCGACCTGGGCCGGTGCCTGGACGATGCCAGCCGCGCGCGGCTGGCCGCGGCACGGCCGGGCGAGGCGCCGGATGTGGTGTTCGTGGTTGCCGACGGCCTGTCCGCGCTGGCCACGCAGACGCACGCGCTGCCGTTGCTCGATGCCACCCGCCCGCGCTTGCCGCAGACATGGCGCATCGGCCCGGTGGTGGTGGCCGAGCAGTCGCGGGTGGCGCTGGGCGACGAGATCGGCGAGCTGCTTGGCGCGCGCCAGGTGGTGATGCTGATCGGCGAACGGCCGGGCCTGAGCTCGCCCGACAGCCTTGGCATCTACCTGACCCATGCGCCGCGCACGGGCCGCACCGATGCCGAGCGCAACTGCATCTCCAACGTGCGCCCCGAAGGCCTGCCGTATGCGCAGGCCGCCGACCGGCTGGCCTTCCTGCTGCGCGGCGCGGCGGCATTGGGCCGCTCGGGCGTGGACCTGAAGGACGACAGCGTGCCGGCATTGCCTGAAGGCTGAATCGTCTGCATCACCCGCCCGCCAGCATGCAAAACGGCCACCGCGCAGGTTCGCAACCCGCGTGGCGGCCGTTTAGTGGCCAATAAAAAGCGCCGCTTACATCATGCGGCGCGAGAACTGCCCGTGCCCAGCGTCCGACATCAACTTCGAGAACTGCTCGCCGCTCATGTGCACCAGTTCCTGGTGGTCGCCGCCTTCGAAATACACGTCGGGCTGCTCCATCAGGCTGTCGTCCACATAGGTCTGCATGCCGTAGGCCATCGCCACCGGCGGGATCGCGCCGAGGTCGCAATCCTTGAAGATCTCGCGGATTTCGTCCTCGTGCGCCAGCACCAGGTTGCGCCCGGTCTGTTCGCAGATGGCGGCCATGTGCAGATGGTGGCTTGAAGGAATCACGGCGGCGACATAGCCGCGGTCATCCTCCAGCAACAGCGTCTTGGCCAGCCGGTCCCCGGGAACATGCGCGGCCTCGGCAGTGGCCATGCTGCTGAGGGTGTAGGGGTGGCGGATGATGTCGTACTGGGTGTTCTTGCTGCTCAGGCAGCTTGCAAGCGTGCTAGCCAGGGCCATGGTAGCTCCTCAGGTGCGGATGCGCCGACGGTTATCCTTGTGCTCCTACTATAGTCCGTGGCGCCGCTGCTGAAGACGCCGCGCCTAGGGTCTGTTCCCATATGGAACGTGCGCGCGCAAGGGGGATACGCGGCGCAGGGCTAGGCGCCAGTCGCGCCGCTTGGTCATTCCAAGCAAGCGGCTGGCAACGACGCCATGCGCCGCGTATCCCCCTTGCCCTTCGGGTTGGCCCGATCCGGGGCCATCTACTTTGTCGGGCGCCTTGCAAAGGGAATGACCCTTTGCGGCGACGCCCTTCGCGTAGCTGACCCCGGCTCGGGCCAACGCGCGTACGTTCCATATGGGAACAGACCCTAGCGGTGCAGCCGCGGCCACACTGCCTGCAGCTCGGTCTTCAGGAAGTTCAGCAGGTAGCGCGTGGCCAGCGTCTGGTAGCGGTTGGGCATGGTCAGCATGTAGAGCTTGCTGCCGAACACGCTGATGCGGTAGTCGCAGAGCAGCGGCACCAGCGCGCCGCTTTCCAGTTCGGCGCCGATCGCATAGATCGGGAGAATGCCGATCCCCAGGCCTGCCAGCACCGATTCCTTCAGGAAGGCAAAGTTTTCCGAGGTGAGCGTCGGTTCGAGCACCACCTGCTCGCGGGTTTCTTTCGCGTCATGGCCTTCATCGCCATCCAGCCGCGTGCCCGATGCCTTGAGCTTCTGGCCCACCGGCGACGCGCAGACCATCGCATGTCCTTGCAGCCCGGTGAGTGCCTTCGGCGCGGGATGCGCGGCGAGATACCCCGGCGACGCGCACACGATCCAGTCGACTTCGCCAATCTCCGTGGCGACCACCGAATCGGGTGGGGTGGAGATAATGCGCAGCGCCACGTCCACGTCTTCGGACACCAGGTTGTGCACGCGGTTGTCGAACATGACGTCAAGCGTGATGTCGGGATAGCGCTGCTTGAACAGCACCAGCAGCGGCGACAGCAGCGTATGCCCCAGCCCTGTGGGCACCGAGAGCCGCACATGGCCCTGCAAGCTCTTGCCCATATTGCTGATCAGCGCATTGGCGGCGGCCACCTCGCCCAGGATGTTGCGGCCGTGCTCATACAGGCCGGCGCCGACCGGGGTCGGCTCGACATGGCGCGTGGTCCGGCGCAGCAGCTGCACGCCCAGCTCTTCTTCGAGCGCCTTGAGCCGGTAGCTGACATTGGCGCGCGTCATCTTGAGCTTGCGCGCGGCCGCGCTCAGGTTGCCCGCATCGACGATGTCGACGAACAGGCGCAGGGCGTTCAGGTCCATGGGGTGATCAATGAAAGACGGGGCAATTGCGGCCCCCGTATATTGCCATGCTCGTGGCGGCGTCCCGCGGCATTGGAGATTGGTCATGTCCTTTGTGTTGCAGTCAGGGCGGCGCGGGGCAGCCGCGCTGCAGCATGGACCGGCCGGTCGACGCAGCCATCAGGGTTTGCGGGCGATTGTCCATGTGGCTGAACACTGAATCCGGCTGCGGCCCGTCTGGCGCCCGGCCGCAACAGGGTGTTGCGTGCGCTGCGGCTTGCACTGTGCGCGGGTCTGGGCAATGATGCGAGCCGGACCCTCAACTGGCCTACTGCGCCCCCCGTTTGCCATGCACCGCTCGTTGCGTCGATGGCTGTGCCTGCCTTTGCTCTTTGCCGGCGCCAGCGCCCCTGCCCAGGACCTGGTCGAATGCAAGCGGATCGAGCACGACCAACTGATCACAGCCTCGCAGGAAACGCTGCTGTTCCTGCGCTGCCGTGCGCGCCAGGTCGCGTATGAAGCGCCGCGCCTGAAGGGCGTTTCGCAGCGCGTAAAGGACGACCTGGTGTTCGCCTGCCTGGACCAGGCCGACGCCGTGGAGCACCAGCTGCGCGTGCGCCACGGCTACTCGCGCGACGCGCTGGCGCGCCAGCGCTGCGATCTGTCCTTGCCGACCCCCGGGGGCTGACTTCTGGCCCGGCGGGCAACTGCTCAGGCAAAGCCCCCGTTCACGCGCACCACCTGCGCATTGACCCACGCCCCATCCGGCCCGGCCAGGAACGACACCGCCGCGGCAATGTCCTCGGGCGTGCCCAGCTGCTCCAGCGGCGCCACTTTGGACAGCTGCGCCACTTGCTCTTCCGATTTGCCATCGAGGAACAGCTCGGTCGCCACCGGCCCCGGCGCCACCGCGTTGGCGGTGATGCCGCGCCCGCGCAGCTCGTTGGCCAATACCCGCACCAGCCCTTCCACGCCTGCCTTGGCCGCGATATAGGGACCGTAACCGGGGAAGGAGCGCGCGATCACGCTGGTCGACAGCGCGATGATGCGTCCGCCCCGGCCCAGCCGTGCGGCCGCCTCGCCCAGCACCAGGAAGGCGCCGCGCAGGTTGGTGGCGATGGTCTGGTCGAAGGCGTCCAGGCTGGCCGGCGCGACCGGCGCCATCGGCATGATGCCGGCACTGTTGACCACCACGTCGAGCCGGCCGAAGGCCTGCTGCGCGGCGTCGAACAGGCGCGCCACGTCCGCTGCCTGCGACACGTCGCCCTGGATGGCGATGGCATTGGCGCCGGCCTCGCGCGCGGCGGCCGCCGTCTCTTCGGCCCGGCCGGCGCTGCCGGCATAGCCGATAGCCACATCGAAGCCGTCGGCGGCCAGCCGCAGCGCAATGGCGCGGCCGATGCCGCGGGAGGCGCCGGTGACGAGCGCGGCGCGGCGGGAGATAGCTGGGGTGGAGGTCATGGCAGTTTCCTTGGGAGCAAAGGGAAGATGACCTCATGATGGATGTTGGCTGTCTTTGGATAAATGCGCGGAAAGCAATTTGATTAGCCATAATTTCTCAACAATATCGGGCGTGCTGCATGCGCCGCACTGCATTGCACATCCCGGAAATCCCGCGCTGGCATTGCAGGCTCCGCCTGCGCCGCCCCCAAGCATGCGTTAAGATTCTTCCTTTCCAGCCGTCTTTGGCGCTGCATCCTGCCGCTGCATCCCGCGTTTCGCCATGAGCAACCTGAACCAGCAATCCATCCTTTCCGTCCATCACTGGACCGACACCCTTTTCAGCTTTACCTGCACGCGCGACCCTGGTTTTCGCTTTGAAAATGGCCAGTTCGCCATGGTCGGGCTGGAAGTGAATGGTCGCCCGCTGCTGCGCGCCTACAGTATCGCCAGCGCCAACTATGAGGAAACGCTGGAATTCTTCAGCATCAAGGTGCCCGACGGCCCGCTGACCTCGCGCCTGCAGCACCTGCGCGAGGGCGACCAGATCTTCGTCGGCAAGAAGCCGACCGGCACGCTGCTGGTGGACAACCTGCTGCCCGGCAAGACGCTGTGGCTGCTGGCCACCGGCACCGGCCTGGCGCCGTTCCTGTCGATCATCCGCGATCCGGAGGTCTACGAGCGCTACGACAAGGTCGTGCTGACGCACACCTGCCGCTTCGTGGAAGAGCTGGCCTACCGCGAGCTGATCCAGGAGCACCTGCCGCAGCACGAGCACCTGGGCGATCTGGTGCGCGAGAAGCTGGTGTACTTCCCGACCGTGACGCGCGAAGAATTCGACAACCGCGGCCGCATCACCGACCTGATCGCCTCCGGCGAGCTGTTCGAGCGCCTGGGCGTGGAGCCATTCTCGCTGGAGAACGACCGCATCATGCTGTGCGGCAGCCCGGACATGCTCAAGGATGTCCGCGGCATCCTGGAAGGGCGCGGCTTTGCCGAAGGCAATATGAGCCATCCCGGCCATTTCGTGCTGGAAAAGGCCTTCGTCGGCTGAGGCCGGCCTGCCCCGGCGCGGATCGGTTCCGTGCCGGGGCGCATCTCTGCTACACCCCCCGCTACACCTCCCGCGTCATCCCCTTCAGGTCGATCCACTCGGCGAACTGCGCCTCGGTGACATGCCCGGACGCGATCGCCGCCTCGCGCAGCGACAGGTTGCGCTTGACCGCCAGCTTGGCGATTTCCGCGGCCTTGTCGTAGCCGATATGCGGATTGAGCGCGGTCACTGGCATCAGCGACCGCTCCAGCAGTTCGGCGATGCGCTCGCGGTCGGCCTCGACGCCTTCGACCATATGCTCGGCAAAGCTTGACGCGGCACCGGCCAGCAGGCTCACCGACTGCAGCAGGCTGTAGATGATCACCGGCTTGTAAGCGTTCAGCTCAAGCGTGCCCAGCCCGTTGGCCAGCGTCACCGTGGTGTGGTTGCCGATCACGCGGCAGCACACCATCGCCAGCGCCTCGGCCTGGGTCGGGTTGACCTTGCCCGGCATGATCGATGAGCCCGGCTCGTTGGCCGGCAGCACCAGCTCGGCAAAGCCGGCGCGTGGGCCTGAGCCCAGCAGCATGAAGTCGCGCGCGATCTTCAGGAACGACGAGGCCGTGGTGCTGAGCGCGCCGGACAGGTCGGCCAGCGCATCGTGCGAGGCCTGCAGCGCATAGCGGTTGGGCGCGGGCTCGAACGGCAGGCCGGTGTAGTCGGCCAGCGCGCGCGCGAAGGCCGCGGCGAAGCCGTGCGGCGCGTTCAGGCCGGTGCCTACCGCGGTGCCGCCTTGCGCCACTGGCATCGCGCGCAGCATGGCCTGCTGCAGGCGCGACTGCGCATCGGCCACTTGCGTCATGTAGCCCGAGAATTCCTGCCCCAGCGTCAGCGGCACGGCATCCTGCAGATGGGTGCGGCCGACCTTGACGATATCGGCAAAGGCTTCCACCTTGCGCGCAAAGGTCTGCTGCAGCTGCTCCAGCGCCGGCAGCAGTTCCTGCTGGATCGCGCGCGTGGCGGCGATATGCATCGCGGTGGGGAAGCTGTCGTTGGAGGACTGGCTGGCGTTGACGTGGTCGTTGGGGTGCACCGGCGCCTTGCTGCCGACCTTGCCGCCCAGCAACTGAATGGCGCGGTTCGCGATGACCTCGTTCAGGTTCATGTTGGTCTGCGTGCCGGACCCGGTCTGCCAGACCGACAGCGGGAACTCGTCAGGCCAGCGGCCTTCGATGACTTCGGTTGCGGCCTGTTCGATCGCGTGCGCCAGTTCGGGCTTGAGCACGCCAAGCTCGCCATTGGCGCGCGCCGCGCACAGCTTCAGGATGGCAAAGGCCTCGATCAGCGCCGGCGGCATCTTCTCGTTGCCGATGCGGAAGTTCTGGCGCGAGCGCTCGGTCTGCGCGCCCCACAGGTGGTCGGCGGGCACGGGCACATCGCCCAGGCTGTCTTTCTCGATGCGGGTGGCGGAGGTGGACGGGTCAGACATGGGCAGACTCCTTAGCAAGGCAGCGGGCGGTTGGGCCAGGTGGGCTGGTGCAGTCCATTAGAATACCGCTTCACCGTGGCCGGCGCCCAGGCGCTCGCCGCCTTGCCTTGCCCTTAGCGACATCCCTCGGCCGCATGCTCATCGCCCAGCTCAAGTCCTTCTTCATGGTGGCCCGCATCGGCAGCGTCACGCAGGCCGCCAAGCGCCTGGGCCTGTCGCAGCCCACCATCACCGCGCAGATCCGCGCGCTGGAAGAAGCCTACGGGGTCGAGCTGTTCCACCGCGGCGGGCGCCGCCTGGCGCTGTCGGACGCGGGGCTGGCATTGCTGCCGCGCGTCGAGGCGCTGGTGCAGCAGGAAACCGAGATCGATTTCTTCCTGCGCCATTCGGGCGACCTGCGCACCGGCAGCCTGCGCGTGGGCGCGACCGCGCCCTACTATGTGCTGGAGCTGATCCGCGGCTTCAGCGAGCGCTTTCCCGCCATCGATGTCAGCGTGGTGACGGGCAATTCGCAGGAAGTGCTGGAGGCGCTGCAGGAATACCGCGTCGATATCGCCACCTCGTCGCAGCGGGTGGACGATGCGCGCCTGTCGCGCGTGCTGCTGGGCGTGGATCCGCTGATGCTGGTGGTGCACCGCACCCATGCGCTGGCCGGGCACACCGAAGTGGCCGTCAGTGCGCTGGCAGGCTGCCGCCTGCTGATGCGCGAACTCGGGTCGACCACGCGCATCGCCACCGAAGACATGCTGGCGCAAGCACGCGTGAGCCCCGCCGCGCAGATGGAGATCGGCAGCCGGGAGTCGATCCGCGAGGCGGTGATCCGCAACCTGGGCGTATCGGTGATCGCCCGGCACGAGGTGCCGAGCCATCCGGACCTGCGCGTGCTGGGCTTCACCGATGCCTCGCCCTGCCTGCACGAGTATCTCTACTGCCTGCGCGAGCGGCGCGGCGCCAGGCTGATCGATGCCTTCGTCGCGCTGGCTGACCCGCCGCAGGGGCAGCAGGAATCGGGCGGGGACCGCTAAGCCGTCATCTTCAGGCACTGCTCCATGCAGGCTGCGCAGGCGCGGGCGCATTCCTGGCAGTGCTCGGCGTCATGGTGCTCGCATTCCTCCTTGCACCACTTGCAGACTTCGGCGCAGTCTTCGCACACCAGCGGCGCGAACTCGCTGTTGCGCAGCATGTAGGACGCGGCCAGCTGGGCGATGCCGGCGCAATCCATGTCCAGCGCGATGCAGCGCGCCATCTTGCGCACGTCCTGTTCTTCCAGGCAGGCCGCGGCGCACTTGAGTGCGGCAGCGGCTGCGGCATTGCAGGCGGCAATGCAGTCGGCGTAGCGGGCGGCGTTTTCCTGCACGGTGGGTCGGATCATGGAACGTCCTCCTTCGGGGGTAGGTGGAAGGGACCAGCATGCCCGCGGTGCCGGAAGCGGCGCACCCGCACCCGCACGGGGCATCGTTATCCACAATAGCAGGCGCTGCGGGTTCCTGTCGGCCCGGTATTTGCAGCGCCGCGCTGGTTACAATGCCGGCTGGGCGAAGCAGATTGGCGACGGCGCGCACGCAGCGCAGCCGTCACCTGCGACAATGGCCGGGCACCACCGGCCCGCATTGCGCATCTAACAGGCACGGTCCGGCCGCACTGGCGGGGCCGATGCAAACACACACCGGCAGCACGGGGAAGGAAGGCACATCATGGGCGAGGCAAAACGGCGGGGTACCCCCGAGGAGCGTGCGGCACAGGCACGCGCAAAGATAGAGGCCTTGCGCCCTGCCCAGCTGGTCTGCGGGCACTGCAAGACCGCGTTCGCGCAGTTCGACGCGCTCGACGTGCCGGGCCTGCCCGGCGTCGATGCCGTGTTCGGCGGCGAATGCCCCAACTGTGGCAACGACGTGGTGGTGTTCAAGGGCGCGCCCGACGCGGTCGCCCAGGCCATGATCGCGTGGGAGAAGATGCTGGGCGCAGATGCGCAACTGGGCTACCAGTCCAGCGATGGCCGCCACGTGCCGTTCGAGCCCGAGGGGGCCGGCGGCGCGGCGTCGGACAAGCCCGGCGGCACCATCCACTGAGCCCTCGGCCGGGGCTGCCTACTGCGGGCTGAGCTCGCCCGCCAGTTCCGGCGGGCCGATCTCATAGCGCCCGCGGCCCGCGCCCTTGGCGCGGTACAGCAGCACGTCCGCCAGCCGCATCAGTTCGCGGTCCTGCGCCGGGCCGCCGTTGTAGAGCGCCACGCCGATGCTGACGTCCACGTCGGCGGACACGCCCTCGAAGCCGAAGGGCTCGTCCATCGCCTGCAGGATGGCCTGTGCCACGCGGCGTGCCGCGGCGGGCCGGGTCATGTCTTCGAGCACCACCGCGAACTCGTCGCCACCCAGCCTGGCGACGGTGTCGCGCTCGCGCACGCAGCGGCGCACGCGCTGGGCAAAGGTCTGCAGCAGCTGGTCGCCGGCGGCGTGGCCGTGAATATCGTTGACGGCCTTGAAGCGGTCCATGTCCAGGTACAGCAGGGCCATCAGCGTGCCATGCTCGCGGCTGCGCGCCATCGCCGCATGCAGCTGGCCCTCGAATGCGCTGCGGTTCATCAACTGCGTCAGGTGGTCGGTGCGCGACATGCGCGCCAGGCGCTGCGTCTCCAGCTTGCGCTGCGTGATGTCCTGCACATGGATATGCACGCCCACCACCTCGCTGCCGTCGGCGCTCCATTCCGGGCGCAGGCTGCTCTCCATGCAGTGGTATTCGGGGTCGCTGTCTTCGGTTTCGAAGGTCACCGCAGTGCCCGCCAGCGCGCGCTGCATGAAGGGCTGCACGCGCGCATAGCGGGCCTCGCCCAGGATTTCGCGCACGTGCCTGCCGCGCAGGTCCTCCGGCTTCAGGCCGAAGACACGCTCGTAGGCCTGGTTGTTGAACACATAGCGCTCATCGGTGTCGATGAAGGCCAGCAGCGACGGCAGCGTGTCGGTCACCGCGCGCAGGCGCCGTTCGCTGCGGTCCAGCGCCTGGCGGCGCTCGCGCACGTCGCGCATCAGCTTGATGAAGGCGCGCGTCAGGTCGCCGATCTCGTCGCGCTGCTGCCGTGTCGGCAGCCGCTCGAACGCGGACAGGTCGTTGGCGCTGGCCTGCACCACCTTGTGCAGGCGCGCCAGCGGCGCCAGCTGGCGCCGCACCGCCAGCCAGATCAGCAGGGCCACTGCCGCCATGGCCACCCCGGCCATGCCAAGGAAGCGCTGCTGCATCTGGTGCAGCGGTGCGTAGGCCTCGCGCGCGGGCAGCAGCGCCACCAGTTCCCAGCCGGTGCTCGACATCAGGTAGCGCGCGATCACCGGCCGCGCCGGCGTGAGGAATTCCAGCGGCGCGGGGCTGTCATCCTCGCCGCAGGTATCGGCCACGGCCAGCGCCGGCTGGCGCGCCTGCGCGGGGTCGGGATGGCGGATGTAGACCGGCTCGGGGCCGGCCGACACCAGGCAGTAGTAGCCGGTGGTGCCGAGGCGGTTGTGCAGGATCTCGACCAGGAAGTTGGCGCTGGACAGGTCCAGCCAGCCGCCCACCAGGCCGACGAAGGTCTGGTTCGGCGCCAGCACCGGCACCGCGACCATCACCCCCATCTGGCCGTTGGTGCGCGAGCGGATGGGCGGCGACACCACGGGCGCGAGCGAGCGGGCGGCCTCGCGGAAATAGCTGCGGTCGCCAATGTCCGCACCGGCGCCGCGGTTGCTGACGATGTTGCCCTGCATGTCGGCGACCAGCAGCGCGTTGAACGCGGCCGGCACCGGGATCGCGGCGGACAGCGTATCCAGCGCCCGCTCGCGCACCGCGGCGGCTTGCGCGCCGTGCGCCTGCGCCAGCAGGCCGCTGAGTTGCGCAGCCTGGTGCGACAGCAGCACGATGCGGTCGTTCATGGCGGTGTCGAGCTGGTTGGCGGTCAGCTTGACGACGGAGTCCTGCTGGACCTGCAGCGCATCGTGCAGGTCGCGGTGGGCATCGTACAGGGCGGTCAGTACGATGCCGGTGCCGAACACCGCGGCCAGCACGGTGGTGATGATCGCAATGCGCGCTTTCAGCGTGGGTGTGTAGACGGGCATGTAGGGCGCAGTTGGGGCGCTAGCGGCGCGGACTGTCGCGTACTTGGGGGGGCGCCTCCGGTGCAACCCTACCATACGCCGCCGTGGCGGGGCATGCGGTCTTTCCCCCGACCGGGTTCAACCCCCGGGCGGGGGTGTGCGCGCTGCCTGTGCCACGGTATAGTCCCCCGTTAATGCGAAGGCACGTCCACGCAGACGGCATGCCCCTGCTGCATGCCGGAACCGATCGACCATGAGACTGACTTCGCTTTCCCCTGCCTTGTTGTCATTGCTGGTCGCGGCCGGCGGCGCGCTGTTGACGGCAGGGGCATGGCTGCAGGCGGAGCGGCTCGAGCGCCGCGAGGCGCAGCAGCATTTCGACGCGCTGCTGGGACAGGCCGGCAGCGCGCTGCGCGAGCGCATGCTGGAGAACGAACGCCTGCTGCGCGGCGTGGCCGCCGTGCTGACCGCCAACCCCGACACCTCGCGCGCGCAGTGGCGCGACTATCTCTATACCGCCCAGCTCGACGACCTGCCCACCGGCACCCAGTCGATCGGCTACGCGCCGCTCACGCCGTTGCAGCGGGTGCCGCGGCTGGTGCAGGCCGCCCGTGCCGACGGCCTTGCCGACTACGGCATTCATCCCGGCGGCACGCGCGACCTGTACGCACCGATCTTCTATATCGAACCGCTGGACGGGCGCAACACGCGCGCCGCCGGCTTTGACATGCTGTCCGAGCCAACGCGCCGGGCGACGCTGGAAGCCGCCCGCGACAGCGGCGAACCGCGGCTCACGCCCGGCCTGGCACTGATCCGCGAAGCCGAGGCGGCGCAGCGCCAGCACGGCGCGCTGGTATTCCTGCCGGTCTACGCCGGCGAGGCGGCGGTCGGCACGGTGGCGCAGCGGCGCCAGGCAGTGCTCGGCTATGTCTACGTGTCGCTGCGCCTGGGCGACCTGATGCGCGCGGTCGGTGCCCTGGCGGCGGCGGAACTGGAGCTGTCGCTGTACGAGGGCTCCCCGGCCGCTCCCGGGCCGATGCTGTCCGGCGGGCCGACCGAGGGCGAGCGCCGCGAAGACGGCAGTGCCGCGCAGCTGCAGGGCGAGCGCCAGCTCCAGTATGGCGGCGTCACCTGGACGCTGCGCGGCGCCACGCGCCCCGCCTTCGAAGCCGCACATGGCCCGCGGCAGGCGTACCTGGTGCTGGCCGCGGGCACGCTGGCCACGCTGCTGCTGGCGTGGCTCACCCATGCACTGGCACGCCAGGGCCGCGCCGCGCGCCAGCGCGAAGCGCAGGCCGTCCATGCCTGGGAAGATGACAACGCCATGCTGCAGGCGTGCATGGCGCAGTCGGCCGATGGCTTCCTGCTGGCCGATGCACAGGGCGTGGTGGTGCGCGCGAGCGAGCGGGCCGGGCAACTGTTCGGCGCCGATCCGGCGGCACTGGCCGGGCGCAGCCTGGACACCCTGGTTCCCGGCGCCACCGGCGTAGTCCCCAGCGGCGCTGCGGCAGGGGCCGAGGCCCACCGTGAACTGGCGGGCGTGCGCGCAGACGGCAGCCGCTTCGCGCTGCGCGCCAGCGCCGCGCGCCTGCCTGCGGCCGACGGCGGCACCGCGCACTGGCTGTGGGCGATCACGGACCTGGAGCCGGAACGGCGCGCCCAGCAGGCCGCCGCGGTGCAGGCCGCGCGCTATGCCGGGCTGCTCGACCATGCCGCCTTCTGCGTGATCACTTTCGATGAGGACGGGCTGATCACCGGCATCAACGCGGCTGGCCAGCGCATGCTCTGGTACAAGGCCGCGGAACTGGTCGGCCACATGCACATGACCGGCCTGCATGTTGCCAACGAACTGGCCGACCATGCCCGCATGCTCAGTGGCGAACTGGGCGAGCCGGTGCCGCCGGGGCTGCCCGCCCTGGTGGCCAAGGCACGGCTTGGCCTGACCGATGAGCGCGAATGGACCTGGGTGCGCAAGGGCGGCTCGCGCATGCCGGTGCAACTGGCGGTGTTCGCCTTGCCGGCGCCCATCGAGGCTCCGGCCGCTGACGCAGCGCCAGCCGGTCCCGCCGATGGTGCCGAGCCCCGGTCCGCGCCGTCGCCTGGCTACCAGGCCATCGGCTACGACCTGACCGAGCGCCTCCGCGTCGACGAGTACATCCGACACCTGGCGCTGCACGACCCGCTGACCGGCCTGCCCAACCGCGCCGAGCTGAGCGAGCGCGCGCAGGCGCTGCTGCTGCACGCGCGCAGCCACGGCGAGCGCGTGGCCCTGCTGCTGCTCGACCTGGACCATTTCAAGCACATCAACGACTCGCTCGGCCACCCGGTCGGCGACGACGTGCTGCGCACCATGGCCGACCGCCTCAAGGGCACGGTACGACAGGGCGACCTGGTGGCGCGCATGGGCGGCGATGAATTCGGCGTGGTGCTGGGCGGCCTGCGCCACGACAGCGAAGCCGAGCTGATTGCCGCCAAGATCCAGGCGCGCGTCAATGAAGAACTGCAGGCCGGCGGCCAGCGCCTGCGCGTGACGCCGTCGATCGGCATGGCGATCTTCCCGGACGATGGCGATAGCCTGACCGAGCTGCTTAAGGCTGCCGACTCGGCCGTCTACGCGGCCAAGCACGACGGGCGCGCGCAGTTGCGCCGCTTTGCCAGCGCCATGGCCGAGGCCTCGCTGGCGCGCTTCACCATCGAAGGGCTGCTGCGGCGCGCGCTCGCCGGCGATGAGTTCCGGCTGCGCTACCAGCCGATCGTCGATGCCGCGACCCTGGCCATCACCGGCGTCGAGGCGCTGATTACCTGGAACACCCCAGAACGCGGCGCCATGCAGCCGGCCGAGTTCATCCCCATCGCCGAGCAGAGCGGCCTGGTGGCGCCGCTGGGCGAATGGACCCTGGCCACCGCCTGCCGCGAGATCCAGGCGCTGCGCCAGGCGCTGGGCCGCGAGATCGAGGTCGCGGTCAATATCTCGCCGCTGCAGCTGCGCCAGGCCAACTTCCCCGATACCGTGGCGCACTGCCTGCAGCAGGCCGGCCTGCCGCCGCAGGGGCTGGTGATCGAAGTCACCGAAGGCATCCTGGTCGACGGCGGCGAGACCACCATCGAGACCTTCCGCCGGCTGCGCGAGCTGGGCGTGGGCGTGTCGATCGACGACTTCGGCACCGGCTACTCCGGGCTCAATTACCTGACCCGGCTGCCGATCAGCCGGCTCAAGATCGACAAGTCCTTTGTCGACGACGTGGCCACGCCCGGCCACGACCAGGCGGTGGCCGCGGCGATCATCGCGCTGGGCCACCAGCTGCACCTCAAGGTGATTGCCGAAGGGGTGGAGACGGCGGCGCAGTTCGAGTTCCTGCGCGCGCAGGGGTGCGACGGGCTGCAGGGGTTCCTGTTCAGCCAGGCGGTGCCGCAGCAGGCGCTGCGGGAGATCCTGGAAAGGGGGATGCGGGTGCCGACCCCCACGTCTGCGGGCGCCACTGCGCTGCGCGAGTCATAATCGTCCAGGGGTACCATTCGTAACTTGCCGGCGTGTCCGCGCCGGTGGCCGATCCCAAATCCCCCGATACCTCCATCGAAATACTTTGCCGATCTGCCACACGGCTGGCATCTGCGTTGCCTATGCTGGCGAGCGATTCAATTGAGATTGCGGAGATTCGGTCATGCAGGCAGGCAAGTCCGGGGAGGGCCGGGCGTTCCTGGCGGTGGAGCAGGTCAGCAAGCGCTTTGGCAGCTTTGTGGCGCTGGACGGCGTGTCACTGTCGGTCGGCCAGGGCGAGCTGCTGTGCCTGCTGGGCCCGTCCGGGTGCGGCAAGACCACGCTGCTGCGCATCATCGCGGGACTTGAGCGCGAGGACGCAGGACGCATCCATGCCGGCGCGCGTGAACTGACCGGGTTGCCGCCGCAAGCACGCGACTACGGCATCCTGTTCCAGTCCTATGCGCTGTTTCCCAACCTGACCGTGGCGCAGAACGTGGCCTATGGCCTGCACGGGCGCGGCATGGGACGCACGCACCGCGACGCGCGCGTGGCCGAGATGCTCGACCTGGTCGGCCTTGCCGGCAGCGAGCGCAAGTTCCCGGGCCAGCTCTCCGGTGGTCAGCAGCAGCGCGTGGCGATGGCCCGTGCGCTGGCGCCGGCGCCTTCGTTGATGCTGCTCGATGAGCCGATGTCGGCGCTCGACGCCCGTGTGCGTGAGCACCTGCGGATGGAACTACGCCAGCTGCAGCGCCGCCTGAACATCACCACCGTGATGGTCACCCACGACCAGGAAGAGGCCATGACCATGGCCGACCGCATTGCCGTGATGGACGGCGGGCGCATCGTGCAGGCCGGCACCCCCGCCGAGATCTATGAGCAGCCGGCGTCGGCCTTTGTCGCTGGTTTTGTCGGGCAGGCCAACTGGCTGCCGGGGCGCAGCGCGCAGGCCGGGCGCTTCACCGTTGGCGAGGGCAGCCAGGCCGTCGATTTCCTGGTCGACTCGCCGCAGCCGGCGGCATCCGCCGGCCGCCTGTGCTGCCGCCCGGAAGCGGTGCGGCTGGACCCGGATCCCGCCGAGCCCAACCGGCTGCTGGCGCGCGTGGTCGACCAGACCTACCTCGGCAACCGCTACCGGCTGGCGCTGGAAGCGGACCGCCTGCCAGGGCTGACCCTGTTTGCCGACGTGGCGCGCGAGGCGCGGCACCGGCTGCCCGACGCGGGCGGCCACAAGTTCTGGATTGCGCTGCCCGCGCAGGCGTTGCGGGTGTTTGCATGATGCGCGCGGTCACTGTCGTCCTGCCCGAGGATACACAGGCAGCATCGCTGCGCGGCACCGGCCTGGCCTCCCGGCTGGCGCACGGTGCCCCTGCCGCGATGAAGTGGATCTGGCTGGCCGGGCTGGCCGTCGGCTTGCTGCTGCCGTTGCTGGCGCTGTTCCGCCAGGCCTGGTTCGATGCGGCGGGCCAATGGGCGCTGGGCGCGCGCATGGCGGCGCTGGTGACCAGCCCCAACTTCCTGCCGATGCTCGGCCGCAGCGTGGCGGTGTCGCTGGCGGTGGTGGCGCTGATGGTGCCGCTGGCATTTGGCTTTGCCTATGCGCTGCAGCGTTCCTGCATCGCACTGCGGCCGCTGTGGCGCGGCATTGCGCTGCTGCCGCTGTTTGCGCCGTCGCTGCTGCCGGCGATCGCGCTGGTCTACCTGTTCGGCAACCAGGGCATCTTTCGCGGCGCCTTCGGGCAGGGCGGCATCTATGGCTTCTGGGGCATCGTGCTGGGCGAGGCCTTCTACACCTTCCCGCATGCGCTGATGGTGCTGGTGGCGACGCTGTCGCTGGCCGATGCGCGCCTCTATGAGGCGGCGCGCGCGATGGGCGCCAGCCCGTGGCGCACCTTCTGCACGGTCACGCTGCCGGGCGCGCGCCAGGGCCTGTTCGCCGCCGCCTGCCTGGTGCTGACGCTGGTGATCACGGACTTTGGCGTACCCAAGGTGGTGGGCGGCGGTTACCCGGTGCTGGCGCTGGAAGCGTACAAGGCGGTGGTCGGGCAGCAGCAGTTCGACCGCGGCGCGCTGATCGGCATGCTGCTGCTGGCGCCCGCGCTGCTGACCTTTGCCGTGGACATGGCAATGCAGCAGCGCCAGCGCACGCAGATGGGCAGCCGCGCGCAGGTGTATGTGCCGGCGCCAGAGCGGGGCCGCGACAGCGCGTGCCTGCTGCTGGTGGCGCTGGTCAGTGCCGCGCTGCTGGCAGTGATCGCCACCGCGGTGGGCGCGTCGCTGGTCAAGCTGTGGCCGTACAACCTGGGCCTGACGCTGGCGCATTACGACTTCGACAACATGGACGGCGGCGGCTGGCTGGCCTACCGCAACAGCCTGAAGCTGTCGGTGCTGACCGCGCTGGCGGGCACGGCGGCGATCTTCCTGGGCGCCTGGCTGACGCTGCGCACGCGCGGCCCGGCCTGGCTGCACGGTGTGCTGCGCGCGGGCTTCCTGTTGCCGATGGCGGTGCCGGGGCTGGTGCTGGGCCTGGGCTATGTGTTCTTCTTCAACGCGCCCGGCAATCCGCTGCACGCGCTGTACGGCACCATGGCGCTGCTGGTGCTGTGCAACGTGGCGCACTGCTACACCACCGGCCACCTGACCGCGGCCGCGGCGCTGCGCCAGCTCGACAACGAGTTCGAGGCCGCGGCGCTGTCGCTCGGGGTGGCGCCGCTGGTGACGTGCTGGCGCGTGACCGTGCCGGTGTGCCTGCCGGCACTGCTCGATATCTTCCGCTACCTCTTCGTGTCGTCGATGACCACGGTCTCGGCGGTGATCTTCCTGTACAGCCCCGACACCGTGCTGGCCGCGATCTCGGTGCTGAACATGGACGATGCCGGCGACACCGCGCCCGCTGCCGCGATGTCGACGCTGATCCTGCTGACCTCGGTGCTGGCGGCCTTGCTGCTGCACGCGGTCTCGGCCGGCTGGCTGCGCCGCGCGCAACGCTGGCGCGCCGGCTGACCTTTGCCCGATTCGCCTTACCCCTGCATTCCGGAATACTCACCGAACCCAAGGAGAAACCATGTCCCGCATCACCAACCTTGTCGCGGCGCTTGCCGCCGCGGCCGCCCTGCCGCTGCTGGCGGGTAATGCCTGCGCCGCCACCGTGCTGACGGTCTACACCGCGCTGGAAGCCGACCAGATCGCCGCCTACAAGGCCGCGTTCGAGAAGGTGCATCCCGATATCGAAATCAAGTGGGTGCGCGACTCCACTGGCATCGTCACCGCCAAGCTGCTGGCGGAAAAGGCCGCGCCGCGCGCCGACGCGGTGTGGGGCCTGGCCGGCTCCAGCCTGGCGATCCTGGACAAGGAAGGCATGCTCGACCCGTATGCGCCGAAGAACCTGGCCGCGATCGATGCCAAGTACCGCAGCCCGGCCAACCCGCCGGCATGGGTCGGCATGGACGTGTGGGGCGCGGCGATCTGCTTCAACACCGTGGAGGCGCAGAAGCAGGGCCTGCCCAAGCCGACCTCGTGGGCCGACCTGACCAAGCCGATCTACGCAGGCAAGGTGGTGATGCCGCACCCGGCCTCGTCGGGCACGGGCTTCCTCGACGTCAGCGCCTGGCTGCAGATGATGGGCGAGCAGAAGGGCTGGCAGTACATGGATGCCCTGCACAAGAACATCGGCCTGTACACGCACTCGGGTTCCAAGCCGTGCAAGATGGCTGCGCAGGGCGAGTTCCCGATCGGCATTGCGTTCGAGTACCGTGCCATGAAGTCGAAGAAGGAAGGCGCGCCGATCGATATCGTGCTGCCGAGCGAAGGCCTGGGCTGGGACATCGAGGCCACCGCCATCGTCAAGGGCACCAGGAACCTGGACGCCGCGCGCAAGCTGGCGGACTTCTCGGCCTCGCGCGACGCGATGGCGCTGTATGAGAAGAACTTTGCCGTGCTGGCCGTGCCCGGCATTGCCAAGCCCGACGCGCTGCTGCCCGCCGACTACGAGAAGCGGCTGATCAAGAACGACTTCCGCTGGGCGAGCGACAACCGCGACCGCATCCTGGCTGAATGGAGCAAGCGCTACGAAGGGAAGGCGGAGAAGAAGTAAGGTACAAGGCGCGCCTGGCGGCGAGGGAATGGCCCGCAGAAACGGGTACGCTCCCCGCGCCGCGGCGGCCGCCCTGGCCGGATCAGGCCAGGCGCGGCTGTTCGTCGGTGGCCGGCTGGCCGGCGTGCAGGCGGCGGTAGAGATCGTCGATGCGCTTGCGGCTGGCCTGCAGTTCTTCGCGGCCGCGCTCGGTCAGCAGGTAGACCCGGCCGATGCCGTCGCGCAGCACGCTTTCCAGATAGCCTTCCATTTGCAGGGCGCGCAGCAATGGGCGCACTGAGCCGATATCGACCTGGAAGCCGTATTCCAGCAACATGTCGGCAAGCATGGCCACCGTAGCCGGGACTTCGAGCGCAAATTGCAGGACGTAGACGCGGGCCAGCAGGCCCAGGAACTGTCGTTTCATGTGGACTGGCAACGCGGCAGACGCCGCGCCGGTTGACGCAGGCGCTGTCCGGAGCTTGGGGTTTGCAGGCGTTGTGACGCCGGCGGCGCGGCAGCCTGTCATCCTGTTGGACTGGCAGTGCCGATGCGCCGGGCAAGGCGCATTTTACCCGTTCGGACAAAAAAGAAGCCGCCAGGAGCCCTGGCGGCTTGTCGGGAATGCGTCGGAGGGGTCAATTAACTCTGGCGCAGACCAGAGTTTAATTTAATCGAAGGCGGCTTGTCACGCGTCGGCAACAGCGCCCCCTCCAGCGTGGGGTGATGACGAAAGCCTTTGGTAAGAAAAGTGACGAGTTCGCGCGACATTGTGCCGAGAACGGCGCTCAAACATGTCGTAGATCAGTCAACATCACTCAAATTCCTAGGCGGAAAGCGGGTCGCCATCGTGGCGACGGCGGGGCACAGGTCCGAATCCGGCTTGCGGTATGCGCTGCACAGGCGTCCAATCGCGGCAACCCTCAACCTGCGCCGGCTTGCACGGCGCCTCCCGGTTCCCCCGATGAAACCCGCCGATCTCGCCCGCTTGCTTGCCCTGGCCGCCATCTGGGGCGCCAGTTTCCTGTTTATCCGCATCGGCGCGCCGGTGCTGGGACCAATGCCGACCGCCTTCGCCCGGGTGTTGATCGGCGCGCTTACGCTGGCGGCATGCCTGCCGCTGCTGAAGCTGCGCTGGGATATGCAGGGCAAATGGCCGGCGGTGCTGGCGCTGGGGGTGGTCAATTCCGGTATCCCGTTTGTCATGTACGCCGTCGCCGCGCTGTGGCTGCCGGCCGGCTATTCGGCCGTGTTCAATGCCATGACCCCGCTGATGGGCGTGCTCATCGGCGCGCTGGCGTTTTCCGAACGGCTCACGCGCGCCAAGGCGCTGGGGGTGCTGCTGGGCGTGGCGGGCGTCGCGGTGCTGACCCGCACCGGACCGGTGGCGTTCTCGGCCGACGTGTTGCTGGGCGCGCTGGCCTGCCTGCTGGCCACCGCCTGCTACGGCCTGTCCGGCTTTCTTGCGCGGCGCTGGATCACGCAGCGCGGCGGACTGGACAGCCGGCTGGTCGCCGCCGGCAGCATGGTCGGCGCCACCGTGTTCCTGCTGCCCTTCTGCCTCGCCGCGCTGTGGCGCCACAACACGCTGCCCGCTGCGGGCGCCGGCGTGTGGGCGGCCATGCTGGGGCTGGGCGTGCTGTGCACGGCGCTGGCCTACATCCTGTATTACCGCCTGATTGCCGACCTGGGTCCGGTGCGCTCGCTGAGCGTCACCTTCCTGATCCCGCCGTTCGGCATCGTCTGGGGCGCGCTGTTCCTGGGCGAGGCACTGTCGTGGGCGCATGCGGCGGGTGGCGCGCTGATCGGGGTGGCGGTGTGGCTGGTGTTGCGGCCGGTGGCGGGGGCGGAGCAGGGCGCCAGTCCGGCAGGTGGTGTTGCGGTCAAACGTTGAAACTGCGGGTTCAGGCCTGTGCCGCCGTGCCCGCCGCCACGTTGTACTGCTCGCGCACCATCATCACCACCCGGCGTGCCTGTCGCAGGTGGCGCACGGCGTCGGCTTCGCTGCGTTCGGGGAAATCGACTTCGGCGCTCCAGTTGCAGCCGGTGTGGTCGGGCCGGTGCACGCAGACCGCGCGCAGCTGGCAGTCGTGGCAGCCGGGCTCCTGCCGCAGGCACAGGTTGAGCAGGCGTTTGAGTTCGGACAGCGGCTTGTTCAGGCGCTCCATGGATGGCTCCGTCAGGTGCGCGGCATGAGGCGGCGGCGCGCTTACGCGCGGGCGGGCAGCTCCGGCGTGGGCTCGGCCTCATTGGCGCCGGCCCGGCATTCCGGGCAGACGCCGTACAGCACCAGCATGTGTTCGCGCAAAACAAAGGCGTTGTCGGCGGCTACCTGGCGCTGGCGCTGCTCGATGCTTTCATCGCGGAATTCTTCCACGCGGCCGCAGGCGACGCAGATCAGGTGGTCATGGTGGCCGCCTTCGTTGAGTTCGAACACGGCGTGGTCGGACTCGAAGCTGTGCCGCAGCAGGATGTCGGCCTGCACCAGCTGGTTGAGCACGCGATACACCGTCGACAGTCCCGCGTCCTCGTCCTGCGTCAGCAGGATGCGGTAGACGTCTTCGGCGCTCAGGTGGCGCCGGGCGCTGGTGCGGAACACTTCAAGGATCCGCATGCGCGGCGATGTGGCCTTCAGGCCGGCGCGCTTGAGATGGATCGGGTTTGTGCTCTCGAATGACATGGCGGAAGGCATTGGCATGCGGCTGGCGCCCCGCGGGCAGGGCGGCGCCCGGCCTGGCGCCGCGCACGGGCGGCGTCGATGGCTTGGCGGGATTTCAGGCTGAAGCGCCACGGCCGGACCAGCGCTGGCGCTCCCGTCCCTGGCGGCGCGCCGTGCCTGCACAACGCGCGGAATAAAAAGGTGGCCTGGCTTGTCACCGGAAGACGCGATCGGGAAAGCGGGGTCTGGTTGCTTTCCCGATCTTCCGAAGACTGGCTACTGCCAAACGCTCCGCGTGACGGAGCGGTCCCCACAAAAGTCGGTGTCGGATGCCGCAGCGGCGGCATCCGGAAATCTTGTTCCTGCCAGCTTCGGTCGTTGCCGCGTGCCGCGGCGCGCCGGACCTGGCCGGTCTGCCTGTCGGGCGGTGCGCCGTGCGTCAGGCAGTGATCGAATAGTAAATGGGAATCGATCTCATTACAAGAGAAATTTTACCGGGCGCCTCATTTTTTTGAGAGTGGTCTGGTGGCGCAATGTACGACCTTGAGGACGGTAATACGAATTGTTATCATTCGTAACGATTCCTTGTCCCGGTCCTGCGCCATGTATCGACGTTCCACCCGCCATTGCCGTCCCGTCTCCGGCATGCCGCTGCAGTCAGCCCCAGCCGTGATTGCCGGCCTTGCCTGCGGCGCAGTACTGCGCGTGCCGGCATGAGCCAGGCCCACGCACCCGGCTGGCGCTATCGCGCCGGGGTGGCCTCGCGCGCGGTTGCAGCCATTGCTGGCGGCTACGCGCTGGCGGCGTTGACCACCGCGGCCCTGTCCGTCTGGCTGCCGATGGCGCGGCCCGATGCCGTGACCACGGCCACGCTGCTGTCCTTTGCGGTCTATGCCGCGGCGGCCGTCTGGGTCTTCGCGGTGCGCAGCGCCTGGCGCGCGTGGGCAGGCCTGGCGCTGCCGGCCGCGCTGCTGTCGGGGCTGCTGGCCGTGGGACGGGGCGGCTGATGCGGGCAGGTTTCAGGCAGTCGATGGCATGGCTCCATACCTGGAGCGGCCTGCTGGTGTGCTGGGTGTTGCTCCTGATGTTCTGCGGCGGCACCGCCAGCTATTTCAAGGAAGAGATTTCGCTGTGGATGCGGCCCGAGCTGCATCGCACCACGCCCGCCGCCGAGGTGCCGGCCGCGCAGGTGGCGCAGAACGCGGTGCGCTACCTCAGCCGGCAGGCACCGGATGCCGCGCGCTGGTTCATCACGCTGCCCGACGATCGCCGCCAGGCCGCCAGCGTGCGGTGGGTCTACAAGCCGGGCCAGGCGCCGCGCGATGCCGACGGCAAGCCGCGCCGATTCGACAGCCGCTTGCTCGACCCGGCCACCGGCGCGCCGCTGCAGGCCGCGCGCGAGACCCGCGGCGGCGAGTTCCTGTACCGGCTGCATTTCGACCTGCACTACATGCCGGCCAAGTGGGCGCGCTGGATTGCCGGCTTCTGCGCCATGTTCATGCTGGTCGCCATCGTCAGCGGCGTCATCACGCACCGGCGCATCTTTGCCGACTTCTTCACGTTCCGGCGCGGCAAGGGCCAGCGATCCTGGCTCGATGCGCACAATGCGCTGGCGGTGCTGGCGCTGCCGTTCCACCTGATGATCACCTACACGGGGCTGGTCACGCTGCTGTTCATGTATATGCCTTGGGGCATCGAGGCCGCCTACCGCGGCGGCGAGCGTGCTTTCCAGGCCGAGGCGATGTTGCGTCCGCCGCCAGCCAGGGCTGCGGGCACGCCCGCCGCGCTGGCAAGCGTGGCAGACATGGTGGCGCAGGCGGAGCGCCGCTGGCAGGGGGCCGCGCCGCGGCGCATCACCGTGAACCTGCCGGGCGATGCCAATGCCACCGTGGCGCTGACCCGTGCCGAGCCGCATACGCTGGCACACGATGCGCCCACGCTTGAATTCTCCGGCACCAGCGGCGCCATGCTGCGCGCGTACGCAGAAGACAAGTCCGCGGCAGAGCTGACGCGCAGCGTCATGACCGGCCTGCATATCGCCGGCTTTGCTTCACCAGGCCTGCGCGCGCTGTTCTTCCTGTGCGGTCTTGCCGGCACCGCCATGGTGGCCACCGGGGCGATCCTGTGGGCGGTACGCACGCGCCAGCAGCAGGCCAAGGCGCTGGCTGCAGGTGCACGGCCCAGCGTTGGCCTGCGCCTGGTCGAGGCGCTGAACATCAGCGCCATCGCCGGCCTGCCGATTGCCTTTGCCAGCTACTTCTGGGCCAACCGCCTGTTGCCGGTGGCACTGGCGCAACGGCCTGAAGCGGAGATCCGCTGGTTCTTCATCGCCTGGGCCGCCTGCGCGCTGCTGGCGCTGCTGCGTCCCGCGCGCGGCATGTGGCGCGCACAGTTGTGGGCGGGGGCGGCGCTGTTCGGGGGCATCCCGGTGCTCAACGCCCTGACCACCGAATCGCACCTGGGCGTGACCTTGCTGCAGGGGCGCGGGCCGGCGGCGGTGGCTGGCTTCGACCTGGTGACGCTGGCGCTCGGCATCGCGCTGGCGGCCGCGGCCTGGATGGTCGGACGCAGGCAGCCGGCACCGCGGCGCACGTCACGCCAGCCGCAGAAGGTGGCCGACGTGGCTGCCGGCACGCAGGAGCCCGCATGAACATGCTGGCTGCCTTCGCACTGTCGCTGTCAGGATTCGCCGCACTGGCGCTGTCGCTCGACCGCCACCATGCAGATATCCATGGCCGCGGCAGCATGCCGTCGAGGCGCGCGGTGGCAGGGCTGCGCGCGGCGGGTGCCGGCGCGCTCGCGCTGGCCTGGTCGCTCCACGTTGCTGCCGACGGCGGGCCGCTGGGAACGGTGTCGTGGCTTGGCACGCTGACAGCCAGCGCGTTTGCCGTGGCGCTGGGCCTGTCCTATGCGCCACGCGCGGTGCAGCGCCTGCTGCCGGGCGTGGCAGGTATCGGCCTGGCCGCGCTGGCCGCGCGCGGGCTGCTTGCAACGTGGGCGTAGCCCCTGCGCAGCTTACAGCGGCGGGGACACCCAGTACGGGTCGCGGCCGTAGTACTCGTGCAGCGACTTGCCCCACTGGGGATCCAGAAATTGCCCCAGCCCTGGCCCAGCGGATTGAAGGCCCAGCCAATATTGTTCAGCGCGTTGTACTGGCGCCCGAAGGGTCAGGCTGCCCCAGTCGCCGGAAAGTCCCGCTTAGGCCTGGCGCCCGAACAGCGCGTTGTAGCTGGCGCGGCCATCGTCGCTGCCGATGACCTGCGTTGCGCAAACGCCGGAAAGTGCGCCATCGGCCGCAGCGAGGTGGCGCGATCAGTCGCCGGCAGCCGTGGCCGGCGCATCGCGCGACAGGCCCAGGATCCAGTTGCGGAAGGCCGCCAGCGCTTCGGATTCGGGCCGGCCCTCCGGATAGGCAAAGTAGTAGCCCTGCTGCTCGTCCAGCATGCCCGCCAGCGGGATCACCAGCTGGCCGGTCTGCAGTTCGCGCTCGATCAGCAGGCGCGGCGCCAGGCCGATGCCAAGCCCGGCCGCCGCGGCGGCCGTCATCATCGTGAACAGTTCGTAGCGCGGCCCGCGCGAGGCGGCCAGGTCATAGGCCCAGCCCTGTGCCGCGTACCAGTCGCGCCAGGCGTTGGCGCGCGTGCTCAGGTGCAGGTGGCGGCAGCGCGCCAGGCTGGCGGCGTCGGTCACGGGATGCCCGGCCAGGAAGGCGGGACTGCACACCGGCACCATGCCCCCTTCGCGGAAGATCACGCCGCCGCGTGTGCCGGGCCAGAACTGGTCGCCGAAGTAAATCGCCGCGTCGTAGGCGCATTCCTGGAACGAGAACGGCTGCGAGCGCGCCGACAGGTTGACCGTCACATTGGGATGGCGCCGCGCAAAGTCCGGCAGGCGCGGGATCAGCCATTGGGTGGCAAAGGTGGGCACCACCGCCAGCTCCAGCGTGTACCCCATGGCCCGGCCGGTGGTGATTTCCAGCGTGTCGCGCTGCAGGTGGTCCAGGTGCCGGCGGATGCGCGCGGCGTATTCGCGCCCGGTATCGGTCAGCTCCAGGCGCCGGCGCACGCGCGTGAACAGCGCCACGCCCAGGCGCTGCTCCAGCTGCGCCACCTGCCGCCCCACCGCGCTGTGCGTCAGCGCCAGCTCTGCCGCGGCGCGGGTAAAGCTGCCCAGCCGTGCCGAAGCCTCGAAGGCCTGCAGCGCGCCCAGGTTGGGGATGTCGTTTCTCATGGGACTGCGAGGGAAGGAAGGCTGACAGTATAAACAGCGGCGCCAGGCCCGCACCGCTACCCTGATCGTGCGCCGCACGCACAACGTTGTGCGCAATGCGCGCTTGTGCGCGCCATGGGGGCGCCCCTATCCTGCCCCGCGGATCGTCGCCAGCCCGGCTGCCGTCCCAGTGCTCACCTGTTTGCGCCCATGACCTCCAAACTCTCCACGCTCCTCACCGCCAACGTCGGCGCCGCCCGCGCCGCGCAACTGCTCGCGCTGGTCACCTTGCCCGCGGATCTGCCGCAGGCCCCGCAGGGCCGTGCCACCCGCGCGGAAATCGCCCAGGCCCTGAACATGGTGCTGTTCGGCGGCATCCTCGAGCGCGTGCCGACCGGCCGCGCCTACACCGACGATGTCGCCGCCGCCGGCGGCAAGGTCACCTTCGACCACGGCGCGCTGCGCACGGTCAAGTGGCGCGACAACGGCGCGCTGCCCGAAGGCGAGGCCGCCTTCACCCGCATCCTGCGCCCGCTCGGCTACATGCTCAACGGCACCTATCCGCTGGACCGCATCGGCATGACCGGCCGCTCATACGCGCATGCCGACGCGCCTGAGGACATCGCTCAGTTCTTCCTCAGCGAATTCCATCCGGAACGCTTCAGCGATGCCTTCCGCGCCGCCGTCAGCCGCGTCACCGGCACCTCCGCCGACCCGCTCACGCCGCGCGCGCAGACCCTGCTGTGGCAGCTGGAGCGCGACGGCGCACTGGACCTGGCCGACGGCGCCGAGCTGGTCGGCCTGCTGGTGCCATGCTTCGAGCGCCAGCACGCCACGCCGAGCCTGGCCGACTATGAAACCCTGCTGAGTGAATCGGCGGAGATGGCCTGGGTCGCCACCGAAGGCAACGCCTTCAACCACGCCACCGACCGCGTCGACGACGTGTTCGCGCTCGCCGAGCAGCAGAAGCAGCTGGGCCGGCCGATGAAGGACAAGGTGGAAGTCTCGCGCAGCGGCCGCGTCAAGCAGACCGCGTTCCGCGCGGACACGGTGCGCCGCACCTTCGTCGGCGCGCAGGGCGAGACGGTGGAGCGGGACGTGCCGGGATCGTTCTACGAGTTCATCACGCGCGACCGCTTTGCCGAAGATGCGGCCGCGCCGCAGCGTTATGACCTGGGGTTTGATGCGGGCAATGCGCAGGGGATCTTCAAGATGACGGCGGCGGCTTGCTGAGGTGGTGAGGGGGGAGGGCGCGGGCGCGTGGATGCGCCGGCCCTCTCCCCCGGCCCCTCTCCCGCAAGCGGGCGAGGGGAGCAAACCTTTGTTACCCCGCCCGCTTCGTCGATATCACCGCCTCAGCCACATTGGCCGGCGCCTCGGCATAGTGCTTGAACTCCATCGTGTACGTCGCGCGCCCCTGCGTCAGCGAGCGCAGCGTGGTGGAGTAGCCAAACATGGTTGCCAGCGGCACCTCGGCGCGCACGATCTTGCCGCCGCCACCGGCGATGTCTTCCATGCCGTGCACCATGCCGCGACGTGACGACAAATCGCCCATCACGTTGCCGGTGAATTCCTCAGGCGTTTCCACCTCGACGGCCATCATCGGCTCCAGCAGGATGGGCCTGGCCCGGCGCATGCCGTCCTTGAACGCCATCGAGCCGGCCATGCGGAATGCGTTCTCGTTCGAGTCCACGTCGTGGTAGGAGCCGAACACCAGCGTGGCCTTGATGTCGACCACCGGGTAGCCGGCCAGCACGCCTGACTGCAGGGTCTCGCGGATGCCCTTGTCCACCGCGGGGATGAACTCGCGCGGGACCACGCCGCCCTTGATGGCATCGACGAACTCATAGCCGACGCCGTGCGGCATCGGCTCGAGGTTGAGCACCACGTGGCCGTACTGGCCGCGTCCGCCCGATTGCTTGATGAACTTGCCTTCCACGTCCTTGACCGGCTGGCGGATGGTCTCGCGGTAGGCCACCTGGGGCTTGCCGACCGAGGCCTCCACGCCGAACTCGCGCCGCATGCGCTCGACCAGGATTTCCAGGTGCAACTCGCCCATGCCGGAGATGATGGTCTGGCCGGATTCCTCGTCCGTGGTCACGCGGAAGGACGGGTCTTCCTGCGCAAGGCGGTTCAGCGCAATGCCCATCTTTTCCTGGTCGGCCTTGGTCCTGGGCTCCACTGCCTGCGAGATCACCGGTTCCGGGAAGCTCATGCGCTCCAGGATGATGACCTTGTCGGGGTCGCACAGCGTGTCGCCGGTGGTGGCTTCCTTCAGGCCGACGGCCGCGGCGATGTCGCCAGCGCGCACTTCCTTGATCTCCTGGCGCACGTTGGCGTGCATCTGCAGGATGCGGCCCAGGCGCTCGCGCTTGCCCTTGACCGGGTTGTAGACGGCGTCGCCGGATTTGACTACGCCGGAATAGACGCGGAAGAAGATCAGTTGGCCGACAAAGGGGTCGGTCATGATCTTGAACGCCAGCGCGGCAAACGGCTCGTCGTCGTTGGGATGGCGTTCGGCTTCGCGGTCGTCTTCGGTGTGGCCCAGGATGGCCGGCACGTCGGCGGGCGAGGGCAGGTAGTCGATGACGGCGTCCAACATGCTCTGCACGCCCTTGTTCTTGAAGGCGCTGCCGCACAGCATCGGCACGATCTCGTTGGCGATGGTGCGCTTGCGCAGGCCGCGCTTGATCTGGTCCTCGGTCAGGGGCTCGCCCGACAGGTACTGGTGGAGCAGCGTCTCGTCGGCCTCGGCGGCGGCTTCGACCATCTTGTCGCGCCATTGCTGTGCGGTGGCCAGCAGGTCCGCCGGAATGTCCTGGTATTCGAAGCGCACGCCCTGGCTGGCATCGTCCCAGACGATGGCCTTCATCGTGACCAGGTCGACCACGCCCTTGAAATGGTCCTCGGCGCCCAGCGGGATCTGGATCGGCACGGCGCGGCCCTTGAGGCGGTCGGCAATCTGCGTCTGCACGCGGAAGAAGTCGGCGCCGACGCGGTCCATCTTGTTGACGAAGGCAATGCGCGGCACCGCGTACTTGTTGGCCTGGCGCCAGACCGTCTCGGACTGCGGCTGCACGCCGCCGACGGCGTCATAGACCATGCAGGCGCCGTCGAGCACGCGCATGGAGCGCTCGACTTCGATGGTGAAGTCGACGTGTCCCGGCGTATCGATGATGTTGATGCGGTGTTCGGGGTAGTTGCCGGCCATGCCTTTCCAGAAGGCAGTGGTGGCGGCCGACGTGATGGTGATGCCGCGCTCCTGCTCCTGCTCCATCCAGTCCATGGTGGCCGCGCCATCGTGCACTTCGCCCAGCTTGTGGCTGACGCCCGTGTAGAACAGGATCCGTTCGGTCGTCGTGGTCTTGCCGGCGTCGATATGCGCGCTGATGCCGATATTGCGGTAGCGCTCGATGGGGGTCTTGCGAGGCACAGTGTTCTCCATGGATGAAACCCGCTGGAATAGAGTAGCACCACTGGCCGTTTGCCGTTGTCCCTGCCGTGCGCAGGGGCACACCGCCGCGGCCCGGTGCTCCGGCATGAGCGTGTGTCTGAGGCGGGCCTAGGATTCGGCTTCATGCGAAACCGATTTCTCCCATCCTGCCAGCGTCCGCGGCTCCCTATACTGGCGCAGCATCGCGCCCCGCGTGTTCATCGCCCCTGCCATCCCATGCCCGGGCGGAATGCGCCTGGTCGCCGATGCGTTCCCGGACTACGAAGCCACGCATGACAACCATCCTGATCGTTGACGACCATCCGGCGATGCGGCTGGTGCTCAGGCACCACCTGTTGCAGCTGCTTGGCGTAGACGAGGTGATCGAAGCAGACAACGGACAGTGCGCCATCGAGCTGGTGCGCGCGCGCACGCCGGACCTCGTGCTGCTCGACCTGGACATCCCGCGCTCCAGCGGGCTGGATGTGGCGCCGCGCCTGCGCGCGATCCATCCGCAGGTGCGCATTCTGGTGGTGACGGCGCTGGACCCGGCCGTGTTCATCAGCCGGTCATGGCAGGCCGGTGCGCAGGGCTTCGTCAGCAAGACCCAGGACATCAAGGAAATCCTGCGTGCGGTCGAGGCGGTGCTGGCGGGCTATACCGTGTTCCCGGTGCTCAGCCGCGGCGGCGCGCCGCGCCAGGCCATGTCGGCCGATGAGGAGATCCTGCGGCGCCTTTCCGACAAGGAACTGGTGGTGCTGCAAATGCTGGCGCGCGGCCTGTCGTACAAGGCCATCAGCGCCAGCCTCTTTATCAGCAACAAGACCGTCAGCAGCTACAAGGCTCGCATCATGGGCAAGCTGCAGGTCTCGTCCCTGGTGGAGCTGGTGGACTTTGCGCGGCGCTGCCGGCTGACGCCCTAATTCCGGTCTTTCTTATTAGACATCGTATGACTTGGCGGGCCGCACCCACCCAGGTGCGTGCGCGCCGCTCAGCCTTGGGCGCCGGCCGGCGCTGAGGCCTTGCGCAGCCGTTCGCGGCTGTTGGTCAGGTGCATGCGCATGGCGGCCTTGGCCCCGTCGGGGTCGCGGCGCTCGATCGCGTCGTAGATGTTCTCGTGTTCGATGCTGACGCGCTCCAGGTACTGCTCGCGCTCGGGCGTGCTGACCTGCAGGCGGCTGCGCGGGATCACCATGGTGCCCAGGTGGCCCATGATGTCCGTGAAGTAGCGGTTGCCGGTGGCGCGCGCAATCTCCAGGTGGAAGGCAAAGTCGCTCTCCACGGCGTCGTTGCCGGCGCCGGCACTGCGCTTGAGCTCATCCAGCGCCTGGCGCATCGCGGCCAGCTGCGCGTCGGTGCGACGCGATGCGGCCAGGCCCGCGGCCTCGGCCTCAAGGCTGACACGGAATTCCAGCATCGCCATCACATCCATGGCCGTGCCCAGCGCGTCCGGCCCGATGCGGAAGGGCGAGGGCGCCTCGGCCGCGCGCGCCAGCACGAAGGTGCCGATGCCGTGGCGCGTCTCCACCAGGCCGCTGGCCTGCAGCCGCGACAGTGCCTCGCGCACCACGGTGCGGCTGACCCCCATCGACGCCATGATTTCCGACTCGGTCGGCAGCTTGTTGCCGGGCTTGAGCTGGCCCTGGCGGATCTCTTCGCCAAGGGCCTGCACCACTTCCTCGGCAAGCGTGCGGCCGCGGCGGCGCAGCAGCGCTTGCGGCGCAGGAACAGGCGGAACGGACTGGGCGGGGGTGGAGTTCGGCATGGTGGCTACGGGCGGGGTTTCCCGGACTTGACCGGTTCGAGATGGCCTCATTATACTGGGTTATCAGTCATACGATGACAGATAACATACGCAACACGATGGCCCGGGTGGACGATACTGCGCCCGCCATCGGAAATGCCGGAGACAACCCAGAGATGACCCCAACCGCCGCCCCCGTGGCGTCCGCCCACACCCCGGTCGTGACCGAACTCACCGTGGTGCCCGTGGCCGGGCATGACAGCATGCTGATGAACCTGTCCGGCGCCCATGGCCCGTACTTCACGCGCAATATCGTGATCGTGCGCGACAGCGCCGGCCATACCGGAGTGGGCGAGGTCCCGGGCGGCGAGGGCATCCGCCAGACGCTGGAAGACGCGCGGCCGCTGCTGGTGGGCCAGCCCATCGGCCAGTACCAGGCCATCCTGAACCGCGTGCGCGCGGCATTCGCCAGCCGTGATGCCGGCGGCCGCGGCCTGCAGACCTTTGACCTGCGCATCACCATCCATGCGGTGACGGCGCTGGAGGCGGCCCTGCTCGACCTGCTCGGCCAGCACCTCGAGGTGCCGGTGGCCGCACTGCTCGGCGAAGGCCAGCAGCGCGACGCCGTGGAGATGCTGGGTTACCTCTTCTATATCGGCGACCGCCAGCGCACCACGCTGGACTACCGCACCGAGCCCGATGCCGACAACGCGTGGTTCCGCCTGCGCAATGAAGTGGCGATGACGCCCGAGGGTGTGGTGCGCCTGGCCGAAGCCGCCTATGAGCGCTACGGCTTCAACGATTTCAAGCTCAAGGGCGGCGTGCTGGGCGGCGACGAAGAGATGGAAGCGGTCCTGGCGCTGGCCGAACGCTTCCCCAAGGCGCGCATCACGCTGGACCCCAACGGCGCCTGGTCGCTGGCAGAAGCCGTGCGCCTGTGCCGCGACAAGCGCGGCGTGCTCGCCTATGCCGAAGACCCGTGCGGTGCCGAAGACGGCTACTCCGGGCGCGAGATCATGGCCGAGTTCCGCACCGCCACCGGACTGCCCACCGCCACCAACATGATCGCCACCGACTGGCGCCAGATGGGGCATGCGGTGCGGCTGCAGTCGGTCGACATCCCGCTGGCCGACCCGCACTTCTGGACCATGCAGGGCTCGGTGCGCGTGGCGCAGATGTGCGCCGAATGGGGCCTGACCTGGGGCTCGCATTCGAACAACCACTTCGATATTTCGCTGGCGATGTTCACCCACGTGGCCGCTGCCGCACCGGGGCGCGTCACTGCCATCGACACGCACTGGATCTGGCAGGACGGCGAAAACCTGACCCGCAACCCGCTGAAGATCGAAGGCGGCCTGGTGCAGGTGCCCAAGACGCCGGGCCTGGGCGTGGAGCTCGACATGGATGCCCTGGCGCGCGCGCACGAGCTGTACCAGCGCAAGGGCCTGGGCGCACGCGACGATGCCACGGCGATGCAGTTCCTGATCCCCGGCTGGAAGTTCAACAACAAGGCGCCCTGCATGGTGCGCTGATGCGGTACCGGTAACGCCCAACCGGCCGCTGCCGTCATCGGGACGGCCGGCTCATCGGATAAAGACACTGCAGGAGACAACGATGTACACGTTCCAACGCCAGCGCGCCCTGCGCCTGCACCACTGGCTGCGCGCCTTCGCGCTCGGCTCTGTCGTCACGGTGGCGGCCCTGACCGTCAGCGCCGCCGCCTACGCCGCGCCACAGGACTGGCCGCAACGCCCGGTATCGGTGGTGGTGCCGTTCCCGCCGGGGGGCTCCAGCGACGCCATCGCGCGCATGCTGACCGTGCCGCTCAATGAAAAGCTGGGCCAGCCTTTCGTCATCGACAACCGCCCCGGCGCGACCGGCGCCATCGGCGCCACCTTCGTCAAGCGCGCGCCGGCGGACGGCTACACCATGATGGTGGCGTCGATCGGCGTCTATGCGGTGAACCCGTTCCTGCAGAAGAACCTGGCCTATGACCCGGCCAAGGACTTCGACCTGCTGACCGTGGCGGTGCGCGCGCCCAACGTGCTGGTGGCCAACCCGCAGTTCCCGGCCAATACGCTGCAGGAACTGGTGGCCTACATGAAGAAGAATCCGGGCAAGGTCAGCTTTGCCTCGTCCGGCGCGGGCTCGTCCGACCACCTGACCGCGGCGCTGTTCTGGCAGAAGAGCGCCACCGACGGCCTGCACGTGCCCTACAAGGGCGGCGGCCCGGCTATCTCCGACCTGCTTGCCGGCCAGGTTGACGTGTCGTTCCAGAACGTCAACGCCGTGCTGCAGCACATCCGCACCGGCAAGCTCAAGGCCATGGCGGTGACCTCCGACAAGCGCTCGCCGGTGCTGCCCAATGTGCCGACCATGGCCGAGGCCGGCGTGAAGGATGTGGAGGTGTACTCGTGGCAAGGCGTGGCGGCGCCGCGCGGCCTGCCGCCCGAGGTGAAGAGCCGCCTGCACGGCGCGCTGGTGTCGTCGCTGAACGACCCGAAGATGCGCCAGAAGCTGTCCGAGAGCGGCTTCGAGGTGGTGGCCAACACGCCCGAGCAGTTCAACCAGTTCGAGGCGCAGGAGCTGCAGCGCTGGAAGACCGTGATCGAGACGGGCAAGATCGCGCTGGACTGAAGCCATAGCACTGAACCCAGACACTACAGCACCGACCGCGCCGGCCATGCACGCATAGCGTGCTGCGCCGGCGCGCGCGTCATCGACAGGAGACAACAGCATGACCCAGGGACGCCGCACCTTCCTCAAGCAATCCTCCGTACTGGCCGCCGGCCTGGCAGCCGGCCCGCTCGCGGGCCTGTCATCGGCCGCGCACGCCGCACCGGACTGGCCCACCCGCCCGATCCGCCTGGTGGTGCCGTACACCGCCGGCGGCTCGTCGGACATCATCGCGCGCCTGATCAGCAAGCAGCTGGGCGAGGTGCTGGGCCAGTCAGTGGTGGTGGACAACCGCCCCGGCGCCAACGGCAACGTCGGCGCGGCACTGGTGGCGCAGGCCACCGACAACCACACGCTGATGCTGTGCGATATCGGCGCGCTGGCGATCAGCCCGTCGGTCTATACCAAGCTGACCTTCAATATCGCCAAGGACCTCAAGCCGGTGTCGATGCTGGCCTACTCGCCGCACCTGCTGGTGGTGCATCCGTCGGTGCAGGCGACCAGCGTGAAGGAACTGGTGGCACTGTCGCAGCGCAGCCAGCTCAACTTTGCCGTGACCGCCATCGGCAGCGCGCCGCACCTGGCCGGCGTGGCGGTGGAGCAGGCCACCGGCGCCAAGTGGCAATACGTACCCTACAAGGGCGGCTCGCAGGCCATTGCCGATACCGTGGGCGGCAGCGCCCAGGTGCTGATGAACGGCATGCTGGCCACGCTGCCGCACGTGCAGTCGGGCAAGCTCAAGCTGATCGCCCAGTCCAAGCGCACGCGCATGCCGCTGCTGCAGAACGTGCCGACCATCGCCGAGCAGGGCGTGCCGAATTTCGAATCCGGAACGTGGCAGGGCGTGATGGCCCCGGCCAGCATGCCCGATGCGATGGTGGCGCGCATCAGCGGCGAGCTGATCCGCATCATCCGCGCGCCGGACCTACGCGCGCAGCTGGTGGCCCAGGGGGCGGAGGTGGTGACGATGACGCCGGGGGAGACTGGGAAGTTCTTTGTTGCTGAGCAGTCGCGATGGGCGGGGGTGGTGAAGCAGGCGGGGATCAAGCTGGAGGCTTGAGTGGGAGCTTTTCCGCTGCGCCCAACGAGAGACGCCCTCATCGAGGGCGTTTTTTGTTGGGCGTTGCTGAGGGCTTTATGGGGTTCTTGGGGTTGCTTTGCCTTCGTGCCATGCGGTTGGATTGTGGCTCTTGGCGGGCGTGGCTGTTTCGCCGGCGTAGCCGGCGACCTACTTTCTGTCCGAGCGACAGAAAGTAGGCAAAGAGCGCGTCGCCTGGGCGGCTGGCCATAAATTGCACGGTGTTGGTCATATGGCGGCGGTGGTTGCCGTTTTTGCGTGGTTGCCCGTTCGACCCAGCTACGCTCCCTGTCTGGTGCCTACGTCGAGGGACTATTGGACGAACCCGACTTTAGGCTATTGGCAGCCTGCTAACCAGGTTATCGGTGGGACGCCTTCGGCTGCGCTGCGCGCACTCAGCATCGTAGGTTGAGTGCCCAGGCACGGAGTGCATCGCTGCGCTCGCACGGCGCTGTCGCCAATGACGCCGGGCCAAAAGCGCAAGTCAGGAAGTGGCCATTCGTTCTGCCACGTTAGGGCCGGCGCGAAGCGCAGCCGAAGGCGTCCCACCGACGCGGTGGTTAGCAGGCGGCCAACCGCCTAAAGTCGGGTTCGTCCAATAGTCCGTCGACGCAGGCACCGGACAGGATGCGTAGCAGGGTCGAACCACCCACCACATCGAACGGAAATCACCACCGCCCGAACCACCCCCACCGTGAAATGGATGGCCAGCCGCCGAGGCGACGCGCTTTTTGGTTACTTTTTGGCGCTCGGCCAAAAAGTGACCCGCCCAGCAGGGCGGAACCAGGCCGTCGACCTACGACAACATTGAACCCCCACTACGTACCCAAGCCAACCAGCAGCACCCCCCCTCGCCCAGTTCTTCGACGCGGCGTACGTGGGCATGAGCGTCAAGGCCCATGGGATCAACCCTTCACCGCCTCCGGCAACAACGCCTGCGGCAAGTTCTGATAACAAACCGGCCGCAAGAACCGGTCAATCGCCGTCGCCCCCACGGAAGTCGAACGCGCATCCGAAGTCGCCGGGAACGGCCCGCCATGCACCATCGCGTAGGCAACCTCAACGCCAGTCGGATAGCCATTGCACAGCACCCGCCCGGCCTTGCGTTCCAGCACCGGCAACAGGCGCCGCGCGGCCGCGTGGTCGGCATCGTCGAGTTGCATCGTCGCCGTCAGCTGGCCTTCAAGCTGTCGCGCCACCGTCAGCATCTCTTCGAGATCGCGGCACACCACCAGCACCGTCGAGGGGCCGAACACCTCGGCCTGCATCCGATGATCCGCCAGGAACTGCGCCGCGGCGGTCTCGAACATCACCGGCCGCGCCTGGTTGGCCCCGTTGCCGTCGACGCCGTCGCCAATGCGTTGCAGACCGTCGAGCGACGACAGCTGCGCCACGCCTTGCTCATAGGCGGCATGGATGCCGGGCGTCAGCATGGTCGCTGCCGGCTTGCCTTGCAGCGCGCCGAGCGCCGATGCGCGGAACTTGTCGAGGGCGGGGCCTTCGATGCCGATCACCAGCCCGGGGTTGGTACAGAACTGGCCGACGCCCATCACCAGCGAATCCACCAGCTGGCGTCCGATTTCCTCGCCGCGCGCATCCAGCGCCGCGGGCAGCAGGAACACCGGGTTGATGCTGCTCATCTCCGCATATACCGGGATCGGCTGCGGGCGGCGCTGGGCAGCCTGCATCAGCGCCAGGCCGCCGGCGCGCGAGCCGGTGAAGCCCACCGCCTGGATTGCCCGATGCGAGACCAGTGCCGTGCCGATGGCATTGCCCGCCCCGACCAGCAGCGAGAACACGCCTTCGGGCAGGCCCGCGTCCTGCACGGCCTGCTGGATCACGCGCGCCACCAGTTCCGACGTGCCCAGGTGCGCCGGGTGTGCCTTGACCACGACCGGGCAGCCCGCGGCCAGCGCCGAGGCGGTGTCGCCGCCGGCCACTGAGAAGGCCAGCGGGAAGTTGCTGGCGCCGAATACCGCCACCGGGCCGATGGCGATGCGCTGCATGCGCAGGTCCGGGCGCGGCGGGTTGCGCTCGGGCAGCGCGGCGTCGAAGGTGGCCTGCTGCCAGCGGCCTTCGCGCAGCACGGTGGCAAACAGGCGCAGCTGGCCGGCGGTGCGGCCGCGCTCGCCCTGCAGGCGCGCGATCGGCAGTGCGCTTTCCAGGTGGGCGCGTTCGATCAGCGTGTCGCCCAGCGCCTCGATGCCGGTGGCGATGGCTTCGAGCAAGGCCGCGCGCTGCTCTGGCGTGGTGTTGCGGTAGGTGTCGAAAGCGGCTTCGGCCAGCGCGCAGGCGCGCTCGACCTCGGCCTGGCCGCCGCCATGGAAGTCAGGGCCCAGGGCTTCGCCGGTGGCGGGATTGATGGCCTGCAGCAGGGCTTCGGTGCCGCGCACGGCTTGCGCGCCGATCAGCATGTCGCCGGTGATGTGCATGGAAGGATTCCTTGTCAGCGTTTGGAACGGGAAGGCCGGCCGGAGGGCAAGTGCCCCGCGGCCGGCCTGTCGATATGCAATGCGAGGACGGCTTGCTTGCCGGTTACTGCGGGCCGAGCTTGTTGATCAGCGCGCCCAGCATCTCCATCTCCTCGCCGGTCAGGTCGGTCAGCGGCGTGCGCACCGGGCCGCCGTCGCGGCCGACCATGCGGGCGCCGGCCTTGACGATGCTCACGGCATAGCCGGCCTTGCGGTTGCGGATGGCCAGGTAGGGCAGGAAGAAGTTGTCGAGCAGGCGGCCCACGGTGTCATGGTCGTCCGCGGCGATGGCGCGGTAGAAGTCCATCGCGGTCCTGGGGATGAAGTTGAACACTGCCGACGAATACACCGGCACGCCCAGCGCCTTGTAGGCCGCGGCATAGACCTCGGCCGTGGGCAGGCCGCCCAGGTAAGAGAAGCGGTCGCCCAGCTTGCGGCGGATGCTGACCATGGCCTCGATGTCACCCACGCCGTCCTTGAAGCCGACCAGGTTGGAGCAGCGCTCCGCCAGGCGTGCGAGTTGCGTCGCATCCAGCTTCGAGTTGGCACGATTGTAGACGATCACACCGATATCCACCGACTTGCAGACCTCCTCCACGTGGGCGGCAATGCCGTCCTGGCTGGCTTCGGTCAGGTAGTGCGGCAGCAGCAGCACGCCGGCCGCGCCCAGGCGCTGGGCTTCCTGCGCGTAGGCGATGGCGGTGCGGGTCGGGCCGCCGGCGCCGGCCAGGATCGGCACCTTGCCGGCGCAGGTGCGCACGGCGGTGTCGACCACGGCCGAGTAGTCCTGCGGCGTCAGCGAGAAGAACTCGCCGGTGCCGCCCGCCGCGAACAGCGCGGTGGCGCCGTAAGGGGCCAGCCACTCCAGCCGCGCGGCGTAGGACTGCGGCGCGAAGTCGCCCTGGGCGTCAAAGTCGGTGATCGGGAAGGACAGCAGGCCTTCAGAGACGATTTGCTTGAGTTCGTTGGGTGCGAGCATTGCGGCAATCCTGAGCGGGCCAGTGGCCCCGGGTGGCAGTGGAGGCTGACTGCGGCGGCGCAGGTCATCCGAGTTATCAGTCATCGTACGACAAGGTTTTGGCGAAGGCAATAGGGCAGGCAATCATTCGGGGTTAACCGGGATGCGGCCGGCGTGTTCGCTGGAAAGCCTTGCGGGCGCCCAAAAAACGACAGAAACGCGCAGTCAGGGGCACTTCATGCCCGCGATTTCGGCAGTCGTACTGTGGTGAGGTAGGTGAGGCTGGAATGTGATGTTGTAGGATAACGTAGGTCAGGGCGGCTCCCTGCCGGCGCGCCGTCCACTCAGGAAATTTGAAACACCCATGCAAAGCTGCCAGTGCACGGGTCCCCGGCGACTGGCACACTGGCATCCTGGACTGACGGGGAGAACATAGTGGGAGAGTTACAGGCCTTGCTGGAAAACCACGGGCTGATGCTGGTGTTCCTGAACGTGCTGGTCGAGCAGGCCGGGCTGCCGGTGCCGGCGTACCCGATGCTGTTCGTCGCCGGCGCGCTGGGCGTGCAGGAAACCGGGCCGTCGATCGGCGCGGTGCTGGCTGCGGTGATCTTCGCCTGCCTGATTGCCGATACCGGCTGGTACTTCGCCGGACGCCGGCTGGGGCAGCCGATGCTGCGCACGATCTGCCGGGTTTCGATTTCGCAGGACTCGTGCATCCGCCAGACCCAGTCGCTCTATCTGCGCGTGGGGCCGCGCTCGCTGGTGATTGCCAAGCTGCTGCCCGGTGCCGGCGCCTTGTCCACCGCGATGGCGGGCATGACGGGCACGCCGTTGCCGGTGTTCCTGTTTTATGACGCCATCGGCGCGCTGGTCTGGGCTGGCAGCGCCTTGCTGATCGGCGTGGTGTTCAGTGATTTTATCGATGCCATCCTGGAGGCGTTCAGCGCCTACGGGCATATGGCCGTGGTGGGGCTGGTGGTGGCGTTCGCGCTGTTCCTGGCGTGGCGCTGGTGGCGCCGCCTCCGGCTGCTGCGCCGCACGCGGCGCGTGCCGCGCATGACGGTGGATGAACTGGAAGCGCGCCGGCTGGCCGGCAGCCTGCCGGTGGTGATCGACGTGCGCGCCCACGGCGACACGCCGATGGAGCGCATTCCCGGCTCGGTGGTGCTCGACATGCAGGGCGCGCTGGACAGCCTGGACGCGCTGGGCGTGCCGCATGCTGGGGCCGACATCGTGGTCTATTGCGCCTGCCCCAATGAACTGTCCGCCGCGCTGCTGGCCGAGCGCCTGCGCGTGGCTGGCTACCCGAAGACCTGGGCGCTGGCCGGCGGCTTCGACGAATGGAAGCGGCGCCACGGCGGCACCGCCCCGACCGAGGCGGCCAACCAGCCAGGGCCGGCCGAAGCCGCCTGAACCTGCCAGGCCGTCGGCGCTGCGCTCAGCGCTTGCCCGCGGTCTGGAATACCGACAGGTCCGGGTAGACCGCGCGGATCTTCTCCCACTCGGCGGCATTGAAGAACTGGCACTTGCCGGCGCCAAAGCGCTTGGACACCTCCACGCAGAAGCGCACGGCTTCGGCGATGTCGATCTCATGGTTGGCCGAGGTCGCGCTGCCCGACACCACCGACTGCGCCGTCACCGCCACGCCGACCACCGGCGCCTGGGTGGCCACGTGCGGCTGCATGATGCTGTTGAAGTGGTACAGGCCGTTGTGGTACGGCGTGATGTCCTGCTGCGAGATCGGGAAGGTCACCGCCGGGCAGCCGCTGGTGGACTCCATCGTCGCCACCAGGTCTGGCGCCACGCGCAGGATGTAACCCTGCATCGCCGTCGGCGAAATCGCAAAGCCGCGGTGCTTGATGATGCTGTTGCCCTTGGAGGCATCGATCGACAGGATCGCGTCCATCTCCGGCAGCACCTGGTAGTCGTTCATGGTGTCGGACGAGACCGGCATGCCCATGAACGGCACCGGGTCGTGCGGCTGCATCGAGACATTGGTCGACAGGTGCGTGGTCACGATCACGTCGCCCACCAGGTGGTCGCCGCGCGCCTTCATCTGCGCCAGCTTGAGCGCCACCGCCAGGCAGCCGATCGGGCCGTCGGCATCAGACACCAGCCCCACCAGTTCCGGGCGCGCGCCAATCGCGCCGTTGCGGCCGATCACGCCCAGCGTCGGCGCACTGCCGCCGCTACGCTTGCCCGCGTTGCCGGGGATCACGATGGTGATGAAGTCGGTGGTGTTGGCCGTGTTCTCGGGCGGGGCGTTGTGGATCGTGGTCACTTCCACGCTCACGCCGGCGCCAGCGTAGGGCGCGAACAGTTCGCTGACGACCGCACCGTTGGCGTGCGGGCTGTCCAGGGCTTCATGAATGACCAGCGTCTGCTGCAGGGCCATGGCTTTCTCCAAATAATGTGCCCTGCCCGCGCGGTGCGGGCAGGGCGTCTACAAAAAGTCAGAACTGGTGGCGCAGGCCGACCATCACCGTGGCCTGGCTGTCGCGCCCGTCCAGCGGCTTGCCGCTGCCGCCGGTCCAGCTGGTGGTGTTGTTGCCGAACAGGCCCGACCAGTCGCCGTGCACACGGTCGTAGGCCAGCGCCAGGTAGGCATCGGTGCGCTTGCTGAAGGCGTAGTCGGCGACCGCATAGGCAGTGGTGCGGTTGCCGCTGAAGCCGTCGGCACGCGTGCGGTTGTGCATCACGCTGCCGATCAGCGTGACGCTGCCGGTGACCGGGTAGCTCGCGCCCAGCGTGAAGAAGTCGTCGTGGCGGCTGCCGCCAAAGACCGAGCTGATGGCGGCGCGGTTGGTCGGCGTGGCGGCGGTCGACATGCTGGTGATGGTGGCCGTGTCGGTGCCGCCCTTGGACGAATCGAAGCCCGCGTCGCGGTCGCTGTGGATGTAGTTGGCGAACAGGCTGGCGCGGCCCACCGCGGCCTTCAGGCCGGCCAGGTAGATGCGCGCGGCGCGGCTCTGGCTGTCGCGGGTCTGTTGGAAGTCGCCCACTGCGCTGATGGGGCCGGCGGCGTACCTCACGCCGAACGACATCGACGAGGTCGCGCGGGTGTTGCCCGCGGTTTCGCCCAGCGCGTATTCGGCGATCACCGATACCGGGCCGAAGTTGCCGGTGTAGCTGACAGCGTTGTCGTAGCGCTGGCCGGTCAGGAAGACCATCCACGCATTGGACGGCGCCGCGCCCACGCCGAGCGGGTCGACGTAGTACAGCATGGTGTTGGCGGTGGTGTACTGCCGGCCCAGCGCCAGCTCGCCCCACTGGTTGCCGATCTTCACATACGCCTGGCGCCCGAACAGCTGCCCCTGCTGGTCCAGCTTGCCGGTGTCGGCCAGCAGGCCGTTTTCCAGCACGAAGCCGGCCTTCATGCCGCCGCCCAGGTCTTCAATGCCGCGCAGGCCGAAGCGGCTGCCCGACAGGAACCCTTCGCCGCCCTGCTGCAGCCCGACCTGGGCATCGCCCGCGGGGTTCGAGTGGGTCTGGTAGGTCAGCGCGGTATCGATCACGCCGTACAGCGTCACCCCGGACTGCGCCATCGCGGCGGCCGGCAGGCCCAGCAGCACCGGCAGTGCCAGGCGGGCGGCGTGGCGAATGGTGTGGCTCATCTTGTTTTCTCCTCCGAAGGGCAAAAGGGGGCCCGCGCGGGCGGCACGGCGCGGCCCGCGGGGCGGTTTTCTCTTTGTTGTGGCCGGGACCGGCCCGGGTCAGTGCGTCAGCGGCTCAAGGCGGTGCCGCCGGCTCAGGCAGCAAAGCCCGGCCAGTCCTGCATCCCGGCCGGACCGGTGATCTGCGACAGCGGGAACGTCTCGCCTTCGCGAATCGTTTCGGCCTTGCCTTCGGCGGGGAACCACAGCGCATGGCGCTCGCCCAGCACGGTGCCGCGGGTGCCGTCCGAGAACAGCGCCGAACCCTCGGGCAGCGCAAACACCTGCTCCGGCGCGTTGATGTGTAGGAACTCGGCCAGGCGCTCTTCGCGGCTTTCGCCGTTGTGGCCGGCGGGCTTGCCGCTGATGAAGTGCGGGTTGATCTGGAACGGCACCAGCCCCAGCGCACGCAGCGACGGCGGCTGCACGATGGGCATGTCGTTGGTGGTGCGGACGGTCGGGCAGGCGACGTTGCTGCCGGCGCTCCAGCCCACGTACGGCGTGCCCGCGCGCACCCTGGCGCGGATCGCGTCGACGATGCCGGCGTCGTACATGCGCTTGAGCAGCGCAAAGGTGTTGCCGCCGCCGACCGCGATGGCCTCGGCCTGCTCCACGGCGCGCAGCGGATCGGCGCTGTGGTGGATCGATTCCAGCGCGTAGCCCAGCGTCTCAAACACCGGCTTGACCATGCCTTCATAGGTGTCGAAGCTGAACGTCACGCCGGCGAACGGCACGAACAGCACCTTGCGCGGCTCGCGCCTGAGCAGCGTGTGGATCTGCTCGCCGGCGTGCTCGAGGTAGCCGAGGTTGTCCTTGCGCGAGCTGCTCATCAGGAGGATGCGTTGGGTCATGTCTTGGTTTCCGTCAGGAGTCTGGTGAGGTGCAATGCGGGATCAGGCGATCGCGGCGCGGATCAGCGCGGCCACGCGGTCGATCTCTTCATGCGTGTTGAAGTAGTGCAGCGAGACGCGCGCCATGGTGGACACGCCGTAGCGCGCCAGGATGGCGTCGGCCATGAAGTTGCCGGCTTCGATGATGCATTGCTGCGCTTCCAGCGCGGCCACGATGCGCGCCGGGTCCACGCCGCGCACATTGAACGGCACGATGCCGATGCGGTTGGCCACGTCGGCCGGGCCGTACAGCTCGAAGCCGGGGATCGACGCGAACCTTGCCACCGCGTACCCGGTCAGGTCGCGCACGCGCGCCTCGATGGCGTCGATGCCGATGGCGGCCGCGTAGTCGATGGCGGTGCCCATGCCGAGGATCGCCGGCACGATCGGGCAGCCAGCCTCGAAGCGCTTGGCGCCAGCCACCAGCGACAGCGCGCCGGTAGCGCGGTCGTAGGCGCCGTTCCACCAGCCCACCAGCGCGGGCTCGATCTGCTCGATCAGCGCGCGGCGCACATACAGGAAGCCCGAGCCCTCGGTCGCGCGCAGCGCCTTGCGGCCGCCGCCAGCCAGGAAATCGCAGTCCAGCTCGGCCACGTCCGAGCGCAGCATGCCCACGCTCTGCGCCGCATTGACCAGCGACAGCACGCCGTGGCGGCGCGCCACCGCGCAGATCGGCGCGGCCGGCTGCACCGCACCCGTCGAATTGGGCAGGTGCGAAAAGGTGAGCAGACGCGTGCGCGGAGTGACGGCGGCCTCGAACGCCTCGGGCGAAAGCAGCCCTTCGGCATTGGCCGCCACCATCTTCACGACGATGCCGTGCGATTGCTCCAGCCGGCGCCAGGGCAGCAGGTTGCTGAGCATCTCGGTGTCGGCCACCAGCACTTCGTCACCGGCCTTCCAGGCGATGCCGCGCGCGACGATGGAGATGCTCTCCGTGGCGTTTTTGGTGAAGGCGACTTCGTCGGCGGCGCAGTTGAGCAGCCCGGCCAGCTTGCCGCGCACCGCTTCCACGCGCGCATAGGTCTCTTTGCGGAAGGCCGGCAGGTAGATGCCGACATGGCCGGTATCGAGCAGGTAGCTGCGCACGGTATCGAGCACCGCGTCGGGCGGCAACGAGGCCGCGGCGGTGTCGAGATAGATGGTGGAGGCCGTCAGCGGGGTGTCGGCGCGGATGGCCTGGATGGCTTGGATATCCATGGAACGTCTCGGGTATTGACAGGCGGGACGCGGCGACCGCGCCCCGAGGTAAGACTCAGTTGCGCACTTACTTGCGCAGCTTGGTGACGGAGCCGAAGAAGCTGAACAGCGCGTCGCCGGCAATTACGCCGCCGGCAAAGGCGCTCATCTCGGCCACGTGCTTGTCGCCGCGCAGGCGCTGCAGCACGAAGCGGATCGCGAGGCCGGCCAGCACTGCCCAGCCGGCCAGCGGCGAGGCAATCAGCATGCCGGTGGAAAGCAGGATGCCGAGCTGGCGCCTGGAGCCGCCGATCAGCTGCAGCAGCGCGCCGGGGATGGCCCAGATCACCAGGTTGCGGGCAATCTCCGCCGACGAGCCCGCCTTGATCGAGGCCGCGTAGACGCGGTCCACCGGCGGGATCAGGTTCTGCGCGAAGAAGGTGCCGTGGAACACCAGCACCACCACCGCGGCCACGGCAAAGCCGATCATCGCGGCCAGGAACTGCTGCTTGCGCCCGGCCAGCTCGGCCTCCATGTCGCGGCCTTCGCCGCGCAGCAGGTAGCCGGTCTTGAGGTCGTAGCCCATGTCGGCAAAGGCCGGGCCGGTGGCGGCGGAGAAGCCCACCAGCACCGCCAGCGCCGTCGGCGGGAAGCCGATCAGGATGCCGATGGTCAGCGTGATCAGCGCCACCGCGAAGGCCGGGAACCAGCCCGAATGCATCGCCGCGATGCCGACGATCAGCTCATGCACATAGGCGGCAAAGGCGGCATACAGCACGAACACCACCAGCATGCCCAGCGACATGTCCGAGACATGGCCGGCCAGCACCGAGATCAGCAGCGCAATCGCCAGGTAGATCAGGAAGCCGCCCGACAGGATGCGGCTGGCGCGCGAGGCCGGGACTTCGATGGTGCGTGCGTCAGCGGCCGGGGCGTAGCGCGCGCGGCGGATTTCATTGGCGACCTGGAACAGCGCGACGATGCCCGCGCCGATCATCAGGCCGTGCGGGATATAGGCCTTGGCGATGTCGACGCCGGTCAGCGCCACCGAATAGCCGCGCACCAGCAGGCCGATGCCGAACATGGTCAGTGCCGCCAGGTTGCCCAGGAAGGCCGCGCCGAACGCGGACATCGGCACGCCCAGCCAGGCGCCGCCAACGCCCACGGCAATGCCCAGCCCCAGGAACGCGGCCTTGCGCCCGCCGCGGTCGCCGGCCCAGATGGCCTCTGCCGTGGCGATGCCGGCCGGCCAGGTGCCGGTGGCGGGGAAGATCCTGCTGCCGAACAGGAAGTACAGCATGGCGCCGTCGACGAACATGGCGATCGCCGCGCCGATCAGCATCGGCGTGGCCAGTTCCGGCATGCCCATCGCGTATGGCACGCCGATCGGGATCATCAGCGAGTTGGCGGCGCCGAAGGTGGCCGACGAGATTGCCGTCTGCACCAGGTTCTGCCGCTCCAGCACGCGGAAGCGCCGCGTGATCTCCAGCGGGATGCGCGAGAACACGATCGCGATCAGCGCGCCGATGATCGAGGTGTTGGCCGAGATCCCCAGCGACACGATCAGCTGCATCCCGATCATGGCGCCGAACACCGACAGCCCCACGGAGACCAGCAGCAGCAAGGGCTCCATGAAGCGTGTCCGTGTTGCAGGCTGCGCCGCCATCGGCGCGTTCAGTTGTGTTGGCATGGTCATGTTGTCCACCGCTCCCCGTAGTGTTGTCTGGTTTTGTCTGTTGTGTGTGATGACTTGAGCGCGCTCAGCGCATGAAACCCGCCACCGGGCCGATGGTGTTGCGCGCGGTGCGCAGCGCCTCCAGCAACCGCGGCACCGCCTCAGGCGTCAGGCGCTGCAGCGGGCCGGCGATGGCCAGCGATCCCACCACCGCCTGGGTGTCGCGGTGGCGCAGCGGCAGCGCCAGCCCGGCCACCGTGGCGGCGGATTCCTCGCAGGTGTAGGCCCAGCCGTCGGCGCGGATCTGCGCCAGCCGTGCTTCCAGTTCGGGCGCGTCGCCCACCACCTGGCAGCGGAACGCTTCCGGCTGGAACGCCAGGATGGCCTTGGCGTGCGCGCCCGCGTCGAGCGCGAAGCGCTGGCCCACCTCGATGGAAAAGCGCAGCTGGTGCTGGCTCTGGGCGATATCCGTGCACAAGCCCTCGCCACCGTCCAGCCACGACAGCGCAAGACGTTTTCGCCGGCCGAGGTGGTGCAGCCCGCGCTGGAAGCGCTGGCGCGCGAATGCGGCGAGACCGTGTTCGTCCCAGCTCGAACCAGCGCAAGCCCAAGCCGTAGCGGCCAACCGCGTCCTGCACCAGGAAGCCATTGGCGGCAAAGGTCGCCAGCACGCGGTGCACCACGGCGTGGTGCACGCCGCTGTGGCGCGCCAGTTCGCGCACGCCCCAACTGGGCTGGCGGGCGGTGAAGTGGGTCAACAGCGCCAGGGCGCCGTCCAGGGTCTTGAGCATGGTGGGTGGTTGCGTCGACTGCTTGTGTCTCTATATAAGAGACAACGTCTCTGATACAGAGAAATGCTAGGCTTCGGCCCGGCTCTCAACAATCAGGGTTAACGCGGGGCCGGCTGGCCACGCCGGGCGCATGCCTGGCGCCGGCAACAGCGGAGCGCCGCCGCCTATACTTGGCGCAGACCGACTGCTACCGGGAGGACGCGCATGGCCGCGGAACACCACGGAACCGGCGGATCCGGCGGATCTGGCGACGAGGCCACCCGCATCGCCCAGCGCCGCCGCCAGCTCGGCATTGCGCCGCGCGCCGGCGACGGCCAGCGCAACTGGGCCCTGGCGCTGTCCGGCGGCGGCATCCGCAGCGCCACCTTCTGCCTGGGCGTGATGCAGGCGATGGCGGGCACTGCGATGCCCGCCAAGGCGGCGGCGCCGGCCCCCGCGCCGGAAGCCGCGACGCCGGCGGCCGCCACCGCCGCCGCGGCGCAGACCGTGCCGGGCCTGGCCTCGCTGCTGGCGCAGTTCGACTACCTGTCCACCGTCAGCGGCGGCGGCTACCTCGGCGCCTTTTTCGTCAGCCTGTTTGTGCCCGGCCGCCTGCGCCGCGGTGCGGGCCCGGTCCAGGCCGCCACCGACGCCTATCACACGCTGCAATGCGAGCCGCCGGGGCGCATCCATACCTCGGTGTCCTACGCCGCCGACCCCGGCCGCGGCGCGGTGGCATGGCTGCGCGAGAACGGCCGCTACCTGTCGCCCACCGGCGCCGGCGACACCCTCTATGCCGCCGCGCTGGTGGTGCGCAACTGGCTGGCCATGCATTTCGTGATCGGCAGCGCGCTGCTGGTGCTGCTGGCTTTGCTGGCGCTCGGGCAACACATTGCGGTGGGGGTTTCCTACGGGTTGGGGCGCTATGAGATGGACCTGCTGCACGACGCGCGGCAGGCCTTCAACCAGGGCGAATGCGCGATCTGGTGGAGCACGCTGCTGTGGCTGCCGCTGGCCACCGCGCTGGCTGGCGCGGCGCCGCCCGGGCTGGCCTACTGGCTGATCTACCCGCGCGCCAACGATCCGCAGGCGACGGCCCGCTTCCTGAGCCCCGCGCCGCTGCTTGCCACGCTGCTGGGCCTGATGCTGCTGGCCGCGGCGCGCTGGTCGCAATGGCTCGGTTCGGGGCTGGTCATCGGCAAGCTCTTTGCCGCGCTGGGCGTGCTGACGCTGCTGGGCGTGCTGTGGTGCCTGGCGCTGCTGCAGGGCGAGCCGCGCACCGTGGCCGCCTACCGCGTGCGCGCCACGCGCGCACTGCGTGGCGCGCTGACGCTGACCCTGTGGCTGGCGGCGCTGGGCATTGCCGACACCATCGCACGCACCGCTTACCTGTTTGCCCACCAGGCCCACCACCAGTGGGGCGCGGCGCTGCCCGCAACCGTGCTGGGCGTGCTGGTCTGGCTGGTGCACTACGGCTCGCGCTGGCTCGATGCCGGCCGCAAGGGCAGCGCCGACACGCCCTGGCGCGCGCTGTGCGCGCGGCTGCCGGTGTCGCTGCTGGCGGGCGCGGCAGCGGCCGTGCTGGCGCTGCTGCTGTTCGTGCTGTGGTCGTGGCTGGTGCTGTGGGTGCGCTGGGACGGGCGCGAGCCGGTCGACTGGCTGGTGTTCGGCAACGTCTATACCGGCCCGGCGCTGGCCACGCTCACCGTGGTCAGCCTGGTGCTGGCGCTGGTGGCGGGGCGCTTCTCCGGCTTCCTGAACCTGTCGACGCTGCAGCCGTTCTACGCGGCGCGGCTCACGCGCGCGTTCCTGGGCGCATCCAACGGGGAGCGCTTCGCGGCCCCCGATCCGAGTGCCGACCGCGACGGCAGCCAGCGCGCCCGCTTCAGCGTGGCCGAGCCCGTGCCCGGCGACCAGCTCAGCCTGAACGCGTATTACGATCCGCGCGTGCTGGCGCCGCTGCACCTGATCAACGTCACGCTGAACCTGACCGTCGATCCGGCCGCGCAACTGGTGCAGCGCGACCGCAAGGGCATGCCGCTGTGCCTGGCGCCCGGACCCTGCGTGGCGCAGGCCGGCGCGGCGGCGGCGCTGCCGCCGGACGCCTACGCACGCTTCACCATCGATGGCTGGGCTTGCTGCCCGGATGTGTCATGGCCGTCGTCGGGCAAGCTGGCCGAATCGCGTACCGTGGGCGACTGGATCGCGATCTCGGGCGCGGCTGTGTCCACCGGGCTGGGGCGCGCGACCACGCTGGGCACCTCGCTGCTGCTCGGCCTGGCGAACCTGCGGCTGGGCACATGGTGGCCGTCGTATCCGGCCAGCCACGCGCGCGAAGGCGGGCGCCGGGGCCGCGCGCGGCGCCATCCGGAACGCGCCACGCATCCGTGGCTGGCCGCGGGCATCGCGCTGTTCCGCACGCAGTACTACCTGGGCTGCGAACTGAGCGCGCGCTTCCACGGCACGCGGCGTGGCTGGCAGTATCTGTCCGATGGCGGGCATTTCGACAACACCGGCGTGTACGAGCTGCTGCGCCCGGGCCGCGATGTCTCGCTGATCGTGCTGTGTGATTGCGGGGGCGACCCCGACTACCGCTTCGGCGACCTGGCCAACCTGATCCGGCTGGCGCGCATCGACCATGGGCTGGAGATCGTGGTCGATACCGAGGCTGCCACCACGCACCCGGTGCTGAGCCGTGTCTTCGGCGTACCGGATGATTTCCTGCCGGGCGCGCCGACTGGCGACAAATGCGCGGTGCTGCTCGACGTCTATCGCACCGGCCCGGAGTGCGGGGCGCCACGCGCGCGCACCTGCCGCATCGTGCTGCTCAAGCCGCGGCTGGTGTCATGGGCGCCGGCCGACGTGCGCCACTACGGCGCGACCCATCCCGCGTTTCCCCAGGAGGCCACCGGCGACCAGTTCTTCGATGAGGCGCAATGGGAGAGCTATCGCGCGCTGGGCCATGCGATCGGCCAGCGCGTGCTGGGCGGGGCCGTGGGCAAGGCCCTGCTGGTGTGAGCGAGGGGCGCGTCAGCGCACGAAGCCGATGACGTCTTCCAGCCGGCCGCTGGCATCGCGCAGCGCCTCCAGCAGGCGCGGCACCGCGGCTTCGTCCAGCCGCTGCTGCGGCCCGGCGATGGCGACCGAGCCCACCACCGCGCTGCGGTCGCGCGACCACAGCGGCAACGCCAGGCCGGCCACGCTGGCGGCGGCTTCCTCGCGCGTGTGGGCCCAGCCGCGCTCGCGCACCTCGGCCAGTTGCTGCTCGATGCGCTCGCGGTCCAGCGTCGCGTGGGGGGCCATGCGCGCCAGCCCCTGGCGGTAGACCTCATCGCGAAAGGCATCGTCCTGGAAGGCCAGCATGGCCTTGGCATGCGCGCCCGCATAGAGCGGAAAGCGCTCGCCCAGCTCGATCGAGAAGCGCAGCTGGTGCTGGCTCTGCACCAGTCCCACGCACAGGCCCTCATGGCCATCGAGCCACGACAGGAACACGGTCTCGCCGCTTTGCGCGGCGAGCTTTTCCAGCACCGGGCGCACGATCTCGTCGGGCGAGAAGCTTTTGCGCACCACCTGTCCCAGCTCGAACAACCGCAGTCCCAGCGAATACTTGCCGGTGGCCGCGTCCTGCACCAGGAAGCCGTTGGCGGCAAACGTGGCCAGCACGCGGTGCACCACGGCGTAGTGCACGCCGCTGTGCTTGGCCAGCTCACGCACGCCCCAGGTCGGCTGGCGCACGGTGAAGTGGGTCAGCAGGGCCAGCGCACCGTCCAGTGTCTTGAGTGTCATCGCTTGTTCCTTCGCATCGGGCTGCATGGTACGGGCAAGCGCGGCGCGACTCAATCTTTCGTGCCCCCGAATATACCCACGCCGCCCGAAGGGCCGCGATCAGGCCGCCAGCACGATCGCGCCTGGGTCTCTAAGATAGCGAGCCATACGCATTGCCCGCGTGCGGCACCAGCCGCCCGCCATCCACCACATGAATCACGACTCTATCCCCAACGGCGCAGGCGTTGCCTGGTCCGTGCTGGACCTGGCCCCCATCCCTGAAGGCAGCGATGCCGGCCAGGCCATGCGCAACTCGCTCGACCTGGCCCGCCATGCCGAGCAGCTGGGCTACCACCGCTACTGGCTGGCCGAGCATCACAACATGCCCGGCATTGCCAGCGCTGCCACCGCCGTGCTGATCGGCTATGTCGCCAATGGCACCAGGACCATCCGCGTGGGCTCGGGCGGCGTGATGCTGCCCAACCATTCGCCGCTGGTGATCGCCGAGCAGTTCGGCACGCTGGCCTCGCTCTACCCGGGCCGCATCGACCTGGGCCTGGGCCGCGCGCCCGGCACCGACCAGGCCACCGCGCGCGCCTTGCGCCGCCACCTGTCGGCCGACAGCGCCGATACCTTCCCGCAGGACGTGGAAGAACTGCAGGCCTATTTCGACGACGTGCGCCCCGGCCAGCGCCTGCGCGCGGTGCCCGGCGCCGGGCTCAAGGTGCCGATCTGGTTGTTGGGTTCGAGCCTGTTCAGCGCGCAGCTGGCCGCGGCGATGGGCCTGCCGTTCGCCTTTGCTTCGCACTTTGCGCCGGGCTTCATGCGCCAGGCGGTGGACCTGTACCGGCGCACCTTCCGGCCCTCGGAATCCTTGGACCGACCCTACGTGATGCTAGGGCTGAACGTGTTCGCGGCCGAGACCGGTGACCAGGCGCGCCGCCTGTTCAGCTCGCTGCAGCAGCAGTTCCTGGCGCTGGTGCGCGGCACTCCGGGGCAGCTGCGCGCGCCGGTGGACGATATCGAATCGCTGTGGAACGAGAGCGAGGCCGACCATATCCGCCGCTCGCTGGCGTGCTCTGTGGTGGGCGATCCTGACGCCGTGCGTGCCGGCATGCAGCGCTTTGTCGATGACCTGCGCCCGGACGAGCTGATGCTGACCGGGCAGATCCATGATCACCAGGCGCGCCTGCGCTCGTTCGCCATCGCCGCCGATGCGGCGCGCAGCCTGAAGACCTCGTCAGCCCTCTGAGCGCCTGCGATGCTCCGGTATGGCGTGCGCCGCACTTGCGGCGTGCGCCCGCGAGCGTGCCTCCCCTAATCCTGTTTGCGCACCGCCGATCCGCTCGGATACATTAGAAGGCCCGAGACACAGAGGCGCGGCTCCCGCAGCACGCGCCCGACAGTCCGCCCGATCCACCGCCCCTTACGCATCATCCGGAACCCGTGGGGCCGACGGCAGCGACGACAGGAGACAGCGATGGACCTGCGGCAACGCGAGCACATCGAGACGGTGGTCCAGGCCACCACATACCTTGCCCCGCCGGCCGTGCTTGCGGACCGGATCGCGCACGACGCCATCATCCAGAACTCATGGCGCCGCTGCGTGCACCAGTACGGCCTGGATCCGTCGCGCATGCAGGAGGCGCGCATCCTGCCGCAGCCGCGCCTGCGCGAACACCAGGAACGTATCGACGACTTCGCGCGCATCGCGCGCCACGGCCTGCAGAGCCTGTACGGCCAGGTGGCGGGCCTGGGCTATGTGGTGCTGCTGACCGATGCGCAGGGCGTGACCGTCGACTATATCGGCGAGGCCCGCAGCGATGCCGCGCTGCGCCACGCGGGCCTGTACCTGGGCGCCGAGTGGAGCGAGAGCGGCGCCGGCACCTGCGCGGTCGGCACCGCCCTGGCCACCGGCCAGGCGCTGACGGTGCACCAGGCCGACCATTTCGACGCCACCCATATCCCGCTGACCTGCACCGCCGCGCCGCTGTTCGATACGCACGGCAACCTGCACGCCATCCTCGACATCTCCGCTTTGACCTCGCCGCAGGCCAAGGACAGCCAGGGGCTGGCGCTGCAGATGGTGCGCATCTACGCCGCGCATATCGAGAACGCCAACTTCCTGCGCGCGCACCGCCGCGACTGGATCCTGAAGCTGAACGTGGCGCCGGAGTTCGTCGACGTCAATCCCGAATACCTGCTGGCGCTGGATGAGGCCGGCCGCATCGTCGGCCATAACCACCGCGCCAGGCTGATGCTGGAGGGCGAGCTGGGTGGCGCACCGGGCGCCACCGTGCTGGGCCAGCGGTTCGAGACGCTGTTCGACGCGCGCCTGGAGGACCTGGGCCACTATGTCTATTCGCGCCCGAGCGAGCAGCGCCTGGTGGCGCTGACCCGCAGCGGCGGCCTGCTGTACCTGAGCGTGCTGCCGCCCGCGCTGCGCTGGCAGGCGCCGCCCGCCGAAACGCAGGTGGCGATGCCGGATGTCCTGGCGGCGCTGACCGGCGGCGATGCCGCGCTGCAGCAGCAGTTGCAGCGCGCGGCGCGCCTGGTCGATTCGCCCATCAACCTGCTGATCCACGGCGAGACCGGCAGCGGCAAGGAGTTCCTGGCCAAGGCGCTGCATCTTGCCAGCGCGCGCCGCGGCGGGCCGTTCGTAGCGGTGAACTGCGCGGCGATCCCTGAAACACTGATTGAAAGCGAATTGTTCGGGCACCTGCCCAACAGCTTCTCCGGCGCAGGCCCGCGCGGCAAGCGCGGCCTGATCCAGGAGGCCGACGGCGGCACGCTGTTCCTGGACGAGATCGGCGACATGCCGCGCGAGCTGCAGTCGCGGCTGCTGCGCGTGCTGGCCGAGGGCGAAGTGCTGCCTGTCGGCGCCGCGCGGCCGGTGCCGGTGCGGCTGCGGGTCATCTCCGCCACGCACCACAGCCTGGAGCAACTGGTGGCCGACGGGCGCTTCCGCGAGGACCTGTACTACCGCCTCAACGGCGCACGCTTTACGCTGCCGCCGCTGCGTGCTCGCACTGACCTGGACTGGCTGGTCAGCAAGCTGCTGCAGGAAGGGGGCGCAGAGGGCAGCGAGATCACGCTGTCGCCCGCGGCACGCGAGCGGCTGCACCGCCACCGCTGGCCCGGCAACCTGCGCGAGCTGCGCAACGTGCTGGAGTACGCGCGCGCGGTCTGCGCCGACGGCTATATCGATGTGCCGGACCTGCCTGACAGCCTGGCGGGACCCGCACCGTCCGCCGCCCTGCCGCAGCCCGGAGCCGTCCAGTCACCCGCTGCCGCACCGTTCGATCCGCACCAGTTGCCGCCGGAAGGCATGCTGCTGATGCAATACCTGCGCGCTTCCGGCTGGAACCTGAGCGCGGTCGCGCGGCAGATCGGCGTCAGCCGCATGACGCTGTACCGGCGCATGGAGCGCTACGGCATCCAGTCCCCCAACCGGCGCGACGGCGGCCCAGAGCCCACCGACGCATAAGCCGGCAGGCAGCACGGCGCACGCGCGCCGTCCGTGCGATACGGTTGTCCATCCCCTGTACACCTGCGCTGTGACACCTGTCACAGCGCAGCGTCGTTTTTGCCCTGCCGCCTCGGGGTAATCCCTCGGATCCGACCCCGCTGACGCCCCTGTTTCCCCGGTTTTGACTGCCTGCGCGCACTGGCACAGCCATTGCAAATACGCCTGGCAAGACAACGACAACAGGAGACAGGCAATGGGGCACGCAGCAGGCGCCAGCGCGCAGATCGCGCCAGTGGTCGGCATCATCGCCAACCCGATTTCCGCGCGCGACATCCGCCGTGTGATTGCCAACGCCAATAGCCTGCAGCTGGCCGACCGCGTCAATATCGTGCTGCGCCTGCTGGCTGCGCTGGCGTCCTGCGGCGTGGAGCGCGTGCTGATGATGCCCGACCGCGAAGGCCTGCGCGTCATGCTGGCGCGGCACCTGGCACGCCGGCAGGGGCCGGACTCGGGCCTGCCCGCAGTCGACTACCTTGACATGCCGGTCACCGCGCGCGTCGACGACACCCTGCGCGCCGCGCGCTGCATGGCCGATGCGGGCGTGGCCGCCATCATCGTGCTGGGCGGCGACGGCACCCACCGCGCGGTGGTGCGCGAGTGCGGCGCGGTGCCGATCGCGGGCCTGTCGACCGGCACCAACAATGCCTACCCCGAAATGCGCGAGCCCACCATCACCGGGCTGGCCACCGGCCTCTATGCCGCGGGCCGCATTCCCCCTGCGCAGGCGCTGGCGTCGAACAAGCGGCTCGACATCGTCATCCGCGACGGCAACGGCGGCTTTCGCCGCGATATTGCGCTGGTGGATGCGGTGATCTCGCGTGAGCATTTCATCGGCGCGCGCGCCCTGTGGAAGACCGACACGCTTGCCGCGGTCTACGTGTCCTTTGCCGACCCCGAGGCCATCGGCCTGTCATCCATCGCCGGGCTGCTGGAGCCGGTGGGCCGGCGCGAAGAGGGCGGCCTCGCGATCGAGCTGGCCGCGCCCGGCGACGGCGAATTCGACCTGTGCGCGCCGATCGCGCCCGGCCTGATGTGCACCGTGCCGGTGGCCGGCTGGCAGCGGCTTGAACACGGCCGGCCCCATCGCGTGCGCCAGCGCAGCGGCATTGTCGCGCTGGACGGCGAGCGCGAACTGGCCTTCGGCCCGGACGACGAAGTCACCGTCACCCTGCATGACCACGCCTTTCGCAGCATCGACGTCGCGGCCTGCATGCGCTATGCCGCGCGCCACCACCTGATGCGCAGCCTGCCGCGGCACGCCGCGGCGGGATGACGCGCGGGCACCGCGTCCGCTCGCTTTTCCCCTTTCTTGAAGTGCAACACCTGAAAACGAAGGAGACAGACATGACAGCCAGAGCTTCTCAAGATTCCGCCGCGCTGCCGCTCGACAAGGAGACGTTGCTGACGGTGTACCGGAAGATGCGCACCATCCGCGATTTCGAAGAACGCCTGCACGTGGACTTCGGGCGCGGCGACATCCCGGGCTTCGTCCACCTGTACGCGGGCGAGGAAGCCACGGGCGTCGGCATCCTGCACCACCTCAACGATGGCGACCGCATCGCCAGTACGCACCGCGGCCACGGCCATTGCATTGCCAAGGGCGTCGATCCGGTGGCGATGATGAAGGAGATCTACGGCAAGAAGGGCGGCTCGTGCAACGGCAAGGGCGGCTCGATGCATATCGCCGACCTGTCCAAGGGCATGATGGGCGCCAACGGCATCCTGGGCGCGGGCGCGCCGCTGATCTGCGGCGCCGCGCTGGCTGCCAAGTTCCGCGGCAAGGGCGAGGTCGGCATCACCTTCTGCGGCGACGGCGCCTCCAACCAGGGCACCTTCCTGGAGAGCCTGAACCTGGCCGCGGTCTGGAACCTGCCGGTGATCTTCGTGATCGAGAACAACGGCTATGCTGAATCGACCTCGCGCGATTACGGCACCGCGGTGGACAGCTACGTGGACCGCGCCGCCGGCTTCGGCATTCCGGGCGTGACGGTGGACGGCACCGACTTCTTCGCCGTCCATGAAGCGGCCGGCGAAGTGATCCGGCGCGCGCGCGAAGGCGGTGGGCCGTCGCTGCTCGAATGCAAGATGGTTCGCTTCTACGGCCACTTCGAGGGCGATGCGCAAACCTACCGCGCCGCCGGCGAACTCGACGACATCCGTGCCAACAAGGATTGCCTGAAGCTGTTTGGCCGCGCCGTGACCCAGGCCGGCGTGGTCGCGCGCGAAGGACTCGACGCCATCGACCGCGAGGTCGCCGCGCTGATCGAGCATGCCGTGCAGGAGGCCAAGGCCGCACCGCAGCCCGGGCCCGAAGACCTGCTCACCGACGTCTACGTCAGCTACTGATCCGCCACGCGCTAACCCAATATCAGGAGACAAACCATGGCTCGCAAACTGAGCATCAAGCTGGCGATCAACGAGGCGATCGACCAGGAAATGACCCGCGACCCCAGCGTCATCATGCTGGGCGAAGACATTGTCGGCGGCGCCGGCGCGGACGGCGAGAAGGACGCCTGGGGCGGCGTGCTGGGCGTGACCAAGGGCCTGTACGCCAAGCACGGCGACCGGCTGCTGGACACGCCGCTGTCTGAATCCGCTTACGTGGGCGCCGCCATCGGCGCCGCGGCCTGCGGCATGCGCCCGATCGCCGAGCTGATGTTTATCGATTTCATGGGCGTTTGCTTCGACCAGATCTTCAACCAGGCCGCCAAGTTCCGCTACATGTTCGGCGGCAAGGCCGAAACCCCGGTGGTGATCCGCGCGATGGTCGGCGCGGGCTTTCGCGCGGCCGCGCAGCACAGCCAGATGCTGACGCCGCTGTTCACGCATATCCCCGGCCTGAAGGTGGTGTGCCCTTCTACGCCGTACGACACCAAGGGCCTGCTGATCCAGGCGATCCGCGACAACGACCCGGTGATCTTCTGCGAGCACAAGAACTTGTACGGCCTGGAAGGCGAGGTGCCCGAAGGCGCCTACGCGATCCCGTTCGGCGAAGCCAATATCGTGCGCGATGGCAAGGACGTGTCGATCGTCACCTATGGGCTGATGGTGCATCGCTCGCTCGAAGCGGCCGCCGCGCTGGCGAAGGAGGGCATCGAGGCGGAAGTGATCGACCTGCGCACGCTCTCGCCGCTGGACATGGACACCGTGCTGGAATCGGTCGAGAACACCGGCCGCCTGGTGGTGGTGGACGAGGCCAGCCCGCGCTGCAATATCGCCACCGATATCTCCGCGCAGGTTGCGCAGCAGGCGTTCGGCGCGCTCAAGGCGGGCATCGAGATGGTGTGCCCGCCGCATACGCCGGTGCCGTTCTCGCCGACGCTGGAGGACCTGTACATTCCCAGCGCCGCGCAGATCGTGGCCGCCGCGCGCAAGACCATGAAGGGAGGCAAGCACTGATGGCAACCGCAATTTCCCCCACGATTGTCCCGATCGTGATGCCCAAGTGGGGCCTGTCGATGAAGGAAGGCACGGTCAATGCGTGGCTGGTCGACGAAGGCACCGAGATTACCGTGGGCCTGCCGATCCTCGACGTGGAAACCGACAAGATCGCCAATGCGGTGGAGGCGCCCGACGCGGGCACGCTGCGCCGCAAGGTGGCGCAGGCCGGCGACGTGCTGCCGGTGAAAGCGCTGCTGGGCGTGCTGGCACCTGCGGAGGTGAGCGATGCGCAAATCGATGACTATGTCGCGGCTTATGAAACGCCGGCGGACGACGCTGGCGAAGAAGACGCCGCTGCCGCGTACCAGTTTGCCGATGTCGACGGCATCCGGGTCCGCTATGCCCGCAAGGGTGGCGGCGCCGAAACCGTGCTCTTCATCCACGGATTTGGCGGAGACCTGGACAACTGGCTGTTCAACCTCGATCCCCTGGCCGACGCGTACACCGTTGTGGCGCTCGACCTGCCCGGCCACGGACAGTCGTCGCCGCGGCTCGCGGGCACGACGCTGGCGCAGATGGCCGGCTTTGTAGCGCGCTTCATGGACGAGACCGGGATCGAGGCGGCGCACGTGGTCGGCCATTCGATGGGCGGCGGCGTGGCGGCGCAACTGGCGGTGGATGCACCGCAGCGGGTGCTGTCGGTGGCGCTGGTGTCGCCGGTGGGCTTTGGCGATGCCGTCAACAGCGGCTATACCGAAGGCTTCGTCAGTGCCCAGTCCCGGCGCGAGCTCAAGCCCGTGGTCGAACTGCTGTTCGCCGACGCGGGGGTGGTCAGCCGGCAGATGCTGGACGACCTGCTGCGCTACAAGCGGCTGGACGGCGTCACCGAGGCGCTGACGGCGCTGGGGCAGGGACTCTTCGGCGGTGGCCGCCAGAGCGAACAGCCTGGCCAGCGGCTGGCCGGCAGCGGCAAGCGCGTGCTGGTGGTGTGGGGCGGTCAGGACCAGATCATCCCGGCCGCGCACGTGGAAGCCGCGCCGCCGGGAGCAACCGTCAAGGTCTTTGCCGATGCTGGCCACATGAGCCAGATGGAGAAGGCCAATGACTTCAACGCGCTGCTGAAAAAGCATCTGGCCAGCTGATGCCGCGCGCGGATGGCCCCGCGCCAGGGCGCCATCCGCTCGGCCAGCTTGCCTTGTTCGAATTCAAGACAGGACACCTCATGACCACAGACCTGAAGACCCGCCTGACCGAGATCAACAAGCAATTCGGTGCGCTCGGCCAGGCCCAGCCCGCCGCCATGAGCGCCTTCCAGGGCGTGATGAAGGCCGCCACGCAGGACGGCAGCCTGCCGGCCGCCGTCAAGGAACTGGTTGCCGTCGCGCTGGCGGTGCAGAAGGGCTGCGACGACTGCGTGCTGTTCCACACCAGCCAGGCGCTGCGCCATCGCGCTACGCGCGAGCAGCTGGCCGAAGTGCTGGCCATCAATATCGAGATGGGCGGCGGACCCGGCGCCATGTATGCGTCGAAGGCGCTGGCGTACTTCGATGCGCTCAATGCCTAGCCTTGCTAGACTCGGCACGTTGCCATCCGGAGGCTGGTGCCATCCCATGCCGTTTGAATTTGTCGATGCGGCCCATGCCGGGCAGGCGGGCAGCGACCCGCTGCAGGATGAGCTGGCCTTGCTCGATCTCGCGGCACAGGGCCGGCAGGTGGCGCAGCTGTGGGAGGCGCCGCTGTCGCTGGTGGTGCCGCGCACCTACCTGCGCCACGCCGCGCTGGAAACCGCGCGCGCCGACTTCGCGCAACAGGGATGCCCGGTGTTCCTGCGCATGTCGGGCGGCGGGTTGGTGCCGCAGGGCCCTGGCATCCTCAACCTGAGCCTGGCCTACGCAGTGGGACAGCCGCCGGGTGCGCGCAGCGACGCGGTCTACCTGCACTTGTGCGAGGTCATCGGCGACGCGCTGCAATCGCTGGGCGTCGACACGCACTGGCAGGCGGTGGCCGGCTCCTTCTGCGACGGCCGCTACAACCTGGCCTGGGGCCCGCCCGAAGCCGCGCGCAAGATCGCCGGCACGGCACAGTACTGGCGGCGCGCACCCGCGGCCATGCAAGCGCCCGACGGGCAGCGCCACCTGGTGCTGGCCCATGCGGTGCTGCTGGTCAGCGCCGACCCCGTGCAGATCAACGCGCGCGCCAATGCGTTCGAAGCGGCCATCGACAGCGGCCGGCGCTATGACGCGGGCAAGGTCGTCAGCGTGCGCGAGGCATTGTTGGCCAGCGGCCGCGCGGTCGATGACGACGCCACGCTGATGGCGCAGGTATCGGATGCGCTGCGGCGAAGCGTCGGGCAGACGCCGCCACCGGCATAGCCGCTTGACGGGGAGACGCCAATTGGCGATCCCAAAAAAAATCGCGGCCCACGCGGGGCCGCTAAAAATCGGGAATGCGAGGCGTGTCAGATGCCTCAGGAGACGTTATCGGCACAACGTGGGCCGCCAAGACCCCACTTCGGTGGGGTCTGTCGAGCACAATCTTGGAGGCGAGTGATCGCTTACGCGATCAGGTAGGCGGAGTGCGGGTCGGGCCGGATGGCAGTGCGCAGTTTGCGAACGCTGGCTTCCAGTTCGGCATGGGCGGCATCGAGCCAGGCCACGCGATGGCGCACCGGATCCTTGGCCGACAGGTCGCTGGCGGTGATCTCGCGCAGGAAGTAGCGCACCATGCTGCCGGCGCGCGCGGGCACTGGCATCATCCCCAGCAGTTGAGGCTTCGCCAGCAGCCGGCGGCTGACTGCATGCCGCAGCCCTGCCCAGGCGGTACGGCCCAGCGCGATGTACAGCGCATCAGTGCGCATCTGCCGCACGGTGCCCAGGAACTGCGCTTCGAATACCTCGCGCAGCATCGGGGTCTCCAGCAGTTCTTCCAGTGGGCCGTCGAACGCCAGACCGCGCCGCGTGGTGGCATGCGGCAGCAAGGCAAGCGGTTGCAGGCGCTCGAACCCGTCGTTCCACAATGCCGCGGCGTGCGGCAGGCCGACCAGTTCCGGCACCCGGAAGTGGTCGAGCATGCGGATCAGGTTGGGCCGCACCAGCTTGCCGCCCAGCTCGACGCGCCGCTTGTTCTCGCGCTGGATCACGCGGCCGGGTGCATGGGCGCGCATCAGTTCTTCGGTGACGGCGGCGGCCAGCCGCACATGGGCGTGGCCGGGCGTGGTGCTGACCAGCACCAGGGGTGCCTGCGTGTTCAGGTATTCGCAGGGCACGTAGTGCATGGCGTAGGTGCCGTCCTGTGCCACCACAACCGGTTTGGCGATCACGCCGACTGCGCCCGCAAGCCGAACCTGCGCGCAATACGCTTCGATGAAGTTGGTCAAGGAACCCCCCGCTCGCTTCGATGTATCGGCGCTTTCTACTGGCGCCTTCTACTTGTTCTGCTTTCCGTTCATGGTAAGCCTGCGGTGCATGGCAGATAAAGCGCGCGGCGCCGGTTTGACCGGAATGCGACGAAACCTTGGTGGGCCAGCCAACACACCGGGGCAGGATGCCCCTCGAACGGGTGGGGCGCGCGCCTGGTTCACGCCCGGTACGGTATCGCACCGCGCGCGTCAGGACGATGACATCAGGCAGGAGGGAATCAGCCGGAACGGGACTGCCGCGACGGTGGGTCGCCGGAAAGAAAAGACCGGACACGTGCGTGTCCGGTGAACCCATTTGCTGACTCAGGTCGTGTCACAGCCCGAGAGACTAAATGCTAACGATTATCATTTAGTATGGCAATAGCAAAGGGTGCGATCTTGCCGGGTGGGATCAGGCAATCGAAGTCTGGATGGAAAACTGTCCCGACAAGGTCTTGTGCACCGGGCAGCGGTTCGCCACGCGGAGCAGGTCACCCAGGATCTGGGGCGTAAGCTCTCCGCTGACCTTGACCTCGCGGTTCATCGTATAGGTCCCGTTGGCCTCTTCATGACCGACCGATACATGGACTTCGGTGATGGCGTAGCCCTTGCGTTTGGCGTATAGCTGCAAAGTCAGCGTGGTGCAGGCGGCCAGGGCCGAATCCAGCAGGTCATGCGGGCTCGGGTATTGGGTGTCGCCGCCGGCAGATGCATCCAGGTCGGCCTGCCACTCGGCAGTCCCGTTGGTCAGGTGGCAGATGCTGTTGCCCTGGCTTGGTTGCCAGGTCGCTTGGATAGTCATCAAACGTCCCCATCTATAAGAGAGCGGCCCGGCGGGCCGGAACAGCCATTCTATAAGCAGCGCCGGGCGAGGGCTGAAGTGGCTTGGAATGCCTTTTTTAGGCAGTTCGGCTTTTTTTCGAAATACCCCTTGCCAACCCCGCTGCGGTCACTTAATATTCGCCCCCTCGCAACACAACGCAGCGCTGCAAAGCAGACGCAGCAAGGGGTTGCGGGGTCGACCGGGAGGTTGGCGCAGCGAAGTTTGCAGCGCTGACCGCAGCGAAAAAAGTTGCTAAAACGGTTGACGAAACGAAG
>NZ_JBSVZB010000024.1:0-144078 GCF_054072015.1 Cupriavidus sp. CP313 | reverse complement strand
CGCCACCTGAGATCGCAAGTCGTCGCGCTGCCCAGCGCTACTGACGCGGCAGTACACGATTGTCGATCGCTTCTCAGGCCCGCCGCCAAGCGTCGCCCGAACATCGGACTCGTCAAAGTATCGATGCCCGGAAGGCAGGCGCTTAGCCGCCAGGATTCCCTCGCGCTCCCAGCGGCGCACCGTACTGGGAGCCCGTCCGATGCGCTTTGCGAATTCGTTGATCCGATAAACCTTGATCAGCGGCGCCGCCGCCGGGTTCGGAAACGAAGCGCCCGCCGCCGGCGACCTGAAACGGCCCGCCACGCCGCGCAGCAAGCCGCTCAAGCGCCCTTCGCAGCAGCGCGCGCACTTCACCGTCAACGCCATCTACGACGCCTTTGTTCGGATCTGGCGCCGCGATGGCTGGGACGGCGTGACCACGCGCGCGGTGGCGCTGGAGGCAGGGTTCTCGGTCGGCGCGCTGTATGAGTACTTTCCCAGCAAGGAAGCGCTGGCGTCGGGCTATGTGCGCCACACGGTCGAGACCATGCTGGCGCGCATCGACACCGAGGTCACGCAACGGGCCAATGCCGACTGGAGCCGCGCATCGCCGAGCCCAAGCACCACCGGCGCGTGTTCGAAGAGTTCTGCGAGGCCTGGCGCCGGGCGCTGTGCGCTTGCCCCGACTTGCCCGCGGCCCCGGATGCCGCGAAGGTGCAGGCACTGGTGCTGGCGGTCTGGGGGGCGCGCCGCTATCGGCTGCTGCTGCAGGGCGCGGCGCTGCAGCCGGCGCAATGGGTGGCCGAAATGCAGGCGCTGTGCCTGGCGGCACTGGACGAAAAAGCGACCGATGCGCAACCTTGAGCCCGCGGCTGCCATGCGGGCGTCACAACATTGCTTACAAAGATTCGCGTAAGTCACCCTGTAACGGCGCGCGTTACTTTGCTACTCTGATTGCATTGGCACCGCCAGCCGCATTGCATTGTCGACGGAAAAGGAGTTGGTGATGAAAACCGCACGCCAGGTTCTGGAGTCCAAGCCGAGTCAGGCTATTTACAGCGTCCCGCCCACGGCGACCGTCTACGCCGCGCTGCAACTGATGGCGGAGAAAGGCATCGGCGCGCTGCTGGTGATCGAGCAGGGCAAGATCCAGGGGATCCTGAGCGAGCGCGACTACGCGCGCAAGGTGATCCTGATGCAGCGCACCTCGCGCGAGACGCTGGTGCGCGACATCATGACCAACGCGGTGATCTACGTCGGCGCCAGCCAGACCACCGACGAATGCATGGCATTGATGACCCGGCACCGGCTGCGCCACCTGCCGGTGATGGAGGGCGACGAGCTGATCGGCATGCTGTCGATTGGCGACCTGGTGAAGGACATCATCTCCGAGCAGCAGTTCATCATCGAGCAGCTGGAGCATTACATCACTGGCGGCGGGCGTTAGGCCTGTCGTGTCCGGGGGCCAGGTCGCATGGGATGCGCCCGCCCCGTCCACTAGCCCAGCGTGCCGAACTTCACCCCATGCGCCGCCAGGTAGCGGCGGTACGCGCCTGCCAGCTTGTCCGCCGGCTGCGGCACCTCCACGCCGGTGCGCAACGGCAGGCGGCGCGGCTGCTGCGATTCCACGATCGGCTTGTCCTGCAGGAAGATGTTGTCCTGGAATTCGCGCAGGCTGGCGTCGTCATCCTCCGTCACCAGTGACATCACAAACCACACGCGGCTCGATTCCTCGTCCCGCGGGCCGATAAACAGCGCGATGGCGCCGCGATGGTTGTCGCCAAGGTCGGGCACCTTGGTCAGGATCGCGGCATAGGGCGCGACCACGCGGTATTCATACTCGACCATGGCTCCGCCGGCGGCGCTGGCGTGCGCGCGCGGCTGCCAGGCGCGGCAGCCGATGGTGCGCAGCGCGTCAGGCTTGCGCGCATCGCCGATGGCTTCCACTTCATAGGGCGGCACTTCGGTGTGCGCCGGGTCACCCAGGTAGCTCTCGTGGACATAGCCGAAGTGCGCCATGTCGAGGAAGTTCTCCACCAGCCGTGGTGCCGAGGTGGCAACGTCGTAGGGGCCGCAGACCACGTGGCGGCATTCGGCGTCGTCGTACTCGGGGAAGGGCGGCAGTTCGGGCACGGCCTCGGTGCCGTCGCCGCCAAGGCGTACCCATAGCAGCCCGTAGCCCTCGCGCACCGCGTGCGTGGTGGCGCAGGCGCGCGGTGCGGGCACCAGTTCGGGGTGGGCGGGATAGCGCGTGCAGCGCCCGCCCGATGCAAAGCGCCAGCCGTGATAGCCGCAATGCAGCAGGCCGTCGCGCACGGCGCCCAGCGTGAAAGCCGCGCCGCGGTGCGGGCAGCGGTCGTCCCAGGCGTGCCAGCCGTCGGCGTTGCGCCACAGCACCAGCGCGCGGCCAAAGAGCCGGGCGGAGAAGGGGCCGTCGCCGCTGGCCTGTTCGATGGCCAGCACGGCGTGCCACTGGCCGAGTTCGGGCCCGGCCGCATCGAGGGCCTGACCTGCTTCTTGTCGTGGGGTCTCGGTCATGACGAAATCTTACCTTCGATAGCGGCGATGTGATCTTGCATCGACCATTGTGCCTGATCGCGTCACGCAAGTGATGTGCCAGATACCTGCCATCGCAAGCGCGATATTTGCTGGCCGCATATAATTATGCGTTCGCTGAATTAGGCCCCCGCGACGGCGTCACGCTCCCTCTCACGCGGTTCCCGGCCGATATTCCCTGCATTTGACGTTGCTTTCACCGCACATCGCTGCGGTTTCGTGCTTGCCCATGTCTTCACCCTATTCCGCCGCATCCGCCCGGGACACCACGCCGGCCCTGCCCGCCCACGACCATCGCGCCGTGATGCGGGTGATCGGCGGCATCGTGCTGTGCATCCTGCTGGCCGCGCTCGACCAGACCGTGGTGATCCCGGCGGTGCCGGCGATCGCCAATGACCTGAACGGCTTCAGCCACCTGTCGTGGATCGTGACGGCGTACTTGATCGTGTCGACGGTGACCACGCCGCTGTACGGCAAGCTGTCGGACAGTTTTGGCCGGCGGCGCCTGCTGATGGTGGCGATCATGCTGTTTATCGGCGCCTCGGTCGCATGCGCGCTGGCGCAGACGCTGGGCCAGCTGATCCTGTTCCGCGCGCTGCAGGGCGTGGGCGGCGGCGGGCTGATGTCGCTGGCGCAGGCGGCCATTGCCGATGTGGTGGCGCCGCGCCAGCGCGGGCGCTACCAGGGCTACCTGGCCACGGTGTGGGCGGTGGCGTCGATCGCCGGGCCGCTGGTGGGCGGCTGGGTCTCTGACCATATGTCGTGGCGCTGGCTGTTCTGGGTCAACGTGCCGCTGGGCCTGCTGGCGATGTTCATGTGCTACCGCGGGCTGGCCATGCTGCCGCCGCGTGGCGGGCGTGCGCGCGTGGACTGGCTGGGGGCGCTGCTGCTGGCGGTGGCCATCGTCGCCTTCCTGCTGGCGATGAGCTGGGGCGGCGACGTCTACGACTGGCTCTCGCCAGAGCTGGGCGCCCTGCTCCTGGCCGCCGTGGCGGCCGTGGTCCTGCTGACCTGGCAGGAGCGCCGCGCCGCGGACCCGATGCTGCCGCCACGCCTGTTTGCCAACCGTGCCTATGTGATGGGCGTGGCCGCCTCGGCGCTGGCCGCGCTCGATATCTTCCTGTGCATCTTTGCCCTGCCCCTGCACTTCCAGCTGGTACGCGGCGCCGATGCATCGACCTCCGGCCTGCTGGTGATGCCGTTCCTGCTGGCCACCGTGGCGGGCAACTTTATCGTCGCGTGGCTGGCGCCGCGCGTGGGCCGCATGCGCGGCATCCTGATCGCCGGCTATATCGCCGGCGCGCTGGGGCTGATCGCACTGGCGCTGGTGACACCGGCGGTGCCGCTGGCCGTGGTGCTGGCGGCGATGACGCTGGCTGGCGTGGGCCTGGGCATGACCATGGTGGCCACGCTGATGAGCGTGCAGAACGCGCTGGAGCGCCGCGACACCGGCGCCGGCACGGGCGCGCTGCTGGTGCTGCGCTCGCTCGGCAGCGCGCTGGGCGGGGCGCTCGCCGGCACGCTGCTGACGCTGGAATTCCGCCATGCGCTGGCGGCCTCGGGGGTCACGCAGGCGCTGGACCTGGGCGCGCTGCGCCACGGCAGCGAGGCCTTTGCGCAACTGTCGCCGTCCGTGCGCGCGGTGCTGGCGGGCGGCGTGGAGTCGGGCTTCCACCTGATCTTTGCCGCGGGCGCGGCGGCGGCGGTGCTGGCGCTGCTGATCGTGCGCCGCATGCCGGACCTGGAGCTGCGCGGCAGCGTCACCGAACACGCGGCCACGCTGGCGATGGATTGAGCCGGCCTGCCGGAAAGCCGCTACCGGCGTAGACTATGGCGTACCCGATACAGCGAGCCGCCTTCCGGAGCCCCATCGCCATGACTCGTCGTTTCCCCTCGTCCGCCACACTCCAACAACTGCGCCCGGCCGCCCTCGCCGGCGCGCTGGCGCTGGCCGCAGCCGGCGCCGCACTATTGCCGCACCCTGCCCGCGCCGCCGACAAGCCGGCCACCGCGCCTGCACCGCAGGCAGCAGGCGCCTGCCCGGCGTCGCTCAACTTCAAGTTCCCGCGCCTGCAGGATGAAGCCCCGCAAAACCTCTGCCAGTACGCGGGCAAGGTCGTGCTGGTGGTCAACACCGCCAGCTACTGCGGCTTCACGCCCCAGTACGAAGGGCTGGAGGCGCTCTACAGCAAGTACCGTGACCGTGGCCTGGTCGTGCTGGGCTTCCCGTCGAACGATTTCTCGCAGGAGCCCGGCTCGGAGAAGCAGATCGCGGACTTCTGCTACAACACCTACGGCGTCAAGTTCCCGATGCTGGGCAAGTCGCACGTGCGCGGCAGCGAGGCCAACCCTATGTACGCGCTGCTGGCGAAGGAAACCGGCACCGCGCCCAAGTGGAACTTCTACAAATACCTGATCGGCCGCAACGGCCAGGTGGTGGGCAGCTACAACAGCAAGACCACGCCTGACGACAAGCAGTTCGTCGCCAAGATCGAAGAACTGCTGGCCAGCCCGCGCTGACGCGCGCGACGCCCGGCCGGGGTGTACACGCCTGACGACAGTCCGGCCGCTGGGGGGCGCGTGTTCCCTCCCCCATTGATTTGCATCAAGTTTGCAACGGGATTCGCTGAGTAACGTCGCCGCTTGCGACGAGCGGAGCGAGGCAATGGGAATCACGTTGTACGACGCGGACGGGCACACCTGCCTGATGTTCACCGACCTGGTCGAGGAAGCGCATGACGAAGCGGTGCAGACCAACCAGTTCCTGGTCGTCGACCACGGGCATGGCGCGCTGATCGATCCCGGCGGGCAGATGACCTACAGCGAGCTGTATCTCACCATCAGCCGCTACTTTCCGCCCAAGCAACTCGACTACGTGCTGGCTTCGCATGCCGATCCGGACATCGTCGCGTCGGTCGGACGCTGGCTGACGGGCTCTGACTGCCGCATCTTGATTTCCAGCGTGTGGGCGCGCTTCCTGCCGCATTTCTGCCAGGCCGGTAAGACGGCCGGGCGCATCGTGACGATTCCCGATGCGGGCATGCATATCCCGCTCGGGCACAGCTCCCTGGTCGCGGTGCCAGCGCACTTCCTGCATTCCGAAGGCAATTTCCAGTTCTACGATCCGGTCAGCAAGATCCTGTTCTCGGGCGATCTCGGTGCGGCCATGACAGGCGCCAAAGCGGCCGGCACCACGGTGACGGATTTCGATGCGCATACTCGCCTGATGCTGCCGTTCCACCAGCGCTACATGAGCGGCAGCCGCGCGTGCCGGCTGTGGGCAGCCATGGCGCGGTCGATGGATATCGAATGGATCGTGCCGCAGCACGGGCCGTCGTTTCGCGGCAAGCACATGGTGGCGCGCTTTATCGACTGGATCGACGCGCTGGCGTGCGGGCTGGACCTGCTGACGCAGGACCACTATCGCGTGCCCGCACCCGCCATGCGCTGATCAGTCGCGCACGAGCCCTTCGGCGCGCATGGCTTCCTGCACCGCCGGCCGCGCGGCGATGCGCGACAGGTAGTCCTGTAGCGTGGGGTATGCCGTCAGCGGCATCATCAGCATGCGGGCCCAGCCGAGGATGGTGAAGCAGTAGGCGTCGGCCACGGTAAAGGTGTCGCCGGTCAGGTACTGGCGGCCCTGCAGGTGCTTGTCGAGCTCAGCAAAGCGCAGTTGCAGCTTGGCCTTGCAGGCCTCTACTGTGCTCTGCGCGGTTTCCTTGTGCCACAGCCACGGGCTGAAGACCTTGTGCAGTTCCGTTGAGACCAGCGTGATCCAGCCAGTGGCTTCCAGCCGCTCGCGCGTGCCGGCGGCGGGCAGCAGCGCGCGTTCGGGCACCAGGTCGGCGATGTATTGCAGCAGCGACGCCGCCTCGGTATGGCGCGAGCCGTCGTCGAGCTGCAGCAGCGGCACGTAGCCGCGCGGGTTGATGGTGTAGTAGTCGTCGGTGCCGTTTTCAGGCACGGCCAGTTTGTGGTGGAGCAGGTCGACCTTGGCCAGCGTGACCGGCAGCCCGGCTTCGCGCAGGGCGATATGGACGGCCATCGAGCAGACGCCCGGAGTGTAGTAGAGCTTCATTGCGATCCTGTGGTGGTTGCCTGGCCGCCACGCCATGCGGCGGCCGTGCAGGCAGTCTAGGATCGCCCCCCTTATGCAGCAATGCGCGTCCTTGCGGACGCGCATTGCAGATTTGCACAGGGCTAATTTGGGCTAGGTTGCGCTCAGTCGAGCAGCTTTGCCAGCGCCGGCGGCAGGCCGGCATTGGGCTTGTGCGGCGGCCGCGCGAAGCTGCCCTGCGTGGCGCTGCCGGCGCGCAGGGCCACCAGCGATTCGCAATGCCGCACCGCGCTCGACACGCCATCCACCACCGGCACCGGAATGCGCCCTTGGAGCGAGCGCGCGAGTCCCGCCAGCGGCGCGCCGGCGACGATGATCACGTCGGCGCCGTCCTGCTCGATGGCTTGCAGGGCAAGTTGTTCCAGCCGCGCGGCATGGTCTTCCTGCACGCTGCCGATATCGCGCAGGGGTTCCTGCAGCGAGCGCACGCTGGCCAGCCGCGACGACAGGCCGTTGGCCGCCACGCATTCGCGGTACCACGCCTGGATGCGGTGCGAGATCGCGATGATGGAGAAACGCTGCCCCAGCAGGCAGGCGCTGGCCAGCGCGGCTTCGGTCATGCCGACGACGGGGACGTCGAACAGCTCTTTCAGCCCGGCCAGGCCGGGGTCGCCGAACGCGGCGACCACCAGGCCGTCGAACTGGCCGGCGTGTTCCGCGGCGGCGCAGGCGGTGGCATAGCCGCCGACCAGCGCCTCGAAGCGGGTTTCGATATAGGCCACGCCGAAGGCCGCGGTGGCCATCTGCAGCGTGGTGGTGGCGGCGGCGGTGCGCCGCGCTTCCGCCTCGATCAGCGCCGTGACGGATTCGCTGATATTGGGATTGACGATCAGGAGTTTCATGGTCGATATGGGTTGGCTGCGGGCGTGGCGATCAGCCCAGCATCGGCGCGCCCGCCGGCAGGAACTGCCCGCGGCCGGCCTGGGGTTCCTGGTACTGGCCATCGCGCACGAGCATCTCGCCGCGCGAGAAGCAGTGCACCGGCCAGCCGGTCACTTCGATGCCTTCGTACGGCGTGTAGTCCACCGCGTGGTGCAGCGCGCTGTTGCGGATCTGCACGCGCTTGTTCGGGTCCCACAGCACGATGTCCGCATCCGCGCCGATGGCGATGGTGCCCTTGCGCGGATACAGGCCATACAGCCGTGCCGGCCGCCACGAGGTCAGCTCGACAAACTGGTGCAGCGACAGCTTGCCGCGCGCGACGCCGTCGAACAGCAGCGGCAGGCGCGTCTCGATGCCCGGCACACCGTTGGGGATATGCTCGAACGAAGGCCGGTTGCCGTCCGGCTGCTTGCCTTGCGGGTCGTCATAGCGGAACGGTGCATGGTCTGACGAGAACACGCTGAACACGCCATTGGTCAGCGCGCGCCATACCGCGGCCTGGTTCTCCGGGTCGCGCGGCGGCGGGCTGCACACGCACTTGGCGCCTTCGTAGCCGTCGTCGCCGGGCAGGGCCATGTCGTCGGCGGTCAGGTACAGGTACTGCGGGCAGGTCTCGGCCAGGATCTGCAGGCCCCTGCCTTGTGCCCAGCGGATCTGCTCGATCGCTTCCTTGCCCGAGACATGCACGATCAGGATCGGCACGTCGACCAGTTCGGCAAAGGTGATGGCGCGGTGCGTGGCCTCACGCTCCACCGCGGCGGGCCGTGCCAGGCCGTGGAAGCGCGGTGCGATGCGCCCTTCCCCGACCAGCTTGTCGGTCAGCCACGAGATGCAGTCGGCGTTCTCGGCATGCACCATCACCAGCGCGCCGTTCTGCTTGGCGACGTCCAGCACCGACAGCATTTCGCGGTCGGACAGCTTCAGGTCGTCATAGGTCATGTAGACCTTGAATGAGCTGTAGCCCTTGCGGATCAGCGTCGGCAGTTCATCGGCCAGCACCGCCGGCGTGGGGTCGGCCACGATCAGGTGGAAGGCGTAGTCGATCACCGCGCGGCCTTCCGCGCGGCGATGGTAGTCCGCCACGGCAGCCTTGAGCGATGCACCCTTCTCCTGCGCGGCAAACGGGATTACGGTGGTGGTGCCGCCGCACACCGCGGCGCGCGTGCCGGTGAAGAAGTCGTCGGCCATGCGCAGGCCGTCGGGCATGGGCTGGTCGAGGTGGCAATGGCCATCGACGCCGCCGGGCAGCGCCAGCAGGCCATCGGCATCGATCTCGCGCGCGCCTTGCGGCAGCGCGTGGCCAAGCGCGACGATCTGCCCGTTGCGCACGCCGATATCGCAGCGGAAGCGGTCGGAGGCAGTGACCACGTCTGCGCGCCGGATCACCAGGTCAAGGCTGTCGTGAGCGGACATCGGCTTACTCCACTTCGCGGAACAGGCGGCCCCAGCCGCGCAGCTCACGCGTGTCCACGCCGCACAGGCGCAGCGACTTCCACACCACGGTGGAGATGGTGTCGTACAGCGGAATGCCGGTTTCGGCTTCAAGTTCTTCGGCCAGGTGCGCGGCGCGCAGGTTGGTGCAGAAGGTGGTGATGGCCTGCGGCTGGTGGTGGGCCAGGCCGCGCACCATCTCGCGGATGGTGTCTTCCTCGACCTCGGCGAAGCTGTAGTTCACATGCAGGTCCAGGTGGCTTTCGGCCACGCAGTGAAAGCCGCTGCGCTCGTAGTTGGCGATGATGCGCTGCTGCACGTCGTCCAGGTACGGCGTGGCCAGGCCGAAGTTGCGCGCGCCGGTCTTTTCCAGGATCTCGTTGAGCGCCAGCACCGAGGTGGTGGCCGGGATGCCGGTGGCTTCGGTGATCTGCTTGCACAGCGCTTCATCCTTGTCGAAGCCGAGCCAGCCGGAAGACGTGCCGTTCCAGGCGATGACATCGACGCGCGCATCGGCCAGCAGGCTGGCGGCGGCCAGGATCTTGTCCAGGTTGAACTGGCCCAGGGCCTGGTCGCGCAGCGAGATCTCGGTCACGGTGAAGCGCGAGAAATGCGCGCTGACGTTGGGCAGGCCGCTGACCATGGCGCTGGTGATGGGTTCGAGCGCCGTGTTGGAAGACGGCGTCAGCATGCCGAGTCGGATTTGCTTGGTCATTTCAGTCATTCTCAGGAGTGAGCGGGCGCCGTCCGCCTGGATATGCCGGGGGCGGCGCCGCTTCGGTTGTTTATTGTTCGGGTTTGTCGTTGAAGGCGAGGGCGGTGCCGGGTACGCCCTGGCTGCTGCGCGCCAGTTCCAGTTCCTTGCGCAGTGCCGCCTGGCGCTCGGCGTCGGGCTTGACCGACTTGCCGGCCTGCAGCGCGGGCAGCACGTAGTCATTGACCATGCGCCGGTACAGGTCGAGGTACGCCGCATCGCGCAGGCCGCCTTGCGTGGACATGATGCTGTTCATCACGATCACCGCGTTCTGCTTCGGCAGCACCGTGATGAACTGGCCCTTGTAGCCCATCGCGCTGAACTCGCGCTCGCTTTGCACGATGTTGTTGACCCAGCAGTAGAAGCCATAGTCCTTCGCCGGACCCGCAGGCGTGGTCATGCGCGCGACCCACGAGGCCGGCACGATCTGCTGCCCGTTCCAGCGGCCTTCGTTCAGCATCAGCATGCCGAGCTTGGCCATGTCGATGGAGCGCAGCCGCAGGCCCCAGCCGCCCGATACCGCGCCCTTGCCGTCGGCGCCGTCCCAGCGGTAGTGGCTCATGCCGAGCGGGCCGAACAGGCGCGCCTTGGCGTACTGGTCTTCGGGTTGCCCGGCGGCTTGCGTGATGGCGGCGCCGACCAGCACGGGATTGACGTCGATATAGTCGAACTCGGCGCCGGCCTTGGTGCGCACGGCGGCGGTCGCCGCCACGCGCAGGCGGTCCGGCACGCCGTAGTAGAGCGTGTCGGTACCTTCCACGAGCTTGTACGACAGGCCGCTGGACATCGACATCAGGTGGCGCAACTGGATCGCCTGCTTGTCTGCCAGCGCGCTGGCCAGGTCGGGGCGCGCGGCAGCCAGGCGCGGCGCGGGCGCGTCTTCGGCGCTCAGCTTGCCGTCGCCGACCAGCGTGCCGACCAGCAGGGCACTGATGAACTTGGTGACGGAATACAGTTCGTGGTTGTAGTCGCGCGCCAGGCCGTTGCCGTAGCGCTCGAATACCAGCTTGCCGTCCTTGATGACGAGCAGGCTGCGCACGTCGAGCTGGTCGCGGCGAATCCATTCGGACAGCGCGACGAGCCTGGCCGAATCGACGCCGACGGCTTCGGGTTGCGCGGTTGGCAGTCCATCACCGGCAGGTGCCGATGGCGCTGCCGGCGCGGCGTGCGCCTGCGCTGCGCCCAGCACGAGCAGGGCGGCGGCCAGCATACGTGGGAAGCGGGTCATGACATGTCTCCTCCACCGCTGCGCCGGTAGCGGCCGGCGCAGCGTGTGTGGTTTGCCTTGCATGAGGCAATGTATGAGTGTGGGTCCTTCGGTGCCGCAGCGGATCAGACCGGGATCTTGGTCTCGTAGTCGATCGCGGTGGAAGCCAGCAGCAGGCCGACGCCAGCCGCGGCGAAGAACATCAGCGCCAGGAAGTACGAGCCGGTGAACTGCACGATCATGCCGACGATGATGGGCACCGTGATGCCGCCGATATTGCCGCCCAGGTTCATCACGCCGCCCAGGAAGCCGATCTTGTTGCGGGTGCCGAGCATCGACGGAACGCACCAGAACAGGCCGCACCAGCGCAGGAAGAACAGCGTCGACGACAGCAGCACGACCACCATGACCGGGTCGGTGACGTAGGCCACCGAGAAGATCGAGACCGTGGCCACCACCGCGGCGATGCCGAACAGCGTGCGCATCACCACGTTGGGGCGCCCGCCGGCTTCCTTCCACTTGTCGGCGATCCAGCCGCCGATCAGTTCGCCGATAAAGCCGCTGAAGAAGATGATGAAGCTGGCGCCGCCCATCTGCTTGATGTCGAAGCCGTGCACCTTGTTCAGGTAGTTGGGCATCCAGGTCAGCAGGCCGTAGAACACGGTGTTGAAGCACATCCAGCCGGCCGCCATGCACCACACCGAGCGGTACTTGAAGAAGTCCAGCGAGCGGCCCGACAGGTTGGCCGGCTCGGCGCGGTGTTCGTTGGCCTGGGCTTCCTCGATGTAGCGGGCTTCCAGTTCGTTCACGCCGCGGTGCTCGCGCGGGGAGTTGCGCACGTAATACCACGCCAGCGCGCCGGCCAGCACGGTGCCTACGCCGGCGACGATGAAGGCGAGGCGCCACGAACCCAGCGTGGCGATCAGCCACGTGATGATGATGGCGCCGAGCGCCGCGCCCAGCGGCGCGCCGCCGTCAAGCAGGGTGGCGCCGCGGCCGCGTTCGTTCTGGGTCATCCAGATTGCGTTGAGCTTGCCGCCGGCCGGGTAGATCGGCGCTTCGGCCGCGCCCAGGCCGAGCCGCGTCAGCAGCAGCGCGGTGGCGTTGGTGGTGAAGGCTGCCACGGCCTGGGCAATGCCCCAGAACACGGTGGCGCAGGCGATCACGATGCGCGGCTTGTACTTGTCGGCCAGCATGCCGCCCGGCACCTGCATCAGCGCATAGGTCCAGAAGAACGAGCTGAGGATCAGGCCCTGCATGGTGGGGCTGAGGTCGAACTCCTTGGCGATCAGCGGCATCGCCACTGACAGTGAGGCGCGATCGATGTAGTTGATCGCGATGAGGAACAGCATCATCAAAAAAATCTTCCAGCGAACGGAGGTCTTGGCCTCCGTGATCACTGTCGCCCGGCTTGTCGTCTCCATGACGGCGTCTCCTGTTTTAGTCCTTGGGTGAGGCAGTTCTGTTGGCGTTCTGCGCAACAGGCCGGAGTATAGGATACGTAATCTGTAATTACAACGCGTGTAAGTCATTGATTTTGCGATGTTGCGCATGCACAATTTTGGTATGTGGTAGCCTTGTCGTGGTGCATTTCCCCATTCTGGTGACGTCTGTGACACAAACGCTTTCCCAAACCACGCGCCTGCGCACGCTCGGCATGTCGGCCGAAATCGCCGCCCGGCTGCGCACCATGATCGAAGAGGGCGAACTGCCGCCCGGCGTGAGGATCGATGAACGGGCCTTCTGCGAGACCTTCGATGTCTCCAAGACGCCGCTACGCGAGGCGCTGAAGGTGCTGGTGTCCGAGGGGCTGGTGCTGCACCGGCAGTACATCGGCTACCGCGTGGCGCCGCTGGACCTGGAGGAGCTGCGCGCCACCTTCGAGACCCTGCACGGGCTGGAGGCGCTGGCGGGCGAACTGGCCGCGCAGCGCCTGGGCGCGGCGGCCATGACCAAGCTGGAGCGGCGCCACCAGGCCATGATCGATGCGCATGCCGCGGGCCGGCGCACCGACTATTTCCGCATCAACCAGGAAATCCACCAGCTGATCATCGACGGCGCCGCCAATCCGGTGCTGGCCGGCGTCTATGCCGCGCTGATGAGCAAGGTGCACCGCGCGCGCGGTGCGGCCAATGCCGATACCATCCGCTGGCAGGAGTCGCATGAGGAACACGAGGCCATCATGGCCGCGCTGCGCGAACCCGGCCGGCCGCGCCTGGCGCAGGTGCTGCGCGCCCACTCCGAGAAAACTGCCACGGAAGTCCTGAGCGTGGTGGCGCAGACCCTGGCCGAAGCCGGCGCAACCGGCGCATCTGGCGCCGCCCTCAAGAAATCCGCCTGAACAACCCCTGAAGACAACGACGATGAAACTGGTTCGAGTAGGCAACCCCGGTGCCGAGCGCCCGGGCATGATCGATGCGCAAGGCCGCGTGCGCGACCTGTCCGGCGTGGTGGCCGATATCGGCGCGGCGCAGCTGGCGCCGGCGGCGCTGGCGCAGTTGGCGCAGGTGGACCCCGCGTCGCTCCCGGTTATCGAGGGCGCACGCTTTGGCGTGCCCTGGAGCGGGGTCGGCAAGATCGTGGCGATCGGCCTGAACTATGCCGACCACGCCGCCGAGGCCGGCATGCCGCTGCCGGCCGAGCCGATCGTGTTCCTGAAGGCCAACAGCTCGCTGAATGGTCCCAACGACGCGGTGATGCTGCCGTTCGGGTCGGAGAAGACCGACTGGGAAGTGGAGCTGGGCGTGGTCATCGGCAGCACCGCGCGCAATGTCTCGCGCGAAGCGGCGCTGAACCACGTGGCCGGCTACTGCGTGGTCAATGACGTGTCGGAGCGCGAGTTCCAGATCGAGCGCGGCGGCACCTGGGACAAGGGCAAGGGCTGCGACACCTTCTGCCCGGCCGGCCCTTGGCTGGTGACGCGCGACGAAGTGCCGGACCCGCAGGCGCTGGGCCTGTGGCTGGAGGTCAATGGCGAGCGCGTGCAGAAGGGCAGCACCGCCACCATGGTCTTCGACGTGGCCACCGTGGTCAGCTACGTCAGCCGCTTCATGACGCTGCTGCCGGGCGACCTGATCGCGACCGGCACGCCGCCGGGTGTGGGCATGGGCTTCAAGCCGCCGCGCTTCCTCAAGGCCGGCGACACCATGCGCCTGGGCGTGGACGGGCTGGGCGAGCAGACGCAGCAGGTGGTGCCCTACGGCGAACGCTGAGGGCAGGGCAGTGGCATCGCGTCACCCTCCGGGGTGACGCATGCCGGCAGCGCTGCTGCGGGCAAATACACCATCGCCAATGGTTCCCCATTGATACGCTTTCACACAAAGCGTTGGGTTTCCATACAAAGCGTACGATTAGGGCAACAGTTCCGGTGCTGAAACGGGCCCGATTACATGGTTTTACAGGTAAACGCACACTTGGCGTTTCGCTCGCGTTTTCTGCGTGAAATACTGGTTATACAGGTTTCGCCAGAGAGCAAAACACCATGTCTGAGCACGCCCCCGAAATCGAGTCCTACCTCGGCACCACCCTCACGGCGTCCCCCGCGTCGCCATTCAAGCACCGGTACTGCGCGCTGGCCGACACCCTGGACAGCCGCGCTGAACTCGAAGTCATCCGGCGCAATATCCACCAGCATCCCGAATTGGCCTTCGACGAGGTCCGCACCTCGGGCCTGGTCGCCAGCCTGCTGGAGACGTGGGGCTATACGGTCACGCGCGGCGTGGGCGGCACCGGGGTGGTGGGCAGTCTGCGCTGCGGCGACAGCGGGCACAGCGTGGGCATCCGCGCCGACATGGACGCCTTGCCGATCCACGAACGCACCGCACTGCCATACGCCAGCGTCAATGCCGGCCGCATGCACGCCTGTGGCCACGACGGCCATACCGCGATCCTGCTCGGCGCGGCAAAGCAACTGGCGCGCACGCGCAACTTTGACGGCACCGTACACCTGATCTTCCAGCCGGCCGAGGAAATCGGCGCGGGCGGCGGCGCCGAGCGCATGCTGGCCGACGGGCTGTTCGAGCGCTTTCCCTGCGATGCGATCTTCGGGCTGCACAACCATCCGGGGGTGGAGCAGGGCAATTTCCTGTTCCGCTCGGGCCCCTTCATGGCGGCGTGCGACACGGTCACCATCACCATCCGCGGCAAGGGCGGCCACGCCGCGCGCCCGCACCAGTCGGTCGATCCGATCCTGGTGGCAGGCAGCCTGGTGATGGCGCTGCAGTCGGTGGTGGCGCGCTATGTCGACCCGAACGAGACCGCGGTGGTGACGATCGGCACGCTGCACGCCGGCCACGCGCCCAATGTGATCCCGGACAATGCGCGCATGGAGATCAGCGTGCGCTCGTTCAACCCCGAGGTGCGCGCATCGGTGGAGAACCGCATCCGCCAGCTGGCCACCTCGCACGCCGAGGGCTACGGCGCGGTGGCCGAGGTCGACTACGTGCGCGGCTACCCGGTGTTGGTCAACAGCGAGCGCGAGACCGAGTTCGCGCGCCAGGTGGCCGAGGAACTCGTCGGCGCCGACAAGGTGGTGGACCAGGCCGCGCGCATCGCTGGCAGCGAGGACTTTGCCTACTTCCTGCAGCAGCGCCCGGGCTGCTTCGTGCGGCTGGGCAACGGTGCCAACCAGCCGCTGCTGCACAACGCCGGCTACGACTTCAACGACGATAACCTGACCGTCGGCGCGGCCTACTGGACACGGCTGGTGGAGCGATACCTGGGGCGCTGACCGGCCTGGTCCCCCCCGATCAGCGGAAGAACGCACTTGGCGGCACGCCGAACTGCCGCCTGAACATGGTCGCAAACGCGCTCGGGCTCTCGTAGCCCAGGTCCAGCGCCACATCCACCACCTTGCTGCCGGCGGCCAGCTTCTCCAGCGCCGCCAGCAGGCGCGCCTGCTGGCGCCATTGCCCGAAGGTCATCCCGGTTTCACGCGCAAAGCGGCGCTGGATGGTCTTGGGGTCCACCCCCAGCCGTGAACCCCAGTCCGCCAGCGTCAGCGCCGTATCGGGCGCGCCGGTGATGGCATCGCAGATCTGCCGCAGGCTGTCGTCGGCCGGACGCGGCAGGTGCAGCGGCAGCGACGGCACCAGCATCACTTCATCGAGCAACAGCCGCATCAGCCGCGCGTCGCGCGTGTCGGGGGCGTAGGGCAGGGGGATGTCGATCGCCGCCAGGATCAACTCGCGCAGCAGTGCAGAGATGCCCAGCACGGTGCAGCGCTGCGGCAGGTCGGGCGCGGCATCGGGGCGGATATAGGCGGTGCGCATCTGCACCCGGCCGACCATGCGGATCCAGTGCGTGGTGCCGCCCGGCATCCACATGCCGCGCGTGGGCGGCACGATCCACTGGCCTTCGGCAGTGGCCACCACCATCACGCCGTGCACCGCATGGATCAGCTGCGCGTGCGGATGCTGGTGCGGGTTGGTCACGTGGGCGGGCAGGTAGTCGGCGGCCATGGCGGTGACGGGCAGGGGGCTGCGGTCGAAGCGGACGTAGGGCGGGGGATCGGCGTAGGTGTCGCCCAGCGCCAGTGTCTCGGGCGTGGGGGCAGGGGGCGCATGCTGGTCGCGGGAGCGGCGGCGGGCTGCGCCAGAAGCAGAAAGGGGGCGAGGGGCGCGCGGCATGTCCTTTTCTCCAAGGTTGCGGACCTATTCTCGCAGGACAGGCGCCGGGGCGCCAGCTAGCATCGGTGCTCAGTTCCTTCCAGGCCGGCGCCCCCGCTGGCCGCTTTCCGTCTGTCGAGAGCCGCCAATGAGCACAACCATCGACTCCGCGCCTGCTGGCGCGACACCGTCCGCGACATCCCCCCAGGCCGAACGCACCGGTTTCCGCGTGCTGTCGGCGATCAGCTTCGCCCACTTCCTCAACGACATGATCCAGTCGTTGATCCTGGCCATCTATCCGATGCTCAAGGGGGGCTTCAACCTGAGCTTCACCCAGATCGGCCTGCTGACCATGACCTACCAGGTCACGGCGTCGCTGCTGCAGCCGGTGGTGGGCCTGTACACCGACAAGCATCCCAAGCCGCATTCGCTGGCCATCGCCATGGCGTTCACGCTGGCGGGCTTGCTCTTGCTGTCGGTCGCGCCGACCTACGGCGTGCTGCTGGTGGCCGCTGCGCTGGTCGGTACGGGGTCGTCGATCTTCCACCCCGAGTCGTCGCGCGTGGCGCGCATGGCCTCTGGCGGCCAGCACGGGCTGGCGCAGTCGATCTTCCAGGTGGGCGGCAACGGCGGCAGTGCCATGGGGCCGCTGCTGGCCGCGCTGATCGTGCACCAGCAGGCCAGCCTGGCGTGGTTCTCGCTGGCGGCGCTGGTGGGCATCGTGGTGCTGTGGCGCATCGGCGGCTGGTATGCGCGCCAGCTGGCGCAGGGCGCGCGCAAGCGCAAGGCCGCGGGCGCGGTGGCCAGCCCGGTGCCCACGCGCGTGGTGGTGCGGGCCATGGTGGTGCTGATGGTGCTGGTGTTCTCCAAGTACTTCTACATGGCCAGCCTGACCTCTTACTACACCTTCTACCTGATGGAGCGCTTCGGGCTGGCGCGCCAGAACGCGCAGCTGCACCTGTTCATGTTCCTGGCCGCGGTGGCGGCGGGCACCATCCTGGGCGGCCCGATCGGCGACCGCATCGGCCGCAAGCGCGTGATCTGGGCTTCGATCCTGGGCGTGGCGCCGTTCACGCTGGTGCTGCCGCACGTGGGCCTGTTCTGGACCACGGTGCTGACCTTCATCATCGGCTTTATCCTGGCCTCGGCGTTCTCGGCGATCCTGGTGTTCGCGCAGGAGCTGATTCCCGGCAAGGTGGGCATGGTGTCGGGCCTGTTCTTCGGCTTTGCCTTCGGCATGGGCGGCATCGGCGCCGCGGTGCTGGGCGGCATGGCGGATACGCACGGCATCCGCGCGGTGTACGAGTACTGCGCCTACCTGCCGCTGCTGGGCCTGCTGACGGTATTCCTGCCTGACCTGCGCGAGCGTCCGCAGCGGGCCTGACGCTCAGGCCGGGTCATTGCCTTCGCCGCCACCGCCCGGTGGCGGCTCGAACATGCGCAGCCAGCGGCGCAGCAGCGCGGCCAGCTGCGCGCGCTCCGTCGCAGTCAGGTCCGCCAGCAGGCGGTGCTCGTTGGCCACGTGCAGTTCCAGTGCGCGGTCGACGCGCTCGCGTCCGGCCTCGGTCAGTTCCACCAGCAGCCCGCGCCGGTCTTCCGGATTGGGCTGGCGCCGCACCAGCCCGGCCCGCTCCAGGTGGTCGAGCCGGTTGGTCATGGTGCCCGAAGTGATCATCAGCGACCCGATCAGCGCGCCCGGCGACAGCGCATACGGCGGTCCCGCGCGACGCAGCGTCGCCAGCACATCGAATTCCCACGGCTGCAGGCCGGTTTCCCCAAGCGCGGCTTCAATGGCCCGGCTGGTATGGCGGTTGAGCCGGCCCAGCCGGCCGATCACGCCCATCGGCGAGGCATCCAGGTCCGGGCGCTCGCGCGCCCATTGGGCGAGAATGCCGTCGACATGATCAGGCGTTTCTTCGGGTTTGCGGCGGGTAGTCATCGAGGGGCAGGCGTGCGGATACGCGAGTGGCAGGAACACCGAAGTATCTTGACATCAAACAATCGGCTTCGTAAAGTGGATTTATCTTTTCACGCTGGCCAACTGGCTTGGCTATGCGTGGCTGAGCATTGTCGGGGCCGGCTTCAGCTATGCGCTGTGGTTCCGCGGTGTCGGGCGCATGCCGTCGTCCGCGGTGGCGGCGCTGGGGCTGCTGAGCCCGGTCAGCGCCACCGTGCTCGGCTTCCTGGTGCTGGGCCAGCGCGCGGCGACGCCGGCCGCGGTGGCGCGCACGCAGCCGGCCTGATCCGATTGCGTCAGCGGCTGCTGCCGGGCGGCGTTTTGCGGCATCATGGCGGGCATGAAGTCTGCCGTGCCCCCGCCACCCATCCAACCTGTGTCAGCACCGTCTGCCACGCCCGCCTGCGAGCGCTGCCTGGCGCTCGCCGCCGACCCGCGCCGGCGCGAGCCGCCGGCCTGCCTGGCGCTGCGCGGCACGGTGCCGCTGGTGAGCCAGAGCGCCGCCGGCGTGCCGTTCAGCATGCTGACTTTTGCCTGCCGCGACTGCGGCACGGTATGGCGACTGTATGACAGGGCCAACGAACTCTTTGTCTCGTGGGTGCCGGAACGCCCGCTGGTGCGCTGAGCGCGCACGTCCCGATCGGCTAAGATAGCGGCTGCCTTGCGCCAGGCCGGCAATCCGCTGCCGCGCCCGGCGCCCTCCTGTCGAAATCTCTCCCGCATTTCCATCATGGCCTTCCCCTTCCGCTCATCCCTGCTGGCCGCCTTGTGCGTGACCAGCGGTGCTGCCGCACTGCCTGCCGCCGCTGCCGACGCCTATCCCGGCCGTCCGATCCGCGTGATCGTCGCCTACCCGACCGGCGGCATCAGCGACACCGTGGCGCGCGCGCTGGGCGAGCGGCTGTCGGCGCAGATGGGCACCTCGGTGGTGGTCGAGAACAAGGCCGGCGCGGGCGGCAGCATCGGCATCGATGCGGTCGCCAAGGCTGCGCCGGACGGCTATACGCTGGGCTTTGCCGCCACCAGCCCGCTGACGCTCAACCCGCATGTCGGCCGCGTCAACTACGACCCGCAGAAGGACGTGGCGCCGGTGATGAGCGTGATGTACTCGCCGGTGCTGGTGGTAGCCACCTCCGGCTTCAGCGGCAAGAGCTTTGCCGACGTGGTCGGTCAGGCCAGCGCCAGGCCGGGCTCGGTGCGCTGGGCAACGTCGGGCCTGGGCACGGTCGGCCATGTGGTGCTGGAACAGATCAAGCAGAAGTCGAAGGCCGACATCACGCTGATCCCGTACAAGGGCGCGGGCCAGCAGATGAACGACGCGCTCGGCGGCCAGTTCGAGGTGATGAGCACCAACGCCAGCCCGGTGCTGACCCAGCATATGCAGGCTGGCCGCCTGCGCGCGCTGGCGGTGGGTGCGCCCAGGCGCCTGGAGAGCCTGCCCTCGGTGCCGACGCTGGCAGAGCTGGGCTACCCCAAGGCCAACCTGACCTCGACCTTCGGCATCTTCGCGCCGGGCAAGACGCCCGCGGCCATCATCAACCGCCTGAACGCCGAACTGAACAAGGCGCTGGCCGAGCCGGAAGTCCATGAGCGCCTGCTCAAGGGCGGCGAGGTGCCGACCGGCGGCACGCCGGCGCAGTTTGCCAAGGCCATCCGCGAAGAGTCCGCGGAGAACGCCCGCATCGTCAGGGAAGCGGGCATCAAGGCCGATTGAGGCCTGCGGCTGGGCTAAGCCGCATCCAGGCGGCTGCCCAGCCCATACACCGACGACAGCCGCACGCCATTGTGCGGCCACAGCGACAGCTTGGTGCGCACGCGCGACAGGTGGCTGTCCACCGTGCGCGAGGCCGGGTCCATGCGGTAGCGCCAGACCTGGTCGACCATGGTCTGGCGCAGCACCAGCGAACCCAGGTTGCGGAACAGCAGCACCGCCAGGTCGAATTCCTTGGGGGCCAGCAGCACCGGCTTGCCCTGGACCCACACGCGCCGCTCCGCGGTGGCAAAGCGGAACACGCCGTGCGCCAGGTCGCATTCCTCGCCCGCCGGCCTGGCGCGGCGCAACAGCGCCAGCACGCGCGCGGCCAGCTCGGCCGTGCGCAGCGGCTTGGGCACGTAGCTGTCGGCGCCTTGCGCAAAGCAGGCCGCGACGAAGGCGTCTTCGTTGGAGGTGCCGGTCAGCATCACCGGCATCTCGTTGCCGAGCGTGCGGCGCACCCATGCCAGCACTTCCAGGGCCGGGATCCCCGGCGTATCGCAATCGAGCATCAGCAGATCGAACGACCTGCCGCGCAGCGCGCCGATCATGGTGCGTCCGCTGAGATAGCGCGTGCACTGGTGCCCGTTCAGGCGCAGGGTCTGTTCGATGCTGACGGCGAGGGTCGGGTCCGCCTGCAGCGCGGCGATGTTCACGAGAGTGGCTCCTGCGCGGGCGCATCGGAATGCGCCGATGGATGGACAGAGCATGGCACTGCGGGCCCGCTCGGCACGCAGCGAAACCCATGGTAGGAGCGGCCTGCTGAGGCGAGAAGTAAAAGATTGTTGAAAGTTGAGATTGAGGTCTTTCCTATTCGTGCGGACGGCAACGCGGTCTTAAATGTCCCGCTAGTGCCCTGTTCCGTCGGAGACAACACATGGGAAAGAAAATGGCATCGCGCATTGCATCGCTTGAAGACGCGCCCGCGGATGCGGCGCTGATCCGGCAGGTCATTACCGGCGCGGGACATGACTGCGTGACCTTCGCTGAAAGCCGGCGCCTGCTGCTGGCGCTGCGCGACGCGGGCTTCGACCTGCTGCTGCTGGACTGGCAGATGCCGGACTTGTCCGGGCGCGAGGTGCTGGCCTGGGTGCGTACCCACCTCGACCGCCGCATCCCGGTGATGTTCCTGACCTGCCGCGAGGCCGAGCTCGACATCGTCAATGCCCTGGCGGCGGGCGCTGACGACTACATGGTCAAGCCGGTGCGCCCGGCCGAGCTGGCCGCGCGCATCGACTGCCTGCTGCGGCGCGCGAACCCCGCGCAGCTGGCGCAGCTGGCGCCGTTGCGGCTGGGTGAGTACGCCTTCGACTGCGCCTTGCGCAAGGTCACCTGCAACGGCCATCCGGTCGGCCTGACGCCGAAAGAGTTCGACCTGGCGGTGCTGCTGTTCCGCAACGAGGGGCGCATCGTCACGCGCGACCACATCACCGCCGCGGTCTGGGGCCGCGAGATCTCGCCGCTGTCGCGCACCATCGATACCCATGTCTCGCGCGTGCGCAGCAAGCTTGGGCTGCAGGCAGGGCACGGCTTGCGGCTGACGCCGGTCTACACGCATGGCTACCGGCTGGAGCGTACCGATCGCCCGGAGCGCACCGAACGGGCTGCCGCATGAAAGCGTCCCGGTTGCACCAGGCGGGGCTGGCCGTGGCACTTTGGCTCGGCGGCCGCTGGCTGGCGCGGTGCCTGCGCGGCCGGCCGGTTGGGCAGCGCCGCGCTGATGTGCGCAACCCCGCCGCCGTGCACGACATGCTGCTGCACGTGCTTGGCCACGACCTGCGCGCACCCAATGCCTCGCTGCTGGCCTGGCTGGAGCTGCGCCGCACGCGGGACCAGGCCGACGCCGCGCTGCTGGCGCAGGTTGGCGGCCATGCGCGCCGTTCGCTGCGCCAGATCGATGACCTGAACCGGCTGCTGCGCGAAACGCGCCACGCCTATCGCATGCGCCGTATCGCCATGGAGTCGCTGCTGGATGAAGCGCTGGACCGCGTCTGGACCCTGGCCAGCGAGGCCGGCGTCCGGCTTGAACGGCCGGGAGGCCGCCTGCCGCGCCTTGGCGGGGATCAGGCCATGCTGGCGCAAACGCTGGAATGGCTGCTGACCAGCGCCATTGATGCCGCGGCGCGGGGGACTGCGCTGCGGGTCACGTGCCGTGGCCACGCAGGCGGCCTGGCGCTGTGGCTGGCGTTCGATCCCGCCGACGACGAAAGCGCCGCGCGGCTGGCGCAGCCCGGGCCGGCGCTGCTGTGCGCACAGCGCGTGGTGGCGCGCCATGGCGGCGTGCTGGTGCCGCTGCAGCCGCTGGGCGAAGCCGCCTCGCCGGCCGGCTGGTACCTGTGGCTGCGGCGCCGGCCGCGCCCATGAAAAAAGGCACCCGAAGGTGCCTTTTGCCAGGTACTGCTGATCAGGTGTCGATCAGAAGATGTGGCGGATACCGACGGCAGCGCCAGTCTGGTTGTTGCGGCCCGGCATTTCGGTGGTGGTGCCGCCCGAAACCTTGTTGAAGTCAACCGTGCCGTAGACCTGGGTGCGCTTGGACAGCGAGTACTCGGCCAGCAGCACGCCGGTGTAGCGGCGGCCGTTGTTGTCGTTCACGCCGTTCTTGTTCTCGACGTAGTCGCCGTAGAAAACGCCGGTCAGCGCCAGGGCCGGGGTGGCCTGGTAGGTCAGGCCGATGTAGCCGATGGTGTCCTTGCGCGGGTTGTTGGCAGCGCCGGCGGTGACCACGGCCGGAGCAGGCGCCGCAGCCGAGTTGTTCAGGAAGCCGTTGTCGATCACGCCGGTGCGGTCCTTGCCGCCGACGTAGCCCACGAACAGCTTGGCCGGGCCAAAGGCGTACTTACCGGCAGCGCCCCACATTTGCTGCTTGTCGCCGTTGATGTTGCGGATTTCCTGGTACACGCCGCCGATGCCGAACGGACCGAACGAGTAAGCGGCACGGGCGCCCCAGTACTGGTTCTTGGTCATGCTGCCCGGCTGCTCGCCGAAGCCGTAGCTGGCGCCCACGTCCAGGCCGCCGAACTTGCCGCTGTAGCCGACGACGTTGTCGCTGCGGAACTGGGTCAGGAAGAACGGCCAGGCGTTGTTGGTGTAGTTGCCGATGGTCAGCGGATCGTAGTCGCCGAAGAAGTTAAAGCCTTCGGTGTACTGGCGGCCCAGCTTGATCGTGCCAAAGTCGCCCGACAGGCCAACGTAAGCCTGACGACCAAACAGGCGGCCATTCGGGTTGGTGGCGCTGGCCTGGTTGGAACGGCCGGTGTCCGGATCGAAGCCGCCTTCCAGCTGGAAGATTGCCTTCAGGTTATTGCCGAGGGCTTCGCTGCCCTTCAGGCCCCAGCGGCTGTTGGTGACGGCGCCGTTGGTCAGTTCCCACAGGTTGTCGTTGTTGGCGCTGGAGTTCGTCTGGAAGCGGATGCTCTGGTCAACGATACCGTACAGGGTAACGGACGACTGGGCGAACGCCGAACCTGCCAACAGGCTGCCGGCTGCGAGGACGATGGCCGATTTCTTCATGGTGCTCCTTTTCTGTCTTGTACTGTTCTCTCCGCCGGATCACGGCGTGGACGATGTCTACGTTTCGTGTAGACGCCGCGAAAATTTAACAAAACGTAAGCTACAAGGACACAAAACTCCGCCAAGCTGCGCTTTCAAGCAGGATTTTGGTGCAAATCCGTTGTCTCGCCGCTACACAATTCTGAATTGGTGCGTTGCCGCATAGTCGCGAGGTGGCCTGCACACTGGGCTGGCGGGGGTAGGGCGGGGGGCGGGGCAGGGAAATCGGAGGCCGGCCGACCCCGGCGCGCAAGCGGCGCCGCGGTCGGCGGAAAGACGGGAAGAGCGGGGAAACCGAGGGGGAGGGGTGAGCCCGGCAGCGCCGGGATCCGTCCTCAGTTCTGCGGGATCTCGATCTTGACCTCGAGCACCTCGAGGTTGTCCTGGCGTTCCAGGGTGACGCGCAGGTCCTGGTCGCCGATCTTGACGTATTTGGAGATCACCGCCACCAGCTCGCGCTGCAGCGCGGGCAGGTAGTCGGCGGGCGCGGAATGGCCGGTGCGCTCGTGCGCCAGGATGATCTGCAGCCGCTCCTTGGCGACCGACGCGGACTTCTTCTTCTCTCCCAGCAGGAAGGAAAGGATCGACATGGGGTGAGCCCTCCTTGACCGTTACTTGTTGCCGAAGATGCGGGAGAGCAGACCCGGCTTCTGATAGTCGGTGAAACGCATCGGCTTGTCCTTGCCGAGGAAGCGGTCCACCACGTCGCCATAGGCGTCGGCCACGTCGCTGCCTTCCAGGTGGATGGCGGGCGTGCCCTGGTTGGACGCATGCAGCACGGCTTCCGACTCCGGCACCACGCCGATCAGCTTGATGCGCAGGATTTCCTGGATGTCGGTCAGCGACAGCATTTCGCCGCCATGCACGCGCTTGGGGTTGTAGCGGGTGATCAGCAGGTGTTCCTTGATCGGGTCGCCGCCTTCGCTGGCACGCTTGGTCTTGGACGCCAGGATGCCCAGGATGCGGTCCGAATCGCGCACCGACGACACTTCCGGGTTGGTCACGATCAGCGCCTCGTCGGCGAAGTACATCGCCATCAGCGCGCCCGACTCGATGCCGGCGGGCGAGTCGCAGATGATGAATTCGAAATCCATCTCGATCAGGCCGTTGATGACCTTCTCGACGCCGTCGCGCGTGAGCGCATCCTTGTCGCGCGTCTGCGAGGCCGGCAGGATGAACAGGTTCTCGCACTTCTTGTCCTTGATCAGCGCCTGGCGCAGGTTGGCTTCGCCCTGCACCACGTTGATCAGGTCGTACACCACGCGGCGCTCGCAACCCATGATCAGGTCAAGGTTGCGCAGGCCGACGTCGAAGTCGATCACGGCAGTCTTGTGGCCGCGCAGGGCCAGGCCGGCGGCAAAGCTGGCGCTGGTGGTGGTCTTGCCGACGCCTCCCTTGCCGGAGGTCACAACGATGATTTTTGCCATGGCTCTTTGGTCCAGTAATAAGTTGAAGCTTGCGCTCTCTGCAATTCGGTCCCGAGGGCTGCCGCGGTTACTTGAGCCGCAGCGCTTCGAGGATTAGTTTTTCATCGGCCAGGCGCACCTGGGCGGTCTTGCCGAGCACATCGGCCGGAAGCGTCTGCTCCGCGGTCCGGTAGATGCCGGCGATGGAAATCAGTTCAGGCTCCATGCAGGTGCTGAAGATGCGCGCGCCGGTGTTGCCCTTGACGCCCGCCAGCGCCCGGCCGCGCAGCGGGGCATAGATATGGATGTTGCCTTCGGCGATCACCTCGGCGCCGTAGCTGACCACGTCCAGGATGACCACGTCGCCCTGCGCGTAGACCTGCTGGCCCGAGCGCAGCGGCTTGTCGATCAGCATGGTCTGGGTCTGGCGGATGGCAGCGGCCACGGCGGCGTCGGTGGTGGCCTGCGCGGCGGCGCGGACGGATTCCTCGCGCGCGGCCTGTTCGGCTGCGGCCTGTTCCGCCGCGGCTGCGGCCTTGGCCTCGGCGGCGCGGTCGGTGGCGCGATCGGCGGCACTGCCGCGGCGGGCCTGGCTGTCCAGCAGCGGCAGGCCGAAGCGCTCGGCCCACTCGCGCTGGCCGGGGCGGGCCACCACGCCGATGGCGCGGGCCTTGAGCGTGGCCAGCGTATCGATCACGGTGCCAAGCGCGACTTCGCTGTCACCTTCCAGCGCGCGCAGGTCCAGCGCGATCACGTCATTGGAGAAGAAGTCGGGGGTGGCTTCAAAGCGGGAGAGGAGGTCATCCCGCAGCGCTGCCATGTCGGCGGTCTGGAGGGCGAGAAGGAGGGCGTCTACGTTGCCACTGCGCAGCTCGAATCGTGGCGATTTCTTCTGGGACATAGCCGGGTGACCGTGGAAATGCCACATTCTAACGTCGTATCTGTCGCGAACTGTAACAATTGGATCGATATGTACAGCAGGTGGCGCGTGGGTTCCTTATGCACGTGCACAGCACACTGTAACGCTGGGCAAGTGCGGCCAGCGTGGTTTGTCGCGCGAGGCAACGCGCATCAAGTCCGGCGCAGCGTAAAGGCTTGTTACGATTGCGCCATCTGATCAGCGGAGTTTCCATGGGCGCCATCGTCAATTGCGTGGCCTACCGGCAGGGCAAGCGGCTCAGCACGGTGGGCATGGAGGAGATTCCCACCGTGCTGGGCGTACCGGGCACCTTTGTCTGGCTGGGCTTGCATGAGCCTGACCTCGCGCTGCTGCGCCAGGCCCAGCAGGCGTTCGGCCTGCACGACCTGGCGGTGGAAGATGCGCTCGATGCGCACCAGCGCCCCAAGCTCGAGTCCTACGGCGATTCGGTCTTCGTGGTGCTCAACACGGCGCAACTGGTGGAAGACGAAGTCGTGGTCGGCGAGACCCATCTCTTTGTCGGCCCCAACTATGTGGTTTCGGTGCGCCACGGTGTCAGCAGCACCTATGCGCCCGTGCGCGAGCGCTGCGAGCACGACCCGCACGGACTGGCCAATGGCCCGGGCTATGTGCTTTACGCGCTGATGGACTTTATCGTCGACCACTACTTGCCCATCGTCACGCGCCTGGAAGACACCTTCGAGGCGCTGGAGCAGGGCATCTTCCGCGACGAGTTCGACCGCGCGGCGATCGAGCGCCTGTACCAGATCAAGCGCCAGGTGCTGCGCCTGCGCAATGCGGTCAGCCCCGTGGAAGACATGTGCGGCCAGCTGATCCGGCTGCACGAAGACCTGGTGCCGAAGGAGCTGCGCGCCTATTTCCGCGACATCGAAGACCACGCCAGCCGGTTGGTGCGCACGCTCGACGTGGTGCGCGAAATGCTGACCACTGCCGTGCAGGTCAACCTGGCGCTGGTCACCGTGGGCCAGAACGAGGTGGTCAAGCGCCTGGCTGGCTGGGGCGCGATCCTGGCGATCCCGACCGTGATCTTCAGCCTGTATGGCATGAACTTCGATTTCATGCCTGAGCTAAAAATCCCCTTCGCCTACCCGGCCGTCGTCGGCGTGACCGCAGTCGCCTGCGGGGGACTGTGGCGGCGGCTGCATCGGGCCGGGTGGATCTGAACACCTGGTTTTATCTGTGCGAGGAATGATCGTGGCAGATATTGTGACCGATTGATTATTCGCATGGATATTCTGGCGATTCCGCGCCTGCCTACCGGCGCGGTGTCCTGACTCCTACACTGGAATCAGGAAGGCGCTGTGCCCGGAGTCCGCCATGTCGATTGCCCGCCCCCCGATTGCCGCCTTGCTCGCCGGCGCCACCGCCGCATGGCTGTTGTGCATGCAGCCGGCAGCCTCCGCACCGCAGCCGCCTGCCCCCGCGCAGGCCCAGACCCGCGACGCGGTCACCGCGTATGAAGCGGGCAACTTCGACCAGGCCCTGCGCGGCTTTGCCAATGCGGCCCGGCAGGGCAACCGTCTGGCCCAATTCAACTACGCAATGATGCTGCTGCGCGGTGAGGGCACTGCCGCCCGCCCGCAGGAGGCGTTGGTCTGGCTGAAAAAAGCGGCCGACAACCAGATGACGCATGCCCAGTACACCTGGGGCGACCTTTATGAGCGTGGCGAACTGGTGCCGAAGTCACTGGAGGAAGCCAACCGCTGGTATGCACTGGCCGCACAGGGCGGGCATGTGCAGGCGCAGATGGCGCTGGCGACGAATTACTTCACTGGCCGGGGCGTGCCGCGCGACTACGGACAGGCGTTCATGTGGTACAGCCGCGCGGCCAGTGCCGGCGACGGCGGCGCGCAATACATCGTCGGCAGCTTCTACGAGCACGGCGAGCCTGGGGTGGTCGACCGGGATATCGAGCAGGCCAAGATCTGGTATGCACGCTCAGCCGCGCACGGGGATCCGGGCGCGCTGGCGAAGTTGCGGTCGTTGCTGGAGGAGTCGGTGCGGGGAAGCGCGGCGAGGTAGCGCAGCGGGATGAGTGTGCCCGGAAGTGTCAACCATGCCCTCGCACACCTGTCACCTGTGTGCCCGCTCTGCACAGCGGGGGAGGGGACCAGACCGGCGCGGGATCATGGCTTCCCGCCGCCCCCGCCTTCCTCATCATGCAAATGCTCGATGATCGCCGCCACCCGGTCCCCCAGATACTTGTTGGCCGAGATCTCCAGCGCCCGCATCATCTCTGTCTCCGCCATCACCAGCGCCAGCGGGCGGATGCGCCACAGGATCTCCACCAGCCGCGGCACGTCCTGCGGCGGCGGCAGCTTGCCAACGCCAAAGCGGTCCAGCTCGCGCACCACGGTAGCGACGATATGGTCCGATACCGCCTGGAAATGCCCGCGCGACTGCGCGATGATCTCCAGCACGTCTTCCAGCGCAAAGCCCGCCTGGGCGATCTCCGCGCCCGCGGCCAGCGCGCGCGGGCTGCGCGCGAGATAGCCCAGGCCGTCCGGTTCCAGCAGCCCCAGTGAGATCGCCTTGGCCAGGGCCGGGCGCGAGATCGCGCGGCCGAACAGCCGCGCCAGCGCCAGGTAGGAGTAGTGCCGCGGCGTCTCGTCGGTCCACGGGCTGTTGATGGCGGTCTCCAGCCCCAGGATCGAGCGCAGGTCGTGCCCTTCGACGATGGCCTTGAGCAGCTCGGTGATATTGGCCAGCGTATAGCCGCGCGCCAGCAGGTGGTGGATCAGCTTGAGCCGCCCCAGGTGCGCCTGCGTGTAGATGCCCACGCGCCCGCGCCGCAGCGGCGGATCGATCAGGCCGCGGTCCTGGTAGGAGCGCACGTTGCGCACCGTGGTGCCGGCCACGCGCGCCAGCTCGTCGATGGTGTATTCCGGCGCGGGCGGCGGGGTGTCGGACGCCTGGCTGGTCGGGGACGAGGGGTGGCGGCGCCGGATCAGTGTCATGCGAAAAATTCTAACCGAGGAATGCGGCAGGCAAAGGGTGGCGGCCGGTTTTACCGATAATGAGGGCATCGCCGTCCCACCCTCAACCGTCCGCCTTCCATGCATATCCGCTGGCTCGAAGACTTCGTCTGCCTGGCCCAGGCCGGCAGCCTGGCGCGCGCAGCCGAACTGCGCAACGTGACCCCGCCCGCGTTTGGCCGGCGCATGCAGGCGCTGGAGGTCTGGGCCGGCGCCCCGCTGATCGACCGCAGCGCGTTCCCGGTGCGGCTGACCGCCGAAGGGCGCCAGTTCCTGGAAGCCGCGCAGAGCGCCTTGCGCACGCTGGACGAGACCCGCCTGGCGTTGCGCGCCGCGCACCGCGCCGACGCCAGCACGGTCACCATCGCCACCGGCAAGACCCTGGCGCGCTCGATGGTGCCGGCGTGGCTGGCGGGCCTGCGCGAGGCGCTGCGGCCCGACCCGGCGGCGGGCGGCTTCCGCACCCGGCTGTCGACCTTCCCGATGCACGACGCGCTGGCCATGTTTGCCGAGGGCGATGCCGATTTCCTGCTCTGCTACAGCCCGCCGGACCTGCCGGTGATGCTGGACGACGCGCGCTACCAGTTCCACCTGGCCGGCGTGGAGCGGCTGGTGTGCGTGAGCGCCGCCGATACGCGCGGCGCGCCGCTGCACCGGCTTGCGACCGCCAAGTCGGCCGCAAAGCCGGTCCCGATGATCGCCTACGCCGAGACCCTGACACTCGGCCGCATGGTCAACCAGGAGATCGCGCGCCGCAAGCTGGCGCCGCGGCTGGACGTGATCGCGGTCAGCGACTTTGCCGAGTCGGTGCACGAGATGGTGCGCCAGCGCATGGGCCTGGCCTGGCTGCCGGCACGGCTGATTGCCGACGACCTGCACGCCGGGCGCCTGGTGCGTGCCATCAGCGGCGTACGCAGCGATGATGGCGGCGACCTGGCGCTCGATATCCGCCTGTACCGCCCGCGCGCGCCGATGCGCCCGCTGGCCGAGGCCTTCTGGCAGGCGGCGGTGCAGGCACCGCGCTGATGCGCCTTCGGCCACCATTGCCGAATCGGCAACCCCCCTTGCCAAAGCTGCACGCCGGGCCGGTTCCGCGCTTCTAACATCGGCCCACAACAACCATTCCGGAATCCCCAGAGACGAGACCATGAAGACCATCCTGCGCGCGGCCGCTGCCGCACTCTGCCTTGCCGCTTCCGCCGGCGCCGTTGCCTCCGCCTGGCCCGCCAAGCCGATCACGCTGGTGGTGGGCTACACCGCCGGCGGCAGCGTCGACCTGGTGGCCCGAACCATCGCCCCGGAGCTGGGCAAGCGCCTCGGCCAGAGCGTGGTGATCGAGAACCTGGGCGGCGCCGGCGGCACCATCGGCGCGGCCAAGGTGGTCAAGGCCGAAGCCGACGGCTACACCCTGCTGATGGGCTCGGGCAGTGAAGTGTCGATCGCCCGCCTGACCAACCCCGCCGTGCGCTACGACGGCGAGAAGGACCTGGCGCCGGTGACCTTCGTCGGCACCCAGCCGATGGTGCTGGTCGGCAAGCCCGGCTTGGCGGCCAAGAACGCGGCCGAGCTGATCGCGCTGGCCAAGGCGCAGCCGGGCAAGCTGTCGTATGCCTCGTCGGGCGTGGGCACGCCGCTGAACCTGGCCGGCGAGCTGATCAAGCAGCAGGGCAAGGTCAATATCACGCACGTGCCGTACAAGGGCGCGTCGGCCATGGCCACCGACCTGCTCGGCGGCCAGATCGACCTGGCGGTGATGGTGCTGTCGTCGGCGCTGCCGCATATCCAGGCCGGCCGCGTGCAGGCCTACGGCGTGACCAACGCCAAGCGCTCGCCGGTGGCGCCGAACGTGCCCGCGCTGGCCGAGACGCCCGCGCTCAAGGGCGTCGACATGGGCGTGTGGTTCGGTCTGATGGGCCCGGCCAAGCTGCCGCAACCGGTGGTGGAGCGCCTGAACACCGAGATGCAGGCCGTGCTGGCCATGCCGGATGTGAAGAAGAAGCTGGCGGAAGCCGGCGTGGAAGTGGCGCCGGCCAATCCGGCGCAGTTCGGCAGCTTTATCAAGCGCGAGACGGGGCGCTATCGCACCATCGTGCAGACGGCTGGCATTCACGAGTAAGAGATGAGGCGGGCGGCGCTGGCAAGACCCCGCCGCCCATCCTCAACCTGATCCCCGGAACACGACCCGGCGGCAGCGATCCGCCAGGCGCCCTGAACGCACCGATTCCCATGACCCAGCCAACCGCACCGATCGACGCCTACCCCGTCGATGTCGCATTCCCCGACATCCGCGCCTACGCCGCCGGCAACACCGGCATCCCCTACCTGTTCACCTTCGACAGCGGCCAGCCCGGCCCGCACGTGATGGTCAACGCGCTGACCCACGGCAACGAGGTCTGCGGCGCCATCGCCGTCAAGGCGTTGCTGGACCACGGCCTGCGCCCGCGCCGCGGCCGGCTGACGCTGGCGTTCGCCAACGTCGATGCGTACCACAGCTTCGATGCCGCCAGGCCTGACGCATCGCGCTTTGTCGACCAGGATTTCAACCGCGTATGGACCGCCAGGGTGCTGGATGACGCCAGCCTGGATTCATCGGAGCTGCGCCGCGCGCGCGCCATGCGCCCGGTGATCGACACCGTCGACCTGCTGCTGGACCTGCATTCGATGCATGAGAAAAGCCGGCCGCTGATCGTCTCAGGCCCGCTCGACAAGGGCATCGCCCTGTCGCGCGCGCTGGGCGCGCCGGCCGATGTGATCGTCGACGAAGGCCACCCCGAAGGCCGCCGCATGCGCGACTACGATGGCTTTGGCGATGCCGCCAGCCCGCGCAACGCGCTGCTGATCGAATGCGGCCAGCACTGGGAGCCCGCCGCCGTGACCGTGGCGCAGGACAGCACCGCGCGCTTCCTGCTGCATGCCGGCGTGATCGATGAAAGCGACGTGCCCGCGGGCTGGCTGCAGCCGCTGCCCGCCACGCAGCGCGTGGTGCGCGTGACCGAGCCGGTGGTGGCCACCAGCATGGACTTCCGCTTTGCCGGCCCCTATACCGGGCTGGAGACCTTTACCGAGGCCGGGACCGTAATCGGCTGGCGCGACGGCGAGCCAGTGGTGACGCCGTATCCGGATTGCGTGCTGGTGATGCCGTCGCTGCGCCAATTGCGCCCGGGCGTGACCGTGGTGCGCCTGGGCCGGCTGGAACGCTGATCCGGGTACGCTGGGCCGGGCGCGGCTGCGCCCGGCAAGATGCTGCGCAGAGAGGCATGGTCCGGCCCTCCGGTTGACTGCAGACAGGCTAGGCCGCCGGGGCGGCCGTGCTCGCCGGCGGCGGGGGCGGCAGCATGCCGGGGAACAGCTGTTCAACCAGTTCATCCAGCTTGGACGACGGCTGCACGAAGTTGCTCAGGTTGAGCCCGCCCGCGCTGCGGTTGGCGTTATAGATGGCCTTGCCAACACGGTCGCCGTTGCGGAACACGGTGATGTCCGCGCTGTTCAGGTACGCAGTCCAGTACCAGGCGCTGCGCGCCGTGTACAGCGCCACCACCGGGCACGCCGCGATCGAGGTCTGCGCCTGCAGCACCTTCACCTCGAAATTGCGCCGCCGCAGCGATGAGAGAAAGTTCTCGACAAAATCATTGCCCGTGACCGGGTTCACCACCACGCACAGCAGCGTGCCGTTGGCGCCGTAGTTGCCCATCGGGCCGCCGCCAGCCGGCACCTGGAACGCGACAAGGGGATCGGTGCGGTCGGGCCGGTCGACCGGGGTCACTGCCTGGTAGGTCGAGCAACCGGTGATCAGCAGGCCAAGGCCTGCGGCCAGCAGAGCTTTGTACATGGATGTCCTGTGTGGCTGGGGCGGGCTGCCATGCAAGACGCAGTGGCCACCGCATACCTTCACACTGTAGGCGCCGGTACGCCGATCCAATCGTCCAAACAGAAGCGCAAAACGGCCGCTTCTGCGCCGGGGTGGCGCCTCAGCCGCCCGCGCCGCCGCCTTGCGCCAGCCGGCCCACCAGGACCAGGCAAAGCCCGGCAAGGCAGACCCCGATGACTGCGACCTGCAGCCGCGTGACGGGTTTGCCGCCAAACAGCGTCTGGCTGAGCCAGGCGGGCGAAACCACGCCGACGATGGTGGCCACCATGATCAGGATGGCAAGGATGGACAGAACGGATTGCATGGCGGGACTCCGGAATCTTGGACAAGCGCGATCAGTTGGCGCCGCCGCGCAGCAGGCAGTCGCGCAGCAGCGGTGCGCCATCCGCCAGCCCTGCGCCGTTGCATTCCAGCGCCACCTTCTGGCCGCGCCGCACCATGGTGGCTCGGGCTTCCACCTCGCACACCCGTCCTGCCGGGCCGCAGATCTGGCGTTGCAGCAGCAGTGCGCGCACATTCACGCCGGGATCGTTGGTGCGGATATCGACAAAGACCTGGTCGCGCTCGCGGCGAATGCCGCTGGCGACGCCTTCGACGATCAGGTACTGGCCCAGGTAGCGGGTGTCGGCTTCCTTGGGGTTGTCGCGGTAGTCATTCAGCAGCGTGTCGGCCTGGAGCTGCGGCAGGCGGTCCGCGGGGCGCTCCGGGTCGATGCTGATCGGGTCGAGCGTGCCATCGCGCGGCACCCCGCGCACGATGCTGGCCGGCACCGCGCTGGCTTCGGCCTGCGCCTCGGGTGCGGCACCGCCGACATCGTCGCGGCGGTCATTGCCGGCAAACCACAACATGCCAAGGACAGCCACGGCGACGATGGCAATAAGGATTTGCTGGGTACGGTTCAACATCGGAAGGTCCTGCGTCAGTGAATGCGGAAGGCGGAACGGGATTATGCGCCCTGCCTGCCGCAAAAGCGCTCAATCGCCGCCACGGCATTGTCGACGCCGCGCTCGGCAGCCATCGCGCGGCCCAGCGTGGCGGCCCGTTCGCGCGTGGCCGGTTGCTCGGCAAAGGCGATCATCGACGCCAGCCGCGGCGCGTCGATCTTGTGCCCGGCGACATAACGCGGCGCCACGCCCAGCGCCGCCAGCCGGCCCGCCCAGAAGAACTGGTCGCCCGCAAACGGCAGCACGATCGCCGGGACGCCCGCCGCCGCGGCCGCATGTGTGGTGCCCGCACCGCCATGATGGATTGCCGCCGACACGCGCGGCAACAGCCAGTCATGCGGGGTGGCGCCCACCACGTGGAAGTTGGATGGCAACGCCGCCACGTCGATGCCGCTCCAGCCCGGATAGAACAGCGCGCGCCGGCCATCGACCGCCTGCATCAGCGCCGTCACCACCTTGTGCCGGTCAAAGCCCGCCATGCTGCCAAAGCCGATATACAGCGGCGCCTCGCCGGCCGCCAGGAAGTCGCGCAGCGGCGCGTCCGGTTGCCAGTCCGGCTGCGGCGACATGGTCCACGCGCCGCTCACCAGCCAGTCGTCATGCCAGTCATGCGGACGCGGGACCAGGTGCGGCGAGATCGCGTACAGCGTCGGAAAGTCCGCCCACATCGCCTTGCGCGCTGACGCGCCGAACAGCCTGGAGCGCGCAGCATTGGTCGCGGTACGGAACATGCGCCACAGCACGAAGTTGATTACGTGGTGGCTGGCGCGATTGGCCCACCCCGGCATCCTGAACGGCGGCAGCAGCGCGGACGGAAAGGCCCGCGTCGGCGAGATCGGGAACATGCCCGCGCCGATCACCGGCTTGCCCAACTGCTCGCCCACCGACAGCGCCACATACGCCGTCAGCCCCGAGAACACGATGCCATCGGCATCGCGCGCGGCCTCCGCCAACTGCGCCATCCACGCCTCGGTGTTGTCCTCGGCAATGCGCGCGAATGCCCGTGTGGCCTCGGCGACGTTGCCGCCTTCGGTCATCAGCTTGTGCAGCGCGCCGCCCGGCGCCAGCGTCTGCTGGATATCGCCTGCCATCGGAGCAAAGGCCAGGCCGTGCTCTGCCGCGAGCGTGGCTGCCAAGCGTTCGCCCAGCATCAGCACGTCGTGGCCGGCGGCGCGCAGGCCGAGGCCCAGCGCGACGATGGGGCGGCAGTCGCCCTGGGTACCGAAGGTGATGAGGGTCAGGCGCATGAAGGGGAAACGTGCAATGCAAAATCCGCATCGCAGCTTCGATTGTGGTGTTCCCGACAGTTTACCCGGGCGTAGCTTGCGCGGCAGACCGGCCTGGCCTCAGGAAGCGTGTGCCGGCCACCGGCCATCGGCAACCAGGGCCTGCACGGTGTCGGAAATCAGCGCTTGCACGGTCGACGCGGCCATCGACAGTGGGGTGGTGGCAGAGCGGCACAGGTAGACCGGCCGCGAAATGCTGGGTTCGACGATCCGGGCCGCGGACAGCAAGCCGCTGCGCAATTCGCGGCGGACCGATGCATAGGACAGGATGGTGAAGCCGACCCCCGCCGCGGCCAGCTCGATCAACTGCGGAATGGCGTTGACTTCCGCCAGCACGCGCAAGCTGACGTGATGGGATTTCGCGTAGCGGTCAATCAGCGCGCGCAGGCCATGCAGCCCGGCCGGCAGGAGCATGGCGTAGTCAGCGAGTTCGGCGAAGGCGACCTGGCCGACCGTGCCCGGACTGCCGGGGCCGGCATCCGGCGCCCCATAGAGTGCGCCGGGGGGACCCACCAGGACCAGGTCCTCGTCCAGCAGATGCTCGAACAGCAGCCCGGCGCCAGGATCCACCTGGAAGGTCAGGCCGATGTCGATGTGGCCGCTGAGCAGGCGCTCCGGGATATAGCCCGTGCTCAGTTCGATGATCTGGAGCTGGATCTTCTGCCAGCGCGCCAGCGTCTCGCGCACCAACGCCAGGGTCAGAATCTGCGCCATGGATTGGGGCAGGCCGATCGCGACGCGGCCCGCCGGCTCGGCCACGAAGTCGCGGACATCCTCGCAGGCCAGGTCGACGCGCGTCAGGATGTCCTTGGCGTGACTCACGAAGCGCAGGCCGGCCGCCGTGGGCAGCACGCCCCTCTGGGTACGGTCGAACAGCCTGACGCGCAGTTCCTGTTCGAGTTGCTTGATCTGGAGGCTCAGCGCCGGCTGGGCCAGGTGCATGTGCTCGGCCGCCCGCGAGATCGAACCCGCGGACATGACGGCCAGGAAGCACCGCAAGTCCCGTATATCAATGGCCATGATGGGATTCCCAGCGAACGCGCGACAAGGCGGAGGCTCAGTATATAAAAAATATATGCCTGGCATCGTGAAACGGTCTTTTACTTATAGCAAGGCCGGCGCCATAGTGGCAACCAGATTCCCCATCCCGCCGGGCAAGCGTGCCCGGGCAGGGCGCAAGGGAGCCACACCGGAGACTGCCATGACATTCAGCCGCCGCACCCTGCTGCTCGGCACTGCCGCCGCCTTGCTGGCCCGGCACGGGTTTGCGCAGGGCTGGCCTTCCAGGCCGATCAAGATCGTGGTCCCGTTCGCGGCGGGAGGTCCGGGCGACTTCGTCGCGCGCCTGGCCGCGAAGCATCTCGCGCAGGTGCTGGCGCAGCCGGTCGTGGTCGAGAACAAGCCAGGCGCCAGCGGCAACCTGGGGGCGCAGATCGTGCTGGACACGGAGGCCGATGGCCATACCCTGTTGCTGAACACGGTCGGCATGCAGGCGGTCAATCCCTTGATGTACCCGGCCGCGCGCTTCCTGCCGCAGCGCGATTTCGTGGCCATCGGCATTGCCGCCACCGTGCCGAACGTGCTGGTGGTCCATCCGGGCAAGCTCGGTGTCACGACCATGAGCGACCTGGTCAGCCTTGGCAAGGAACGGCCCGGAAACCTTACCTTTGCCACCTACGGGCCGGGCAGCTCCCCGCATATCTACGGTTCGCTGCTCCAGCGGCTGGCCGGCTTCTCCGCCATTGCCGTGCCATACAAGGGCAGCGCGCCGGCCAGCAGCGATGTGATGGCGGGCCAGGTGGACTTCCTGTTCGACAGCATGACCACCTGCGTGGGCCAGGTACAGGGCGGCAAGCTGAAGGGGCTGGCTATCACCTCGGCTGAGCGGTCGCCGCTGTTGCCGGCCGTCCCCACCATGAAGGAGGCGGGCTACGGCGGCCTGGACCTGAAGTACTGGCTGTCGCTCCAGGCTTCGGCCAAGACCCCGCCCGAGATCGTCTCCGCGCTGCGCCAGGCCCTGGCCAGGGCGCTGGCCGATCCCGCCTATCAGCGCGCCCTGGCCGCGCGTGGCGCAGAGCCCCTCCTGATCGCCCCGGCGCAACTGCAGGCCTTTGTCGACCGCGATGCTGAACGCTGGACTGCCGCGGCCCGCAGCATTGGCATCCGGGCGGAATAGCCGCCACCCGGTCCTCTCATCCGACTTCACATCCATTCCATTGCCCATGTTTGCGCTACAAGGAATTCGCGTGCTGGACCTGAGCAAGGTGCTGGCCGGCCCGCTGTGCGGCCAGTATCTCGGGGAACTCGGCGCCGACGTCGTCAAGGTCGAGCCGATCGGCGTGGGGGACGACACCCGCGCCTGGCTGCCGCAGGAGCAGGGCCAGTCGGCAACCTTCCTTTCGGTCAACCACAACAAGCGCAGCATCGCGGTCGACCTCAAGACCCCCGAGGGACAGCAGATCGTGCAGACCCTGGCCGCCGGCGCGGACATCGTGCTGCAGGGCTTCGGCGGAGGCACCGCGGCCCGGTTGGGCGTGGACCACGACAGCCTGAGCGCGCGCAATCCCCGCCTGATCTACTGCGAGATCTCTGGCTATGGCCGCACCGGTCCGCTCGGCAACGAGCCCGGCTATGACGTCATGCTGCAGGCATTCAGCGGCATGATCAGCACCATGGGCGATCCGGCAGGCAACCTGGCGCGCGCCAGTTTCTCTCCGGTCGACCTGGGCACGGGCATGCATGCCTTCAGTGGCATCCTCGCCGCGTTGATCGAGCGCGAAAAGACCGGGCACGGCGTCTACCTGGAGGTCTCGCTGCTCGATACCGCGCTCGGCTTCATGGGCTACATGGCGCAGAACTACTGGCGCACCGGCCGGGCGCCGGCGCGCATGGGGACCGCGCACCCCGCCATGGCCCCGTACCAGGCCTTCGATGCGGCGGATGGCCCACTCATGATCGGCGTCGGCAACGATGCCCAGTGGCGCCGCTTCTGCACGGTCGCCGGGCTGCACGACCATGTCGATGATCCCGCGTTCGCCACCAATGCGGCGCGCGTGGCGAACTTCGCGCGCACCGTGGATCTCGTGCAGCGCTGCATCGCCACGCAGCCGGTCGCATTCTGGCTGCAGGCATTGCGCGCGGCAGGCGTGGCCTGCTCGCCCATCCACACACTCGACCAGGCCCTTGCCCACCCGCAACTGGAGGCGCGGCAGCTGGTGGTCGAATCGGAACACCCGGTGCTGGGCACGGTCCGGAACATGGGTTTGCCGGTGCGGTTTCGCGACGGCAAGCGGCAGGCGCACCGCGCGCCGCCCCTGCTGGGGCAGCACACCGAGGAAATATTGCGCGAGGCAGGCTATGGCCCCGACATGATCCGGCGCTACCAGGCCGACGGCATCGTGGCGGTCGCCGGCTCCGTCACGTAGTGAGCGCGAGGCAACCCCGCCCCACCCCAGTCAACTGAAGACCGTCTCATATCCACCCAATGGAATCCATGTCCTCCATCCGCTATGCCGTGCGCGACCAAGTCGCGGAAATCCAGCTGGACAGCCTGCCAGTCAATGCGCTGAACGAGGCCATGATCGACGACCTGATCGGCGCCATGCGGCGCGCCGCCGAAGACGACTCGGTGCGCGCCGTGATCCTCGGCAGCGCCATCCCGCGCCGCTTCTGTGCCGGCCTGCGGCTCGATGCCGTGCAGCAGTCTTCGCCGAGCCAGCTCTATGCGCTGGTGGAGAAGCTCTATGTGGGGTTGTGCGAGGCGCAGTTCCAGCTGAAGAAACCATCGATCGCGGCGGTCGAGGGCGCGGCGCGCGGCGGTGGCATGACCCTGGCCATCTCATGCGACATGATCGTGGCGGCCGAGGAGGCAACGTTTGGCTATCCCGAGATCGACGTCGGCATGATCCCTGCCATCCACTATACGCACCTGCCCCGCATCGTCGGGCGCCACCGCGCCTTTGACCTGCTGTTTACCGGGCGCGCATTCGATGCGGACGAAGCCTGGCGGCTTGGCCTGGTCAGCCGCGTCGTGCCGCAGCCGGACGTCATGCGCGAAGCCCGGGCGCTGGCGCGATCCTTCTGCGAGAAATCGCCCACCATCATGCGGATGGGCCGCGCGGCCTTCCTGCGCGCCAACGACTCCGACTACCGCCGCGGCGTAGCCGGTGCGGTGGAGAGCTTCGGGAATATCGCGGCAACCGACGACGCAAAGGAAGGCGTGGCGGCATTCGTGGAGAAGCGCAAGCCCGCGTGGTCGCCAGGGTGACTGTCATCCCGTCAGGAGAACGCAACCCAGCAACGCTTTCATCAAAGGGCCAACGATGTCAGATCATTCCCGCGCCGATCGCCTCGATGCATTCCGCCAGGAGGTTCGCAGTTTCCTGCGCGAGGCGGTCCCGCCCGATATCCGGGCCGCTTCGCGCGCCCATTGCCTGGTGACGCGCGAGCAGGCTGCGCGCTGGCAGCGGATCCTGCATGCGCGCGGGTGGGCGGCGCCTGGCTGGCCGCGGGAGCACGGCGGCCCGGGGTGGTCGCTGGTGGAGCAGGCAATTTTCCGGGAAGAGCTGGCGGCCAGCGACGCGCCGCGCTATGACAATCTCGGCATCGATACCATCGGGCCCACGCTGATCCGCTACGGCACGCCCGAGCAATGCCGGCGCTTCCTGCCAGGCATGCTGTCCTTCGATGACTTCTGGGCGCAAGGCTATTCCGAACCCGACGCCGGGTCCGACCTGGCGTCCTTGCGTACCGTTGCGCGGCGCGATGGCGACGAATGGGTCGTCAATGGCAGCAAGATCTGGCAGACCCTGGGCCAGTGGGCCAACTGGGCACTGGTGCTGGTCCGCACCGATCCGTCTGCCCGACGCAAGCAAGAGGGCATCTCGGTGCTGCTGATGGACCTGCGCGCACCGGGCGTGACGGTGCGGCCGATCCGCTTTATCAACGGCTCGCACTTCCACGTACAGATGTTCTTCGACGACGTGCGGGTGCCCGCGGCCAACCTGGTGGGCGTGGAACACGCCGGCTGGTCCATCGCCAAGGGACTGCTGGTGATCGAGCGCCTGTTCGTCGCGCGAGTGGGGGACTGCAAGGCGGAGCTGGCCAGCGTCGCGAAACTGGCCGGCAAATGGCGCCCGGGCCCCGGCGCGCAGATCGAGGACGCCTTGCTGGCGCGCCGGCATGCCGAGCTGGACATTCGCATGCGCGCGCTCGAAGCCGCGTGGTGGCCGGCAGTGCGGCTTGCCGAGCAGGGCGGCAGCCCGGAACTGGAGGCTTCGCTGCTCAAGCTCGATGGCAACCTGCTGCTGCAGGACCTGCACACGTTCAAGCTGGATGCGTTGGGCGCTCGAGCATTGCCCTTCGATCCTCGCGCGATCGATGGCGAGCCCGATCCGGAGCCGCTCTCCCCTGGCCATGCCGAGAACTTTCCGCTGCACTACTGGCGCTACCGTGGCATCACGCTGGCGGGGGGCTCGTCGGAGATACAACGCCAGATCGTTGCCAAGGCTGTGTTCGGCGGACTGACCGAGATCGATCGCCCCCGCCAGGACGAGATGGACGAGCAGCAGGTGATCATGGACGGCACCCTGCGTCGCTGGCTGGACAAGCACTACGGCTTCGAGCGCAGGCGCGAGATCATGGTTGCCAGGGACGGCTTCGACCCTGCCGCATGGGCTGCCCTTGCCGACCTGGGCCTGACCGGCCTGCTGGTCCCCGAGTGCGACGGCGGCCTGGGCGGCACCCTGTCCGACCTCGTGCCATTGCTGGAGGCGCTCGGCGAGGCCCTGGTGGTGGAGCCCATGCTCTGGAGCTCGGTCCTCGGCACGCAGCTCCTGCTTGGCGCGGAGAGCGCAGAAGGACGCGGACCGCTGCTCGTAGCGCTGGCCAGCGGCCAGGACCGCTGCGCGCTGGCCTATCGCGAGGGTCAGTCCCATCGCGACGTCCACCATCCCGAAACCGTTGCGCGCCGGGATGGCACGCGCTGGCGCCTGCAAGGCGTCAATCGGCTGGTGATGGGCGCCGCCCAGGCGCAGCATCTGTTCGTGACGGCTTGCCTGCCTGAAGGTGGGCTGGCGCTGTTCGTTGTGCCGAGCCAGGCGGCCGGTGTCGGCATGCGCGCTTATCAGCTCCACGACGGGCGCAGCGCGGCGGATGTTCGCTTCGACGACGTCGAACTGCCTGCGTCCGCGCTGCTCTGCGGCGCAGACCACGCCCCGGCGTTGCTGGACGACGCGCTGGAACTTGCCACCCTCGCCCTTTGCGCGGAAAGCATCGGGGCCATGCGGCGATCGCTTGCTCTCACGGTTGAGTACATGCGCACGCGCAAGCAGTTCGGCCGTACCCTGTCAGAGCAGCAAGTGCTTCAGCACCGGGTGGTCGACCACTATCGTGGCTGGCATGCCGCACGCCACCTGGTGCGCGAAGCCGTTGCAGGCTGGCGCCTGGTGCCGCCGGCCGAGCGCTCGCGCCGCGTCAGCGCCGCCAAGTACATGGTTGGCCATGCCAGCCGTGCGATTGCGCTTGACGCCCTGCAACTGCATGGGGCGATCGGCATGCAGGACGAAACCCCGATCAGTCACTACAGCAAGCGCCTGATGGCCAACGATGCGCTGCTCGGCAATGCCTCTGCGCATCTCGGGCGGTTTGTCGATGCCGGCCATCGCTCGCAGGCGTGAACAGGACAACACTGAGAAGAAGGAGGCAATGCCATGCAAGCACTCCGCAGTACCAGGCGCCTGGCGCTCGCGCTTACCGCTGCCCTGGGCGCAATGATGGTGACCCCGGCTGTGTCCGCGCAAACGGGCGCGGCGTGGCCTGCGCGGCCGGTCACCATCATCGTGCCGGGCGCGGCGGGAGGCACGATCGATATTCCCATCCGTCTGCTCGCGCAGAAACTGAGCCTTCGCCTTGGCCAGCCTGTCATCGTGGACAACCGGCCCGGCAGCGGGGGCATCATCGGCACGCAGGCGGCGCTACGCGCGCCCGCCGACGGCTACACGCTCCTGGCCGGGAATGTCGGGCCGCAGGCCATCAACTACAGCGCCTACAAGACCCTGCCATACAAGCCGGACGACCTGGTGGGGATTACCGATGTCATCTCCTTTCCCAGTGTCCTGGTCGTCAACGCACAGTCCCCGATCCGGAGCGCCGCCGACCTGGTCACGCAAATGAGAGCGCAGGCCGGCAAGCTGTCCTTCGGCTCCTCCGGCATCGGCCAGACCAGCCACCTGACCGGCGAACTGCTCAAGCAGCGCACGGGAACGGATGCCATTCACGTTCCCTATCGCGGTTCCACGCCGGCGACCACCGCGCTGCTGGCCGGTGAAACGACTTTCCAGTTTGACAACCTGACACAGGCCTTGCCGCATATCCGGGCCGGCAAGCTGCGCCCGCTCGCCGTGACGTCCGCACGGCGAATCCCCAGCCTGCCCGAGGTGCCGACCATGGAGGAAGCCGGGGTGGGCAACCTCTTGTCGACGGCGTGGATCGGCATCTTTGTGAAAGCCAACACGCCGCCGGAGATCGCAGCCAGGCTGCATGAGCACCTGGTCGCGGTCTTGCGCGCCCCCGACATGGTTGCCGAAATCAGCAGGATGGGCGGCATTCCAGGCGGACAGACGCTGGAGAGATTCGCCGCCTTTGTCACGGCGGAACGCCTGCGCTGGAGCGAAACGATCAAGACGTCGCACCTGAGCCTGGATTGAGGTCAGGCGTCGGCGCCTGGCTTGATCGTCCGGCGCTGTGCCTTATTTTCCGATGCAGAAACGCGTAAAGATCGTCCCCAGCAGATCATCACTGGTGAACTCACCCGTAATGCTGTTCAGGCAATCCTGCGCCAGCCGCAGCTCTTCGGCAAACAAGTCCAGCGCCTGCGCCTGGTGCTCGGCCTGCTCCGCGGCGATATCCAGATGCGATTGCGCATTCCGCAGCGCCGTCAGGTGCCGTTCGCGCGCCAGGAAGTTGCCTTCGTTGCCCGACTGCCAGCCCACCAGCCGCAGCAGCTCACGACGCAGCAGTTCAATGCCGGCCCCGGTGCGCGCCGAGATCCAGATCTCTGTCGGATTGGGGCCATTGGCCGCGACCACATGCGGTCGGTTGCCGCCGAAGACGACATCGCCAACCGCGGGCGCCTTGTCGATCTTGTTGACGATGCGCACGATCGGCGAGCCTGGCGGCAGTTGGCCGCTGAGCTGGTCGTCGATGGCGTCGTCAATCTCCGAGAGGCCGTGGCGCAGGTAGTCGGTGGCGTCGACCAGATGCAGCACGATGTCGGCGCGGCGGATGGCGTCCCAGGTGCGTTCGATGCCGATGCGCTCGACTTCGTCGGCGGCGTGCTCGCGCAGGCCGGCGGTGTCGATGATATGCAGCGGGATGCCGTCGATCTGGATGGTCTCGCGCACGCGGTCGCGCGTGGTGCCGGCGATGGGCGTGACGATGGCCAGCTCCGCGCCGGCCAGCGCGTTCAGCAGCGACGACTTGCCCACGTTGGGCTGACCCGCCAGCACCACCGACAGACCCTCGCGCAGCAGCGCGCCCTGGCGCGCCTGCGCCAGCACGCCGCCAAGTTCAGTGCGGATGGTGGCAAGCTGGCCGCGGGCGTCGGACTGCTCCAGGAAATCGATCTCTTCTTCGGGGAAGTCCAGCGTGGCTTCTACCAGCATGCGCAGGTGGATGACCTTATCCACAAGCTGGCGGATGGCGTTGGAGAATTCGCCCTCCATCGAACGCGCCGCTGAGCGCGCCGCGGCCTCGGTGCTGGCTTCGATCAGGTCGGCTACAGCCTCGGCCTGGGCCAGGTCGAGCTTGTCGTTGAGGAAGGCGCGCCGCGTGAACTCGCCGGGCTCTGCCAGGCGCAGGCCGATGCCGTCGCCTGCTTGCAGGCAGCGCGTCAGCAGCATCTGCATCACCACCGGGCCGCCGTGGCCCTGCAGCTCGAGCACTTCCTCGCCGGTATAGGAATTGGGCGCCGGGAAATACAGCGCCAGGCCGTGGTCGATGACCTTGCCATGGCCATCGAGGAACGGCAGGTAGGTGGCGTGGCGCGGCTTCAGCGCCTGGCCGCAGACGGCGCGCATCACGGGGCCGACATCGGGGCCCGACACACGCACCACGCCGATGCCGCCGCGTCCGGGCGCGGTGGCGATGGCGGCAATGGGAACCTGGGGAGCAGTCATGGCGGTATTGTCGCAGATCGGGTGCAGTTGGCGTGGCACGCGGTGGGCAGGCCGCCATGGCGGGCGGGGTGGTCAGCTGGCGCCGGGCGGCGGCCGCGGCGCCTCGTCCGGCATCGCCTGCGCCTGCAGGCAGTCGGCCAGCAGCCGGCGCGCGACGATGCCGTCGACAATACGGCCGAGCTTCGCCTGCCGCTTGACCAGCTTGCGATGCAGGTCCCTGGTGTAGCGGATTGGCAGCACCGGCGCGAACGCCTCGATCACATAGCGCAGTCGCTTGCCGGCGATGCGCTGCTCATGCACCGCGCGGGGATCGCCGCGGCGTGCCGCCTTTGCCAGCGCGCGCAGGCGCTTGCGGCCGCGGCGCACGCGCTTGCGCGCAAAGGACCCAAGGCGGCCGCCGTCATTGCGGGCGCCGGCGGCCAGATGGGCCAGGTGCGTCAGGTCGCGATGCAGCGCGGGCAGGGGCCAGTCACGGTAGCCGGCCAGGGCCGACAGCATGGTTTGACGCGCGGTGTCGCGGCGCTCACGGGCGGTGTCGGCGATGGCCGACAGCACGGTATCGTCCGGTTCCCGTTCGCGGGCCGGGGCAATGGTTTCGGCCAGGAATACGTCCCAGTCGCGCACGTCGCTGGTGGCGCGCGCCAGCATGCGCAGGTCATGCTTCCAGCGAGCGCGCTCCTGCCGCGGCAACGACGGCCCCAGGGCCCAGAGCACCGCGCGCGCATGGCGCACCGCCACGCGCAGCGCGTGCAGGTCTTCGGGCTCGTCGCGGTGCAACAACTGGGCCAGGCTTGCTTCGATGCGCGCCAGGCTTGCCTGCGTCAGTGCGGCGAAGGCGGCGGCGGGCCGCGTCTTGCAGCGTAGTGTGGGGGGATGGGCGTCGGCGATCATGGCGGGCTGCATGCGCTCAGGCGCGCATGCGGGTCGCGGATGCTTCCAGTGTAGGCGACAGCACGCCGGCCCGCTTCGGCGCGGCGTAAAAGGCGCATGGATGGTTGACAGCCGGGCGCCTTCACGCTGCAATGCGCACATCCCGGTGATGCAGTGACCCGACAAGGAACAGCCATGACCACCGAACAGGAACGGCTTCTGCTGCGCGACACCATCGAGGCGGGCTTCCGCCAGGCCGCCTTCGTCAATGACGTCGGCATCACGCTGGCGGACTGCGGGCCCGGCTGGTGCGAATCCACGCTGGCCATTACGCCGCGCCACCTGCAGCATGGCGGCATCGTCCATGCGGGCGTGCAGGCCACCATGGCGGACCACACCGCGGGCGCGGCGGCATCCACCATCCTGGAGGCAGGCCAGCACGTGGTCACCGCGGAGTTCAAGATCAACCTGCTCAGGGCCGTGCGCAGCGAACGGCTGCGCTGCCGTGCCGATGTGCTCAAGTCCGGCCGCGCGATCATCGTGGTGGAGGCGGATGTCTTTGCCGACGTCCACGGTGAATCCGTGCTGGTCAGCCGCCTGAACGCCACCATGAGCGTGCTGGACCTGGCCTGAGCGCCCTCCCACCCTTGAAAGGAAGCGACCCGTCAACTACCCCGGCCTAAAGGCCGGAGCTTGAAAGGCAACTGACAAGCTCGGGTTGACCAGGCAAAGCGGTAACCAACCCGCTACGTTGCGAACAGGTGCAAGACCGACGTTGGGATGCTTCCTTAGTCCCAACCTCTCGAAGCCCCGGTTGCAGACAAGCGACCGGGTAAGCACGAAACGGATCGGGGCAGATCGCCGGTTCGTAACATTGCCGAAGGGAGACCTCCCGCAGGGGAGGCGTAACCAGGCCCGTAAGGGCAACCATATTGGGGAGATTGCCATGGCAGTCTTTGTGTTGGACAAGCACGGCAAGCCGCTGATGCCGTGCAGTGAGAAGCGGGCCCGCTTGCTGCTTGAGCGGGGCCGCGCTCGTGTACATCGCCTGATGCCGTTCGCAATCCGGCTGACGGATCGACGTCTGGTGCAAAGCGCTCTGCAGCCGCTACGCCTCAAGCTGGATCCTGGCAGCAAGGAGACCGGCGTGGCCATCGTCCGCGAAGCCACCTCGGATGCGGCAGGCGAACCTGATGCTTTTGTGCTTTCGCTGGCTGAGATCATCCACCGCGGCCGGCAGATCAGCGAAGCACTGACGTCGCGCCGGTCAATGCGGCGCGCCCGGCGCGGGCGCAAGACCCGTTATCGCGCAGCCCGGTTCAACAACCGGCGCAAGCCGACAGGCTGGCTGGCACCCAGCCTGCGCCACCGCGTTGACACCACCGCCGCGTGGGTGCGTCGCTTCATCAAACTCGCGCCCATCACCGCCCTTAGCATGGAACTGGTGCGCTTCGACATGCAGGCGATGGAGAATCCTGAGATATCCGGCGTCGAGTACCAGCAGGGCACCCTCCAAGGCTACGAGGTGAGGGAGTACCTGCTGGCGAAGTTCGGGCGCAGCTGCTCCTACTGCGATGCGACGGATCGCCCTTTGGAAGCCGAGCATATCGTCGCCAAGGCGAACGGGGGATCCGATCGCGTTTCCAATCTGACGCTCGCTTGCCGGCCTTGCAACCAGAAAAAGGGCAAGCTTGCGCTGGAGGCATTCCTGCGCCGGGACCCGGCACGCGCCAAACACATCCTGGCCCGTGCAAAGGCGCCGCTGCGCGATGCCGCCGCCGTAAATGCCACCCGCCTCACACTGTTGGACGCACTCAGATCCTTCAGGCTGTCCGTCGAGACCGGGTCAGGCGGACAGACGAAGTACAACCGGCGTCGGCTCGAGATGCCAAAGTCGCACGCCCTGGACGCTGCCTGCGTCGGCAACGTGCACGCTGTCTCGGACTGGCAACGCCCCGTGCTGCGCATCAAGTGCGCGGGCCGCGGTCGCTATCAACGGACCCGACTTACCGCTCACGGCTTCCCGCGGGGCTATCTCATGCGCAACAAGCGCGCATTCGGCTTTCAGACCGGCGACATGGTCAAGGCCGTGGTGCCCTCCGGGAAGAAGGCTGGCACCCATGTTGGCCGGGTCGCGATCCGTGCAACCGGCTCTTTTAACATCCAAACCGCCGCAGGTGCCGTGCAGGGCATTTCCTACAAACACTGCAGAGTGATCCAGCGCGGCGATGGATTTGCTTATTCAACCGTAGCGCCCACAACAAAGGAGAGCGACCCCAGGGGCGACGCTTCGCGTCGCGCGCATCCCTCCCCGGCCTGAAGGCCGAGGTTTCTCGCGCAAACGGATGATCGACCACACCGGCGTAAGCGTCAGCGACTACGGCAAGAGCCGCGCCTTCTACCAGGCGGCGCTGGGCGCCATCGGCTATGTGCTGGACAAGGAATTCCCGGCCAGCGTCACCGGCAGCACCGACGTGGCCGGCTTCGGCCCGCCGGGCCAACCCGACTTCTGGATCCACCGCGGCACGCCCAACCAGCCGCCGCTGCACGTGGCCTTCCGCGTGGACAGCCGCGAGACCGTCGATGCCTTCCATCGCGCGGCGCTGGCCGCGGGCGGGCGCGACAACGGCGCGCCGGGCCTCCGCGCGCACTACCATCCCGACTACTACGGCGCCTTCGTGCTGGACCCGGACGGGCACAACATCGAAGCGGTCTGCCACAAGCCTGCGTAGGGCCTCAGCGCGTCGCGACGATGAACAGGCGCGGGAACGGCAGCAGCACCGACCCATCCGGCAGCGCCGGGTACGCCTTGGCAATCTCGGCTTCGTAGCGCGCCAGGTAGGCGGCGCGCTCGGCCTCGTCCAGCGGCTGCAGGAAGGGGCGCAGGCCGCTGCCCTTGAACCACTCCACCACCGCGGCCGGGCCGCCCGCCAGCGGGTGGTGGTACGTGGTCAGCCATACATCCACGCGCTGGCACAGCGGGCGCAGCAGCTCGTAGTACCACTGCGCCGGGGCGCGCTCGGCGCGGGCCTTGCTGGCGCCGGCGAGCTTTTCTGCCCACGGGCCTTCCGCCGCCACCTGGCGCATCAGCCGGTGCGCGGGTTCTTCCAGGTTGTCCGGCATCTGCACGGCCAGCGTGCCGCCGGGAGCGAGCCTGGATACCAGTGCCGGGAACAGGCTGGCGTGGTCAGGCAGCCACTGCAGCACGGCATTGGCCAGGATCACGTCATAGGGCCCGGCCTCGTCCCAGGCGCCGATGTCGGCCACGCGGAACTGCACGTCGGGCAGGCGCTTGCGCGCCGCGTCGACCATGTCCTGCGAGCTGTCCAGCCCGGTCACCGACGCCCCCGCATAGCGCGCCAGCAGCACCTCGGTGGAGTTGCCCGGCCCGCAGCCGATATCCACCGCGCTGCGCGCGATCTCATTGGGGATGGCAGCCACCAGGTCGCGGACCGGGCGGGTGCGTTCGTCTTCGAAGGCGACGTATTGGTGGGCGGACCAGCTCATGGGGATCTCCTCTTAGGGCAGGCCAGTAGGATACGCCTGCCGCTGGCGGTTCGCTGGTCCCGTCAGCCCGCCCTTACCCCATTAGCCCAGTTTCTTCTTCAGCAGCTCATTCACCTGCGCCGGATTGGCCTTGCCCTTGGTGGCCTTCATCGCCTGCCCGACCAGCGCATTGAACGCCTTCTCCTTGCCCGAGCGGAATTCCTCGACCGACTTGGCGTTGGCGGCCAGCACGTCGTCGATGATCTTCTCCAGCTCGCCGGTGTCGGACATCTGCTTCAGGCCCTTGGCCGCGATGATGGCGTCGGCATCGCCGCCGTGCTCGCCGGCCCACATCGCCGGGAACACGTCCTTCTTGGCGGTGTTGTTCGACACGGTGCCGTCGGCGATGCGCGCGAGCAGGCTGGCCAGTTGCGCCGGCGTGACCGGTGCGGCGTCGATGGCGATGCCTTCGCGGTTCAGCTGCGAGGCCACGTCGCCCATCAGCCAGTTGGCCGCAGGCTTGGCATTGGTCGCGCCGGCGTCGGCCACCACGGCCTCGTAGTAGGCGGCGAAGGCCTTGGTGGCGGTCAGCGTGGTGGCGTCATACGCCGACAGACCGTACTGCGAGACAAAGCGCGCCTGCATCGCCGCCGGCAATTCGGGCAGTTCGCCGCGCACGCGGTCCACCCAGCCGGCATCGATTTCCAGCGGCATCAGGTCCGGATCGGGGAAGTAGCGGTAGTCGTGCGCGTCTTCCTTGGTGCGCATCGCGCGGGTCTCGCCGGTATCCGGGTCGAACAGCACGGTGGCCTGCTGGATCTTGCGGCCGTCCTCGATCTCGGCGATCTGCCACTGCACTTCGTACTCGATGGCCTGTTGCAGGAAGCGGAACGAGTTCAGGTTCTTGATCTCGCGGCGGGTGCCGAATTCCTTCTGGCCGAGCGGGCGCACCGACACGTTGGCGTCGCAGCGGAAGCTGCCTTCCTGCATGTTGCCATCGCAGATGCCCAGCCACACCACCAGCGAGTGCAGCGTCTTGGCATAGGCCACGGCTTCGGCGGCGCTGCGCATGTCGGGCTCGGTGACGATTTCCAGCAGCGGGGTGCCGGCGCGGTTCAGGTCGATGCCGGTCATGCCGGCAAAGTCTTCGTGCAGGGACTTGCCCGCGTCTTCTTCCAGGTGGGCGCGCGTCAGGTTGACGGTCTTTTCGTAGAACTCGCCCTTCTTGCCTTCGACCTGGATGGTGATGGTGCCGCCCTGTACCACCGGGATCTCATACTGGCTGATCTGGTAGCCCTTGGGCAGGTCGGGGTAGAAGTAGTTCTTGCGCGCAAAGATGCTGCGCGGCGCGATGGTGGCGCCGATCGCCAGGCCGAACTGGATGGCGCGCTCGACCGCGCCCTTGTTGAGCACCGGCAGCACGCCCGGCAGCGCCAGGTCCACCGGCGAGGCCTGCGTGTTGGCCTCGGCCCCGAAGGCGGTGGAGGTGCCGGAAAAAATCTTGGAGGCCGTCGAAAGCTGAGCGTGCGTTTCGAGGCCGATCACCACTTCCCATTGCATGGCGGTATTCCTGTTCGGTTCTTTCGGTTCTGTCTGTTGCGGTGGAGCGGCGGCGCCGCTCCGGTGTTCAGTTTGGTCTTGCCCCGGCCTTCAGGGGTCGGGGCTGGCAAGCCATGAGTCGAGCTGGGCCAGCGCGGCCACGCGGGCCACCGCATCGCCGCCGACGGTGACGCCCTGGGTCTTGCGCATGCCCGCCGGTACGTCGCGGCGCATATGCAGCTCGCTGGTGCCGTCAAAGCCGTGATAGGCGCCCGGGTAGATCTCCAGCCGGAAGCGCGCGCCCGGCTGGCGCGCCAGCACCGCGCTCTGCAGCATGGCGCAGCGGGTGGCGGGCGTCCAGTCGTCGGCGCCGCCGATCATCAGCAGCATCGGCGCGCGCAGCCGGAAGTTGTGCTGCTGCACGGCGCGCTTGCAGCCCGGGTAGAACGCCACCGCGCGCTCCACCTGGGGCGTGCCGGCCGGCCACGGGCGGCTGGCATCGACGGTGGCCAGCACCGCCTGCGCGCCATTGGACCAGCCCAGCAGCACGATGCGCGCGGTGTCGACCGCCGGCTGCTGCGCCACCCAGCGCAGCGCGGCCAGCGCATCGGCGCGGCGCGTGCGGTCGTCGATGCCGCGCGTGTCGATGGGTTCGGAGCAGATGCCGTGGGGCCTGCCGCGCGCGCTGAAGCTGTCGGGCATCAGCACGGCATAGCCGCGCTCGGTCAGCCAGTGTGCGTATTCGCGGTAGCGTTGCTGCAGCAGTCCGGAAACGTCCGCCTTGTCGGTTCCCGTGGCGCCCGCTGCGCCCGCGCGCGAGGGGCGCGCGGACAGCAGGCCGCCGCAGCCGTGCAATGCCACCACCACGGGCAGCGCGCGCGGGGTGGCGCCTTCGCGCGGCAGGAACCAGTAGGCGGTCAGCGCGGGCGTGGCCGCATCGCCGCGCAGCTCGACGCGCTGCGCGGGCACGGATGCCGTGGCCGCAGATCCTGGCGCGGCCCGGCTCACCGCATTCGGCGCCAGCACGCCGGCAGGCGTCAGCGGCGCCGGCTGTGCCAGCGCGGGGGCGGGCAGGTCCGGCGTATGCGCCGCCGCGCCGGCCAGCCATGCGCCCAGCCCCAGTGCCACCGCGGCGCGCAGTACCGCCACCGCCGGGCGGGCGGTGCGCAGTGAGCGTTGCGGGGTGGCGGGTGCGTGGGTCATGGCCGGCTTCGGTGGCTTCAGCGCGTGCGGGCGCAGGCGCCGCTGCCCGGCTCGAACATCACGGGCCAGGCTTGTTCGTAGATGCCGGGGGTGCAGCGCTGCTGGCAGTTGGCGTGCGCCAGCGTAACGCGGCGCGGGTCCTGCCAGACCATCAGCTTGCAGCCGCTGCCGTCATTGGCGCGCAGCTCGATATGCGGCTTCTTCTGGACCTGGCGGAAGTCCGCCAGGTTGAAGCTGCACGAGCCGCGCTTGCCTACCCAGAGCTTCCACGACAGCTGCTGCACGCTGTTGTCCGACACGCGCAGCTGGGCGTCTTCGCGGAAACCGTCTTCCTCGGTGCGGCGGCAGTCGCCGGCCAGATCGATGTCGCGGCTGGCGATCGGAGCCGGGGGCGCAGGCCGTCCCAGCCCGCCCGGCAGCGGGATGCAGCCGGCCACCGCCGCGGCGAGCGCGGCCGCGGCCATCAGGCGCAGGGTCAGCGAGGAGCGCGCGGTCATGTTCATGCCTTGCCCGGACGGCGCAGGTGCCAGTCGGTCGCCTGCTGGAACGCGTGCGCAGTCTGCAGCAGGCGCGCTTCGTCGAAGTAGTTGCCGATCAGCTGCAGGCCCACCGGCATGCCGGCTTCGCCGAAGCCGCACGGCACGCTCATGCCGGGCAGGCCGGCCAGGCTGGTGGACAGCGTGAAGATGTCGGCCAGGTACATCTGCACCGGGTCCGAGGTCTTTTCGCCCAGCTTCCACGCCACCGTCGGCGCCACCGGCCCCATGATCACGTCGCATTGGGCGAAGGCGCGCTGGAAGTCGTCGGCGATGATGCGGCGGATCTTCTGCGCCTGCAGGTAGTAGGCGTCATAGTAGCCATGCGACAGCACATAGGTGCCGACCATGATGCGGCGCTTGACCTCGGCGCCGAAGCCTTCGGCGCGGCTCTTCTTGTACATGTCGAGCAGGTCGCGGTATTCGGCCGCGCGGTGGCCGTAGCGCACGCCGTCAAAGCGCGACAGGTTGGACGAGGCCTCGGCCGGCGCGATCACGTAGTACACCGGGATCGACAGCTCGGTCTTGGGCAGCGTCACCTCGACCAGCGTGGCGCCGAGCTTTTCATACTCGGCCAGCGCGGCGCGCACGGCCTGCTCGACGTCGGCCGACAGGCCCTTGCCGAAATACTCCTTCGGCAGGCCGATGCGCAGGCCGGCCAGCGGGCGCTCGGCGGTGGCGCCGGCGCGGGGCTGGCCCAGCAGGCGGGTGTAGTCCTCGTCCACCCCGCCCTGCGCGGGCGTGATGCTGGTGGAGTCCCTGGGGTCGAAGCCGGCCATGGCGTTGAGCAGCAGCGCGCAGTCTTCGGCGGTATGGGCCATCGGGCCGGCCTGGTCCAGCGACGAGGCGAAGGCGATCATGCCGTAGCGCGACACGCGGCCATAGGTCGGCTTGATGCCGGTGATGCCCGAGAACGACGACGGCTGGCGGATCGAGCCGCCGGTGTCGGTGCCGGTGGCGGCGGGGGCCAGGCCGGCGGCCACGGCCGCGGCCGAGCCGCCCGACGAGCCGCCGGGCACGCGGCTGGTGTCCCAGGGGTTCTGCACCGGGCCGAAATGCGAGTTCTCGTTGGACGAGCCCATCGCGAACTCGTCCATATTGGTCTTGCCCAGCGTGACCATGCCGGCCGCGGCCATGCGCTCGACCACGGTGGCGTCGAACGGGCTTTCATAGTTGCCCAGCATCTTCGAGCCGGCGGTGGCACGCCAGCCGCGCGTGACGAACACGTCCTTGTGCGCGATCGGCACGCCGGTCAGCGGCGCGGCCTCGCCGCGGGCGCGGCGTTCATCGGCGGCGCGCGCCTGCGCCAGGGTCCGCTCGGCATCGACGTGGATAAAGGCGTTGAGCGCGGCGGCCTGCTCGATGCGGGCCAGGTACTCGCGTGCGAGTTCCTCGGCGGAGACGGAGCGCGCGGCCAGCGCATCGGCAAGCTGGCGCAGGGAGGTCACGGAATCAGCGGAAAAGGGCATGACAGTCGGTTGGCATCAGGGGTAGCGTACTGGCGGGTGGCCGGCGGCGGACAGGCATGCACGGGTGCGTCGGGTCCGGGCCGGGCGGCGGTCATTCGATGACCTTGGGCACCAGGTACAGGCCGTCTTCGGTGGCCGGCGCGGGGCGCTGGTAGTCGGCGCGGCGGTCGGATTCGGTGACCACGTCCTCGCGCAGGCGCTGGACCATGTCGCGCACGGCCGACAGCGGGTGGGCCAGCGGCTCGATGCCGGTGGTGTCGACCGCCTGCATCTGCTCGACCAGCGAGAAAAAGTTGTTCAGCTGCGCAAGCGTCTGGGCGGCCTCGTCATCGCTGGTTTCGATGCGGGCCAGGTGGGCGATGCGCTTGACGTCGGATAGAGCGAGGGCCATGGCGTGGTGGTTCGGATGCTCGGATGCGGAGGGCGCGGGCTGCGCCGGCGGCTGGCTCATGGGGCGGCTGAGTCGCACGGCCCGTGGCCTGACCGGGGGCGCCGGAGTGGCGCCCCGGAGTCGTCGGAATTACAGGTATTTTCAGGCTGTAAACGCCCGAAGCAGCAGGAATTATAAGGTATCATTGCGAGTTACCGACCCTTGGCAACGCTTACGCCACATGGCCGCAAGCCGGCCGCTGGCCGGCGCGCTTGCGCCTGGCATCCACAGGCGCCCGAAGGGCGAACCTGGGTCCTCTGATTAGGCCTCTGCAGCCGGTCACCGCATGTCGCAAGTCATTCGACATTGTGCGCCGGTGCCTGCACATTTCCGCGAACTTTTCCGCGGGGTCTAATCAAAGGTTCCCGTAGGGCCGGCGCGCACGGTGCGCCGGCGGTGCCGTTCCCAATCCCATCCCGGCCCGGGCAGCCCCCGTGCCGGACGGCGGGCGGACCGGGAAGCCGGGAACCATTCCGTATTCAACACAACGTATTTCGTGGCCGGACCGCCCGCGGTGCCGGCCGCTTCGCCTACCCGCGAACACCACCACAGACAGGATTCCTGATGTTCGGATTTCTCCGCAGCTACTTCTCCAACGACCTGGCGATCGACCTCGGCACCGCCAACACGCTGATCTACATGCGCGACAAGGGCATCGTGCTGGACGAGCCCTCGGTCGTTGCAATCCGCCAGGAAGGCGGCCCCAACGCCAAGAAGACCATCACGGCAGTGGGCAAGGAAGCCAAGCAGATGCTGGGCAAGGTGCCGGGCAATATCGAGGCGATCCGCCCGATGAAGGACGGCGTGATCGCCGACTTCACCGTCACCGAGCAGATGCTCAAGCAATTCATCAAGATGGTGCACGACAGCAAGCTGCTGCGTCCGAGCCCGCGCATCATCATCTGCGTGCCGTGCGGCTCGACCCAGGTCGAGCGCCGCGCCATCCGCGAATCGGCGCTGGGCGCCGGCGCCAGCCAGGTCTACCTGATCGAGGAGCCGATGTCGGCCGCGATCGGCGCCGGCCTGCCGGTGTCTGAGCCGTCGGGCTCGATGGTGGTGGATATCGGCGGCGGCACCACCGAGGTGGGCATCATCTCGCTGGGCGGCATGGTCTACAAGGGTTCGGTGCGCGTGGGCGGCGACAAGTTCGACGAGGCCATCGTCAACTACATCCGCCGCAACTACGGCATGCTGATCGGCGAACAGACCGCCGAGGCCATCAAGAAGGAAATCGGCTCGGCCTTCCCGGGCTCCGAGGTCCGCGAGATGGAAGTCAAGGGCCGCAACCTGTCCGAAGGCATCCCGCGCGCCTTCACGGTGTCGTCCAACGAAATCCTGGAAGCCCTGACCGATCCGCTGAACCAGATCGTGTCGGCGGTGAAGATCGCGCTGGAACAGACCCCGCCCGAACTGGGCGCCGACATCGCCGAGCGCGGCATGATGCTGACCGGCGGCGGCGCGCTGCTGCGCGACCTGGACCGCCTGCTGGCGGAAGAAACCGGCCTGCCGGTGCTGGTGGCCGAAGACCCGCTGACCTGCGTGGTGCGCGGCTCCGGCATGGCGCTGGAACGCATGGACAAGCTCGGCAGCATCTTCTCCTACGAGTAAGAAGGACGCTCACGTGGCGATGCGCGGCCTGCCGGATCCAGCGATCAGGGCGGCGTCGCGGCGCCTCATCCGCCGGGGCCAGGCCCCGGCAGCTCCCGCCGCCCGACCGTGCCGCTCCCGTCCCCGCAAGGGACTCGGGCGCGGCACGGCGGGCGGCGGGGCGTTTCCGCGTGGGCTCCGGCCTTTGTTCGGGTAAATGGATTACTCCCCTCCGCCGCTCTTCAAGCAAGGCACCTCGGCAGTCGCCAGGCTGGTCCTCTACGTGGCCATCGCGCTGGCGCTGCTGGTGGTCGATGCCCGTTTCGACGCGCTCAGCGTGGGCCGGCAGGTTGCCGCCACCGTGCTGATGCCGGTCGAGCGCCTGGTGCTGACGCCGCGCGACGCGCTGCGCACGATGTTCGACTACGCGCAGTCGTCGGCGATGCTCGCCACCGAGAACCGCGAACTGCGCCAGAACGCCGTGCAGCAGGCCCAGGCCTCGGTGCGCCAGGCGCAGCTTGAGTCCGAGAACAACCAGCTGCGCAAGCTGCTCGGGCTGGCGCAGCAGTCGGCCACGCCGGTGACGGCCGCCGAGATCCTGTATGACGCGCGCGATCCGTACAGCCAGCGCATCGTGATCGACAAGGGCAGCCAGCACGGCCTGCGTGCCGGCTACCCGGTGATCGATGAGCGCGGCGTGGTGGGGCAGGTCACGCGCGTGTCGCCGTTCCAGTCCGAGGTGACGCTCCTGACCGACAAGGACCAGGCCATCCCCGTGCAGGTGGTGCGCAACGGCCTGCGCAGCGTGGCCTTCGGCGGCGCGCGCGCGGGCCAGCTGGACCTGCGCTTCATGGCCGCCGCCGCCGACCTGCAGCAGGGCGACCTGCTGGTGACCTCGGGCCTGGACGGCACCTACCCGCCGGGCCTGCCGGTGGCGAAGATCGTCCATATCGAGCGCAAGGCCGATACCGCGTTCTCGCGCGTGTACTGCGAGCCGGTGGCCGGCGTGCGCGCGCACCGCCAGCTGCTGGTGGTGCGCTACGACGCGGCCATCCCCGCGCGGGAAACGGTCGAAGCCAAGCCGGAGGCGCCGGTCAGGGGCGCCAAGTCCGCCGCGGCGCGCGCTGCCGCCGATAGCGCAGCAGCTGCCAAGGCCGCGCCCGCCAAGGAGGCACCACGGTGACCAATCCCCAATACCTGCTGCGGCCGGTCAATCCAGTCTTTATCGCCTTCAGCTTCGTGCTGGCGTTCCTGTTCAACCTGATGCCTTGGGGCACCACGCTGTGGGTCCCCGACATGGTGGCGCTGGTGCTGGTGTTCTGGAACATCCACCAGCCGCGCAAGGTGGGCATGGGCGTGGCCTTCCTGCTGGGCCTGCTGATGGATGTGCACGATGCACGGCTGCTGGGCGAGCACGCGCTGGCCTACACCCTGCTGGCCTACTTTGCCATCACCATCCACCGCCGCGTGCTGTGGTTCACCGTCTATACCCAGGCGCTGCACGTGCTGCCGCTGCTGTTCATCGTGCACGCGGTGCCGGTGCTGATCCGGCTGGCCATGGGCGCGCCGCTGCCGGGCTGGCAACTGTTGCTGGCGCCGGCGATCGAGGCGCTGCTGTGGCCGCTGGCCACCAGCCTGCTGCTGGCGCCGCAGCGCCGTTCGAGCGATGTCGACGAGACCCGGCCGATCTGACGCCGCTTTTCGCCATCATCCGCCACCGCCCACCACCGCCCCCTCCAGGCCACGCAGTACCATGACCGAAATCCGCAACGTCGAACTGGAAATCGGCCGCTTCCGCATCCGCGTGGCGGCCGCGGCCCTGTTCACGGTGATCTGCTTTGGCCTGCTGTTCACGCGCTTCCTGTGGCTGCAGTGGTACAAGCATGACCAGTACTCGGCCAAGGCCGAGGACAACCGCATCTCGGTGGCGCCGATCGAGCCCAATCGCGGCCTCATCATGGACCGCAACGGGATCGTGCTGGCGCGCAATTATTCGGCGTACACGCTCGAGATCACGCCGTCCAAGCTGACCGATACGCTGGACAACACCATCGAGAGCCTGTCAGGGCTGGTGGACATCCAGCAGCGCGACCGGCGCCGCTTCAAGCGGCTGATGGAAGAATCGCGCAGCTTCGAGAGCCTGCCGCTGCGCAGCCAGCTGAGCGACCAGGAAGTGGCGCGCTTCTCCGCGCAGCGCTTCCGCTTCCCGGGCGTGGACGTGCGCGCGCGGCTGTTCCGGCAGTATCCGCTGGGCGAGTCGGCCTCGCACGTGATTGGCTATATCGGCCGCATCTCGCAGCGCGACCAGGAGCGCATCGAGGCCATGGACGAGGCCAACGATGCCGAGAGCGCCAAATACGACCCGCGCAAGGACGTCGACAACTACAAGGGCTCCAATTACATCGGCAAGATCGGCCTGGAGCAGAGCTACGAGACCGAGCTGCACGGCCTGACCGGCTTCGAGGAAGTGGAAGTGAGCGCGGGCGGGCGCCCGATCCGCACGCTGTCGACCTCGCCCGCCACGCCCGGCAACAACCTGATCCTGTCGCTCGACATCCGCCTGCAGCAGCTGGCCGAGGCGCTCTACGGCGACCGCCGCGGCGCGCTGGTGGCGATCGAGCCGTCCACGGGCGACATCCTGGCCTTCGTCTCCAAGCCGACCTACGATCCCAACCTGTTCGTCGAAGGCATCGACACCAATACCTGGAACGAGCTCAACAACTCGCCCGACAAGCCACTGCTGAACCGACCGCTGCGCGGCACCTACCCGCCGGGCTCGACCTACAAGCCCTTCATGGCACTGGCGGCGCTGACCACCGGCAAGCGCACCGCGGCCTGGGGCATGTCCGATCCGGGCTTCTTCACGCTGGGCAACCACACCTTCCGCGACGACAAGCCGGGCGGACACGGCTGGGTCGACATGCACAGCTCGATCGTGCAGTCGTGCGATACCTATTACTACGCGCTGGCGCGCGACATGGGTGTCAACGCCATCCATGACTTCATGAAGCCGCTGGGTTTCGGCCAGATCACCGGCATCGACGTCGAGGGCGAAAGCCGGGGTATCCTGCCGTCGACCGAGTGGAAGCGCAAGGCCTACCGCAAGCCCGAGCAGCAGAAGTGGTATGACGGCGAGACCATCTCGCTGGGCATCGGCCAGGGCTACAACAGCTTCACCATCCTGCAGCTGGCGCAGGCCACCTCGGTGATCGTCAACAACGGCAGCGTGATGAAGCCGCACCTGGTCAAGGCCGTGGAAGACGCGGTCACGCGCAAGCGCACGCTGACGGTGCCCAAGGAAAGCTATCGGATTCCGCTCAAGCAGGCCGATATCGACGTGATCAAGCGCGCCATGGTGGCGGTGACGCACTCCGGCACGGCCGCGCGCGTGTTTGCCGGCGCGGCCTATGAATCCGCCGGCAAGACCGGCACGGCGCAGACCTACAGCCTTGGCAAGGGCGAGAAGTACAACCACCACGCGCTGGAAGAGCGCAAGCGCGACCACTCGCTGTACACCGCCTTTGCGCCATCGGACAACCCGAAGATCGCGATCGCGCTGATCGTCGAGAACGCCGGCTTCGGCGCCGCGGTGGCCGCGCCGATCGCGCGCAAGCTGATGGACTACTACCTGACCGGCAAATGGCCGGCCGAGCTGGAAGCCATCGCGCCGCCGGAAGCCGAGCGCATGGCGGGCCGCCCGCCGGTGGCTACGCCGAGCGTGTTTACCACCGGCCAGACCGCCAGCATCGCCAGCGCCACCGTGATGTCCAGCGGCGCGGCCGCCAGCGCGGTCGCCGCGGCGTCGGGCGCGCATGCCGGGGCGTCTGACGCGATCGCGGCGGCGCTGGACCCGGCCGCCATCGCACCGGCCTCGGCCGTGCAGACACTGGATGAACGCATGCTGCAGGCGCTGGGCCACAGCAAGCCGCAGGTGCCGCCGCCGGCTTCCGCGCCGGTCGTGCCGGCCAAGGCGCCCGCGCCCAAACCACGCGTCAAGCCCGTGGCTGCCAAGGCAGCCAGCGGTGCCGACGCCACTCGCTGAAGGAGACGCGCATGGATCGACGCCGCGTCCTGTCCCTGATCAAGACCGCGCTGACCGGTTTTGACAAACCACTCTCGCTGATTGTCTTCCTGCTGTTCGCCACCGGCATCGTGGCGTTGTACTCGGCCGCCATCGACATGCCGGGCCGGGTCGAGGACCAGCTGCGCAATATCCTGCTGTCGTATGTGGTGATGATGGTGATCGCCTACCTGCCCACGCAGACGCTGATGCGGGTGGCGGTGCCGATCTATACGGTCGGGGTGGCGCTGCTGATCGCGGTGGCCATGTTCGGCCTGATCCGCAAGGGCGCGCGCCGCTGGCTCTATGTCGGCATGGTGATCCAGCCGTCCGAGATCATGAAGATCTCGATGCCGCTGATGCTGGCGTGGTATTTCCAGAAGCGCGAGGGCGTGATCAAGTGGTTCGACTTCGTGGTGGCGCTGCTGCTGCTGCTGATCCCGGTCGGCCTGATCGCCAAGCAGCCTGACCTGGGCACGGCGCTGCTGGTGATGGCCGCGGGCGTGTACGTGATCTACTTCGCGGGCCTGTCGTGGCGGTTGATCCTGCCGCTGCTGGGGCTGCTGGTGGTGGCGATCACGCTGCTGATCACGTTTCAGAACGATATGTGCGCGCCGGGCGTGAACTGGCCGGTGCTGCACGACTACCAGCAGCACCGCGTCTGCACGCTGCTGGACCCGACCAGCGATCCGCTGGGCAAGGGCTTCCACACGATCCAGTCGATCATCGCCATCGGCTCCGGCGGGGTCGATGGCAAGGGCTGGCTCAAGGGCACGCAGACGCACCTGGAGTTCATCCCGGAAAAGCACACCGACTTTATCTTCGCCGTGTACTCGGAAGAGTTCGGCCTGATCGGCAATGCGGTGCTGCTGGTGCTGTACCTGCTGCTGATCTTCCGCGGCCTGTTTATCGCGGCCAATGCGCCGACGCTGTTCTCGCGGCTGCTGGCGGGATCGATCACGCTGATCTTCTTCACCTATGCCTTCGTCAACATGGGCATGGTCAGCGGCATCCTGCCGGTGGTGGGCGTGCCGCTGCCGCTGATGAGCTATGGCGGCACCGCGCTGGTGACGCTGGGCGCGGGCATCGGCATCCTGATGAGCATTTCGCGGCAGAAGCGGCTGATCCAGACGTAGCGCAGCCTGCGTAAAAAGGGGGCCGCGGCTGTGCCGTCGGCCCCCTTTGCTAAACTGCCACCCACTTTACCTCTACCGGTCCACGCCCCATGAACGCCCAAGACGTTGCCGCCTACCTGCAGAGCCACCCCGAATTCTTCGAAGAACACGCCGAGCTGCTGGCCGCGGTGCAGCTGACCAGCCCGCACAGCCACCGCGCCGTGTCGCTGCAGGAGCGCCAGATGGAAATCCTGCGCGAGAAGAACAAGGGCCTGGAGCTGCGCCTGGCGGACCTGGTCCGCCACGGCCATGACAACGACCGCACCCAGCAGCGCATGCATGCCTGGCAGCTGCGCCTGCTGGCCGAAGCCGATTCGCACGCGCTGCCCTATGCGGTGCAGGACGGCCTGCAGCAGGTGTTCGACGTGCCGGCGGTGGCGCTCAGGCTGTGGGATGTCGCCGAGCAATACGTCCATATGGAAGTGGCGCAGGGCGCCAGCGAAGACCTGCGCATCTTTGCCGAAGGCCTGCGTGCGCCGTACTGCGGCAGCAACGGCGGCTTCGAGGCGGCGGGGCTGCTGGAGCGCGACGACATCACCTCGCTGGCGATGGTGACGCTGCGCGTGCCGGTGCGTGCCGGCGATGCCGAGGCCGCCTCCGACGTGCGCGGTGCCGCCTTTGGCCTGCTGGTGCTGGGCTCGCCCGATCCGCGCCGTTTCCACGAAGGCATGGGCACCGCCTACCTGTCGCAGATCGGCGAAGTCGCCGGTGCAGCGCTGCACCGGCTGCGCGACTGAGGCGCGGTGGCCCACGCCTGACGCCATGACTGCACGCCGGCCGCCCCGCAGCGTGGTTGCGGATATCGCGCCTGCCAGCGACAGCCCGCCGCCGGCACCCGAGCCGCTGGTCACGCGCTACCTCGACTGGCTGCGCGGCAGCCGCAAGCTGGCCGGGCACACGCTGACCAGCTACAGCCGCGACCTGCGCGTGCTGCAGGGGCACGCGGCGCGCTATGCGCCCGGCGTGGCCCTGCTGGCACTGCAGACCCACCATATCCGCAACTTTGCCGCGCGGCTGCATGGCGCCGGGCTGGTCGGCACCAGTATTGCGCGCACATTGTCGGCCTGGCGCGGTTTCTTCCAGTGGGCGGCGCGCCATGGCCATGGCGTCACAGTGAATCCGGTCGACGGCGTGCGCGCGCCGCGCTCGGGCCACGCGCTGCCCAAGGCGCTGTCGGTTGAGCACGCGGTGGCACTGGTCGCGCATCCTGCCGGCACGGATGCCCAGGCACTGCGCGACCATGCGGTCTATGAGCTGTTCTATTCAAGCGGGCTGCGGCTGTCCGAGCTGGTGCAGCTGGACCTGCGCTATGCCGATGCCGACGGCTATCGCTCCAGCGGCTGGCTCGACCTGGCCGGGGCGGAAGTCACCGTGACCGGCAAGGGTTCGCGCCAGCGCTCGGTGCCGGTCGGCAGCAAGGCCATCGAGGCGCTGCGCGCCTGGCTGGCGGTGCGTGACACGCTGCTGCGCCCCGGCGCCTTGCCGGAAGATGCCCACGCCCTGTTTCTCGGCCCGCGCGGGCGGCGCCTGTCGATGCGCACGGTGCAGTTGCGGCTCAAGCAACAGGCGCTGCGCGCCGGCGTGCCGGCCGATGTGCATCCGCATATGCTGCGGCATTCGTTTGCCACCCACGTGCTGCAGTCGTCGGGCGACCTGCGCGCGGTGCAGGAGATGCTGGGCCATGCCAGCATCTCGACCACGCAGGTCTATACCGCGCTCGATTTCCAGCACCTGGCGAAGGTCTACGACAAGGCCCATCCCCGTGCGGGCCGGGCGCGCGCCAAGCCGGCGGCGGACGCAGCCGCCGACCCCGGCGATCCAGCCGAAGCGTCGGAAGACTAGTTCACTCCCACTGCGCCAGCACCCCGCGGAAGCGCTCGATCTCCGGCAGCAGCCAGCCGCGGAACGCCTGCACCTTGGGCAGGTTCAGCGAGCCCGGCGCGCATACGAAGTACAGCAGCCACGGGCAGGGGATGCTGACATCAAAGAGCCGCACCACGCGCCCGGCCAGCAGGTCGTTGTAGGCCAGCGACGAGCGGATCAGGGCAATGCCGTGGCCTTCGGACGCGGCCTGCAGCAGCAGCGAAGAGTCTTCCAGCAGCAGCCCCTTGCGCGGCTCGGGCCAGTCCAGCCCGGCGGCCTCGAACCACGGCTTCCACGGATCGCCCTCGCCGCGCAGCAGCGGCAGCCCGGCCATGTCCTGTGGCCGTTCGGGCAGGCGTCCGCCATTGAAGGCGGGGCTGCAGACCGGGAAGAAGACGTCGTCCAGCAGCCGTTCCACGTACAGCCCGGGATAGTCGCCGCTGCCCATGCGCAGCGCGATATCGACCTCCTCATGCGCGAAGCTGACCAGCGTGTTCGAGGACAGCAGTTCGACATCCAGCTCCGGGTGGCGCTCGATAAAGCTGCCGATGCGCGGCGTCAGCCAGCGCGCGGCAAACGATGGCATGGTGCTGATGGTCAGGCGCTTGTCGCGGTTGCCGGCCTGCAGCGCGTGCGTGGCATCGGCGATCTGCAGCAGCGCGTCGCGCACGCGCTCGGCATAGAGGCGCCCCGACGGCGTCAGCGCGACGCGCTTGCCGTGGCGCTCGAACAGCGGCATGCCCAGCTCTTCTTCCAGCGCGCGGATCTGGTGGCTGACCGCGCCGTGCGTGACAAACAGCTCCGTGGCCGCGCGCGAAAAGCTCTCATGCCGCGCCGCGGCCTCGAAGGCGCGCAGCGCGGTCAGCGCCGGCAGTCGCGGCAGCTCGCGGTGCCAGCCGCGTGGCAGGTCCTTTTCCCAGGCGCTCTTCCAGGCCATGGTCGTCTCCAGGCGGTCGTGTGTATGTGAATTTGTCTAACAAGAACCAGGAAAATATATCGTTTTGATAGTGGTCGGACAATCACTAATATTCCATCACCGGCCCCCGCAGTAGTCATTTACTTCACGGCGATATTCATAGGATTTAACTGGCCTGGTCCCCTTGCCGGGCCAGTTCCGGTGCCCCGCTGCGAATTCGTACTGTGCCTGGCGTATCCCCGCCGAGGCCGGCTGAACGGAGAACCACCATGAAAACCGTGCTCACAACGACTGTGTTCACCCTGAATCCTGGCGAAGTCACCACGCTGTCGGTGCATGCTGCCCAGCGCCTGCATGTCGAAGAGGCCCGCGGCACCGACGTATGGCTGACCCGCGAGAAAGATTCAGAGGACTACTGGCTGCGTTGTGGCGGCAGCCTGCTGCTGCGCTCGGGTGACGAGGTGGTGCTGAGCGTTGACCCGCGTGCGCTGCAACCGGTGCGCCTCGCCCTGATCGCGGAGGCCCGCCGCCCGGCGCTGGCGCTGGCTGACGTGCCGCACCTGGTGTACCGCAGCCTGCGCCGCCTGGTTCGAGGCACGGAGTGGACGCCTAACCAGGACCAGGTCACCGCATCCTGAGGCAAAGGCCGACGGGGCATCGTCCGCATCACACCGCGACCGCGGGCAACTTCGTCTGGTCTGGTCGCGTGACGCATCGGACCATTCCCGCCGGACGACGCCCTGAGCGGGCAACAGAAGTGACCGAGGCAGGGCCGGCGCAAGCCGGCCCTTTTCGTTACACTCTCGCCATGCATCCGATTCAAGTCATCGAACGCGGCCGCGAGGACTATCAGCCGTGTTTCGACGCGATGCGCGCCTTCACCGCCGCACGCACGCCCGAGACGCCCGACCAGGTCTGGCTGGTCGAGCATCCGCCGGTCTACACGCTGGGCCAGGCGGGCGATCCCGCACACCTGCTGTCGCCGGATGACAACATCCCGGTCGTGCAGATCGACCGTGGCGGACAGATCACATATCACGGTCCCGGCCAGGTCGTGGCCTACCTGCTGCTCGATTTGCGCCGCCGCCACCTGATGGTGCGCGAACTGGTGCACGGCATCGAGCAGGCGGTGCTGGACACGCTCGCAGCGTATAATCTCGCAGCCGAACGCAAGCCCGGCGCCCCCGGCATCTACCTGTCCGACGGGCCGCACCAGGGCGCCAAGATTGCCGCGCTCGGCCTCAAGATCCGCAACGGCTGCAGCTACCACGGCGTCAGCCTCAACGTGCAGATGGACCTGTCGCCGTTCCTGCGCATCAATCCCTGCGGCTATGCCGGGCTGGAAACAGTCGACATGGCCACCGCGGGCGCCACCTTCGCGGCGGCGGATGCCAACGGCGCCCCCTTGCCCGTGACCGCGGCACAACAACCGGAAATCGCACAGCGCCTGGCGGCAGCATTGTGCGAGGTGCTGGCAGCGCACGAAGCCCGCGCGCTGGCTGCCGAAGGAACTGCCGCCCCGGCTGAAGCGAAGCAGCCGAGTGAGACGGCCCTGGCCTCCTAGTCAAAAGCGAAATGCACGCTGAGCGCGTGCGGAGAAATGTATGAGCGACGCCCTGATCGCCACTTCCAGCGAAGCCCCGCAGTCCCCCGCGGAGCAGTACGACCCGACCCGCAAGCAGAAGTCGGCCGACAAGACCGCACGCATCCCCATCAAGATCGTGCCGGCCGAAAAGCTCAAGAAGCCGGACTGGATCCGCGTGAAGGCCGCCACCGGCAATTCGCGTTTCTATGAGATCAAGGACATCCTGCGCGCCAACAACCTGGTGACGGTGTGCGAGGAAGCCAGCTGCCCCAATATCGGCGAGTGCTTCGGCAAGGGCACCGCCACCTTCATGATCATGGGCGACAAGTGCACGCGCCGCTGCCCGTTCTGCGACGTGGGCCACGGCCGCCCCGATCCGCTGGATGTGAACGAGCCGGGCAACCTTGCCCGCACCATCGCCCAGCTCAAGCTGAACTACGTCGTGATCACCAGCGTCGACCGCGACGACCTGCGTGACGGCGGCGCCCAGCACTATGTCGACTGCATTTCGCAGACGCGCGAGCTGTCGCCCATTACCCGCATCGAAGTGCTGGTGCCCGACTTCCGTGGCCGCCTGGACAAGGCGCTGGACATCCTGCAGGCGTGCCCGCCGGACGTGATGAACCACAACATGGAAACCGTGCCGCGCCTGTACAAGCAGGCCCGCCCGGGCGCGGACTATGCGCACTCGCTCAAGCTGCTGCAGGAATTCAAGCGCCGCAACCCCAACGTGCCGACCAAGTCCGGCCTGATGGTGGGCCTGGGCGAGACCGACGAGGAAATCCTCGAAGTCATGCGCGACATGCGCGCCCACGATATCGACATGCTGACCATCGGCCAGTACCTGGCGCCGTCCAACCACCACCTGCCGGTGCTGCGCTACGTGCATCCCGATACGTTCAAGATGTTCGAGGAAGAGGCCTACAAGATGGGCTTCACCCACGCTGCGGTGGGCGCGATGGTGCGGAGTTCGTACCATGCTGACCAGCAGGCGCATCAGGCGGGGTTTGCCTGAACGACAGCGCTGCACACTGATCGAGACGAGACGGCCGGGATTTCCCGGCCGTTTTTCTTTGGTGCCCAGCCATGGTGCAGCCGGTCGCAGTGGCCCTTGCGCCCCTAGGGTCAATCCTGACTGTTTCTCCTCGCTTCGTTTCGATATGATGAATTCATCGATAAATTATCGATGAAATACAAACACGTCACATTCCGGCTTGCCTGTCTAAACTGGTAGCAAGTGCGCTACCGGGAATCTCATGAACTGCACCGTCCACCGACTCGCCGAACAGGCGCTGCTGTACAGCGTGGCTCCCCCCGCCTCGCTGGAAGTCCAGCGCCGGATCTGGGCGATGGCTGCCCGGGCAGCGGACTGGCGCGGGGTGGTTGACGTGGTGCCGGGCATGAACAACCTGACCGTGATCTTCGACGGCAGCGCCGATGTGGACGCGCTGGAGCGCAACCTGAAGCTCGCGTGGGCCTCGGGCGAGGCGCGCAATGCGACCGGCAAGCTGGTGGAGATCCCGGTTCGCTACGGCGGCGAGCATGGCCCGGACCTGGGCGATGTGGCGGCCCATACCGGGCTGACGCCGCAGGAAGTGGTGCGCCGCCACGCTGCCGGCGAGTACGTCGTCTACTTCCTGGGCTTCCAGCCGGGATTTGCCTATATGGGCGGCCTGGCGCCGGAGCTGGCCACGCCGCGCCGGCGTGAGCCGCGCGTGGCGGTGCCGGCCGGGTCGGTCGGCATTGGTGGCGAGCAGACCGGGATCTATCCGGCGGTGCTGCCGGGCGGCTGGCAGCTGATCGGGCGCACCGACGCCGAGCTCTTCGTGGCGGACCGGGATCCGCCGTCCCTGTTTGCGCCCGGCGATACCGTGCGCTTTGTTGCCGAGGAAGTCATCGCGTGATCGAAGTCATTCGTCCCGGCGCGCTCGCCTCGGTGCAGGATCTGGGCCGTACCGGCTTTCGCCGTTTTGGCGTCGGCCGTTGCGGGGCCATGGACATGCTGGCGGTGGAAGTCGGCAACCGCCTGCTCGGCAATGCGCCGGGCTGCGCCGCCATTGAATTCACGCTGGGCCGCGCCGCGCTGCGCTTCCATGCCGATATGCGCGTGGCGCTGGCCGGCGCCGAATGCGGCGCCAACCTGGACGGCGTGCCGGTGTGGTCGTGGCATGCCTTTGACGTGCACAAGGGCGAGACGCTGACGCTGCCGTCGACGCGCGGCGGCACGCGCGTGTACCTGTGCGTGGCGGGCGGCATCGACGTCGAGCCGGTGATGGGTTCGCGCAGCACCGACCTGAAGTCAGGCTTTGGCGGGCTGGGCGGGCGCGCGCTGCAGGAAGGCGACCGCCTGGCGGCGGCGCGCCCGGGGCTGGTGGCCGAGACCGACTGGATCGGCGTACAGGCGCCGGCGTGGGCGCTGCCCGCCAGCATCGAGGGCAAGGCCACGCCGGTCCGCATGCTGCCGGGGCCTGAATATGAGGACTTCGACGCGGCATCGCAGGCCGCGCTGTGGCAGGCCGACTGGACCGTCACGCCCAACAGCAACCGCATGGGGCTGCGCCTGAACGGGCCCGCGCTGGCGCGGCGCGCCGAGCGCAGCGCCGACCTGCTGTCGCATGGCGTGGTGCCGGGCGTGATGCAGGTGCCGCCGGGCGGCCAGCCGATCGCGCTGATGGCCGATGCGCAGACCACCGGCGGCTATCCCAAGATCGGCGTGGTGATCGGCGCGGACCTGTGGCGGCTGGCACAGGTGCCGCTGGGTGCGCCGGTGCGTTTCGTGCAGGTGACGCTGGCGCAGGCAGAGGCGGCGCAGGCCGAGCTGGAGCGCTACCTGCGCCTGATCGACCAGGCGCTGCAGTGGCAGGGCGATGGCATGCCCATCGCCGCACGGCGGCGCGCACGCACGCGCGTGGCCGCATAGGCGCGCACGCGCAACTGTAATCGGGCGACGCAATGCGCCGCACAGGAGAATGGCAATGCAGATCGATTTGAACGCTGATCTCGGCGAAGGCTGTGACAACGACGAGGCGCTGCTGGCGCTGATCAGTTCGGCCAATATCGCGTGCGGCTGGCACGCGGGCGACGCGGCCACCATGGTGCAGACGGTGAAGTGGGCGCTGGAGCGCGGCGTGGCGATCGGGGCGCACCCGAGCTATCCCGACCGCGAGAACTTCGGCCGCACCGAGATGCAGCGCGACCCGGAAGCCGTCTACGCCGACGTGCTGTACCAGATCGGCGCGCTCGACGCGATCGTGCGCGCGCAGGGCGGCGAGCTGCATCACGTCAAGCCGCATGGCGCGCTGTACAACCAGGCCGTGCGCGATCCGGCGCTGGCCCGCGCCATCGTGCGCGCGGTGCGCGACTTCGATGCCGACCTGGTGTTCTTCGGCCTGGCCGGCAGCCAGATGATCGATATCGCCAAAGAGGCCGGCCTGCGCGTCAAGCAGGAGGTCTTTGCCGACCGCGGCTACAACCCGGACGGCACGCTGGTCAAGCGCGGCACGCCGGGTGCGCTGCATGAGGACGAGGAAGTCGCCCTGAACCAGACCCTGACCATGGTGCGCGAGAAACGCGTGCGCGCCATCGACGGCACCTGGGTACCGATTCAAGCCGAAACCGTGTGTCTGCACGGCGACGGCGCCCACGCGCTGGCCTTTGCGCGCCGCATCCGGGAACGGCTGGGCGCGGAAGGCATCGCGATTCGCGCCGGCGACTGAGCGTTTCGTCTCAACCGCCAGCATCCACTGCGGCCGGCCCCGTCGTGCGGTAAGACGGCTGCCGTCCGCTCGCCTCCATCACACTCGTTTGGTGTCTCTTATGGAACAGGCAGTCAATCTCTGGCCCCTTGTCGGGGTCGGCGTCATCATCATCGGCTTCGTGCTGCGCTTCAATCCCATGCTGGTGGTGGTGCTCGCCGCGCTGGCCACCGGGCTGGCCGCGCCGATGCCGCTGATGCAGATCTTCTCGGCGATCGGCACCGCCTTCGTCAAGGCGCGCAACCTGCCGCTGATCATCCTGCTGCCGCTGGCCGTGATCGGCCTCCTGGAGCGGCACGGGCTGCGCGAGCATGCGCAAGCATGGATTGCGCGCATCGCGTCGGCCACGGTTGGCCGCCTGCTGATCGTCTACCTGGGCGTGCGCGAGCTGACCGCGGCGATCGGCCTGACCAGCCTGGGCGGGCACCCGCAGATGGTGCGCCCGCTGCTGGCGCCGATGGCCGAGGGCGCGGCCGAGAACCGCTTCGGCCACCTGCCCGAGCCGGTGCGCCAGCGCATCCTGGCGTTCTGCGCCGCCACCGACAATGTCGGCCTGTTCTTTGGCGAGGACATCTTCGTGGCCTTCGGCGCGATCGCGCTGATGCACACCTTCCTGCTGTCGTCGAACATCGACGTGGAGCCGCTGCATATTGCCGTGTGGGGCATCCCCACCGCGATCTGCGCCTTCCTGATCCACGCCGTGCGCCTGAAGCGCCTGGACCACTGGCTTGAGCGCGAACTGGGCGGCAAGGCCGCCCCGGCCGCCGTGCCTGCTAAGAGCGCCGAGTAAGGAGCGCGCCATGATCATTTCCATCGAATATCTCTACTGGCTCGCCGGCCTGGTGCTGGCGATCACCGCGCTGATGACCTTCGCCGACCGCGAGCATCCGCGCCGCCTCAGCACCGGCCTGTTCTGGCTGCTGTACGCGATCGTGTTCCTGGTTGGCGACCGGCTGCCGCCGGCCGCGGTCGGCATCGGCGCGGTGGTGATGGCGCTGATTGCGGGCTTCGGCGGCGTCGGCCACGGCAAGCACCACAGCCTGCCCGAGGAAGAACGCCGCGCCAGCGCGCGCCGCCTGGGCAACAAGCTGTTCATCCCGGCGCTGCTGATCCCGCTGGTGACCGTGATCGGCACCATGCTGTTCAAGGACGTCAAGATCGCCGGCGTGCCGCTGCTCGATCCCAAGAACGTGACCTTTGTCTCGCTGGGGATCGGCTGCCTGATCTCGCTGGCGGTGGTGTGCTGGCTCACGCGCGACACCGTGGCGCAGGGCCTGCGCGAGTCGCGCCGGCTGACCGACTCGCTCGGCTGGGCACTGGTGCTGCCGCAGATGCTGGCGATGCTGGGCCTGGTGTTCGCCGACGCGGGCGTGGGCAAGGCCGTGGCGCACCTGTCCACCGCCTATATCAACATGGACTACAAGCTGGTGGCGGTGGCGGTCTATTGCGTGGGCATGGCGCTGTTCACCGTGATCATGGGCAACGGTTTCGCGGCCTTCCCGGTGATGACCGGCGGCGTGGGCGTGCCGATCCTGGTCGGCATGTTCGGCGGCAACCCGGCGGTGATGGCGGCGATCGGCATGTTCTCGGGCTATTGCGGTACGCTGATGACGCCCATGGCGGCCAACTTCAATATCGTGCCGGCGGCACTGCTGGAACTCGACGACAAGAACGCCGTGATCCGCGCGCAGGTGCCCACCGCGCTGGCGATCCTGGTGGCCAATATCGCGCTGCTGTACTTCCTGATGTAACCGCGGAGCCCCGCCATGCGTACTGTGCTGCTGACCGGCTTCGAGCCGTTCGAGAATGAACCGATCAATCCCTCATGGGAGGCAGTGCGCGCGCTCGACGGCGAGCGCGTGGGCGACACGGTGATCGTGGCGCGGCAGCTGCCGTGCGTGTTCGGCGCGGCGATCGATACCATCGGCGAGCTGGTCGATGTGCTGCGGCCCGCGCTGGTGATTGCCGTGGGCCAGGCCGGCGGGCGCACCGAGATGTCGGTGGAGCGCGTGGCGATCAATGTCGACGATGCGCGCATTGCCGACAACGCCGGTGCCCAGCCGATCGATACCGCCATCGTGGCAGGCGGCCCGGCCGCCTACTTTGCCACGCTGCCGATCAAGGCGATGGTGCGCGACATGCGCGCGGCGGGCGTGCCGGCCTCGGTATCGCAGACCGCCGGCACCTTCGTCTGCAACCATGTCTTCTACGGGCTGATGCACCGGCTGGCGCAGCAGCCGGATGGCGACGTGCGCGGCGGCTTTATCCATATCCCCTACCTGCCCGAGCAGGCGGCGCGCCATCCGGGCCAGCCGAGCCTGGCGCAGGAAACGCTGGTGAAGGGATTGCGCGCGGCGGTGGCGACGGCGCTGTCGACCCGCGCCGATGTGCGCGAGCAAGGCGGGCAACTGCACTAGGCCCGCCAGCGCTATGGCTATTCCTGCGTACCGGCCGCGGCCGCCTCACGGCGCGCCGCGGCTTTTTTCCTGGCATGGCGGCGCAGGCTGACCTGTTCGAAGCGCCAGATCACATAGCAGAACGCCAGGAACGGCCACAGCCAGCCCAGCCATTGCGCCAGGCTGTTGAAGTGGATGAAGCGGCCCATGCGCCAGCCTTGCTCCGAGATCCACGCATAGGGGTTGGATGGCAGCACATTGGTCAGCACCACCAGCACGATCAGCGCCACCATCGCCAGCACCGCGCGCAGCCAGCGCGGCAGGTACAGCAGCAGCGCCAGCACCAGCGAGCTGGTCAGCAAGGCAAAGCGCCCGCCCTCGGACAGCCAGACAAAGGCGCTCTCGGACGGAAACTGCAGTTCGGCCGCGGTGGCCTTGAGCAGCAGCGCCGCCGCCAGCAGGCCGGCCAGGATGCGCAGCATCGGCGCGCTGCGGCGCATTGCGATCGAGGCAAACAGGCCCGTGCCGACCCAGCTGCTCGCGGTCACCAGCGATTCCAGCAACTGCTGGCTCTGCATGTCCTCGGGCCGCAGGCCGATATGATCCTGCCAGGCCTCCAGCTGCGGGAACACCATCTGCAGCACCTGCATCGGCCAGGACTCCGGGTCGGTCAGCCATTCGCGCACGATGCCGCCCATGCCGAACAGGTGCTCTTGCGGAAACACCTGCGCAAACGGCCACAGCAGCAGCAGGATGATGGCAAAGCTGGCGTGCGGCTCGAACCACGCATGGCGCAGGCGCGTCAGGCGCCCGTCGTCGATCAGGGCCCGGGTGAACGGCGCCACCACCGCGCCGCCCAGCAGCGCGCCCAGCGCATTGGTGATCAGGTCGATATTGGAAGAGATGCGGCTTGGCAGCCAGGTCTGGAAGGCCTCCATGCAGGCCGACAGCAGCGCCCCGGCCACCAGCGCCACCAGCGTGGCGCGCCCGCCCGACATGCGCGGATGCAGCGACAGCACCACCAGCGCGCCGAACGGGAAGTACCCCAGCACATTGGTCAGCAGGTCGAAGTCGGTGATGTAGCGCGGCTTGGGCGCGCTCAGGAAGGCAAACGGCGAAACGCCGTTGTCGACCCAGCCCGAGAACGGGTACAGGCTGGCGTACACGACCAGCAGCGTGAAGCAAAGCAGCCCCACGCGGGCCAGCGGCGAGTGCTGCGGGCTGGTGGGTTCTGGCCTTGGCTGAGCCGCCGGGGGCGGCGCGGAGGGCGGCAGGGGAGCCGGCTCCATGGCATGTCTCCTTGCGTGTCTACTTTAGCTGCAGCGTGCCGATCCAGTCGAGCAGCGCCGCGATCACCGCGTCGCTGGCCTCGGCCAGCGCCTTGACGCCGCCGGCGCCATCGGCGCTGGCCGCGGGCCGGCGCGCCTCGAAGGTCTGCTGGCCGAGCATGCCTTGCTGGAACACCGTGGCGCGCAGCCGCACCACGCCTGCGCTGGTGGTGGCGCTGTCGAACACCTGGTCGAACTCGATCAGGTCCACCTTCAGCGCAGGCACGCTGCTGTCGCCGAACCAGCTCAGCGTGCCGCGCGCGGCCACGGCCTCGCGCAGTCGCTCGTCGAACAGGCGCGTGGGCGACATCACCCAGCGCTGCGTGGCGTAGGCCTGCAGGCGCTGCGCCTGCGCATACTGCAGCCGGTAGAAGAGGGCGTTGCCATCCAGCCAGTTGGGCCCGTCGGTCTGCGCCAAGCGCAGTTTGGGCAGCCGCGCCGGCGCAGGGTTCCCGTTGCCGGGGGTGGCGGCGGCCGGCGGGCCGAGGTCGTAGGTGACGGTGGGATCATTGCCGCGCGTCAGCGCGCAGCCTGACAGCGCCAGCCCCGCGGCGGCCAGCAGCAGGGCGGCCCGGAGGCGGGAGCGCGCGGATCGGAGAAAGCGTGGCATCTCGGTCGCAGGGGTCACGGCGGTATCTCGCGGTTGGCGGTATCGGGTGAGGGGCGGCATGCGGGCCGCGCTACGGTGCGCTGAAGCCCGGCTCGCCCGGACCCGGCGCGGGCGCGGGCGCGCCGAACAGCACGCTGCTCGGGCTCTCGTTGAACTGGCCGGCGGCGCGCTCGAAGGTGCGCGCGGTCTGGCGCGCGTCGCGGGCCAGGCCATTGAGCTGCGGCAGGGTCTCTTCGCTGAAGGTGCCCGCCGCGGACTGCACCGACGAGGCCGCGCCCTGCATGTCGCGCCCGACGCTGTCGACGGTGCGCATCACCGTGCCGTTGGGGTTGGCCAGCTCCTGCGTCAGGCGCCGGGTCGATTCCAGCGTGGCATTGAGGTTCTCTGCCACCCTGGGCAGCCGGCTCGCAGCCGGAGCCAGCGAATCGGACAGCCGCGAGTAGTCCTCGGCGGTCTTGCGCACCGAGCGGATCGCTGCCATCAGTTCGGCGCGGTTGGCACCCTGGAACATGTCGCTGAGCGAGGCCATCAGCGTTTCAGTCTGGGCCAGCAGCGAATCGCCGCGCTTTTCCAGCTCTTCGAAGAAGCCGGGGCGCATGGCGATGCGCGCCACCGCCTTGGGCGAGGTCGGCAACGGCGGCGAGGCCGTGGCGCGGTCGTGCGCGGCGGAGTCGTCGAGCTGCACGTAGGCGATCCCGGTCACGCCCTGGAAGCCCAGCGTGCCATAGGTGGTGCGCGTGATCGGCGTGTCCTTGTTGACGTTGACGCGCACAATGATCTGGCCCGGCACCTGCGGGTCGAACTTGATCGACTCGACCTTGCCCACGGCCAGCCCGCGGTACTTGACGTCGGCCTGCGGGCCAAGGCCGTTGACGGTGGAGCGCGTGATCAGGTCATACGGCACGCGCACCGCGTGGTCGCTGCTGAACCAGAAGATCGCGAACAGCACCAGCACGGCCAGTCCGATGGTGAACACGCCGGCCAGGAATGCGTGTGACTTGTTTTCCATCATGCTTCTCCAGGGGGCGCCGCATCCGGCTGCCCGTGCGGTGGCAGCGCCTGCATGGCGCGCTGGGCGCGCTCGCCCAGGAAGTACTCGCGGATGAAGGGGTGGTCCACCTTCACCACGTCAGGGATCGGCGCCGCGGCGATCACCTTGTGGTCGGCCAGCACCGCGACGCGGTCGGACAACGCCACCAGCGTGTCCAGGTCGTGCGTGATCATCACCACGGTCAGGCCCAGTTCGCGGCGCAGTTCGCGGATCAGCGCCACGTAGTCGTCCGAGGCCATCGGGTCCAGCCCGGCGGTGGGCTCGTCCAGGAACAGCAGCTCGGGCTCCAGCGCCAGCGCGCGCGCCAGCGCCACGCGCTTGATCATGCCGCCGGACAGGTCCGACGGCATCTTGTCGGCATCGCGCGCCGACAGGCCCACCAGCTGCAGCTTGAGCAGCGCCGCCTGGCAGATCAGGTTGTCGGGCAGCGCGCGCAGTTCACGCAGGGGCAGCGCGATATTGTCGATCACCGACAGCGCCGAGAACAGCGCGCCGCGCTGGAACTGCAGCCCCCAGCGGCTGCGCAGCGCCTGCAGCTGCGCCGGGCGCAGCCGGGTCGGGTCTTCGCCGAACACCTTGATGCTGCCCGAGGTGGGCCGCTCCAGGCCCACGATCTGGCGCAGCAGCACGGTCTTGCCGCTGCCCGAGCCGCCCACGATCGACAGCACCTCGTCGCGGTAGACGTCCAGGTTGACATGGTCATGCACCACGGCCTTGCCGAAGCGCTTGACCAGGTTGCGCACCTCGATGACCGGGGTGCGGTCCTTGCGGACCTTCCCGTCCGGGGTGCCGGTAGCTGGCGCCGCGCTCACAGGCCCACGTCCTTGAACAGGATGGCGAAGACCGCGTCGGCCAGGATCACGATGGTGATGGCGGTCACCACCGAGGCGGTAGTGCCTTCGCCCAGGCTTTGCGTGTTGGGCTTGATGCGCAGTCCGAAGTGGCACGCGGTCAGCGCGATCAGGATGCCAAAGGCGACGCCCTTGCCCAAGCCCAGCCACAGGTTGGCCACCGGCACGGCGTCGGGCAGCTCGCGCAGGAAGAAGGCGGCGCTGATGCCCAGCTGCATGCGCGCGGCCAGCATGCCGCCGGCCAGCGCCATCACGTCCGTCCACGCCACCAGCAGCGGCATCGCAACGGCCAGCGCGATCACGCGCGGCATGATCAGCCGGAAGCCGTGCGAGATGCCCATCACGCGCATGGCATCGAGTTCTTCCGTCACGCGCATCACGCCGATCTGCGCGGTGATGGCCGAGCCCGAGCGCCCCGCGATCAGGATCGCCGCCAGCACCGGGCCCAACTCGCGGATCACCGCCATGCCGAGGATGTTGACGATAAAGGTGCTGGCGCCAAAGGTGCGCAACTGGTTGGCCGACAGGTACGACAGCACGATGCCGATCAAAAAGCCCACCAGCGCGGTGATGCCGAGTGCCTTGTAGCCGACGTTATAGATGTTGGCCGAGATCTCTCGCCAGGGGCCGCGCTGCGGCACGCGCGCAAGGCGCAGCAGGTCGAAGGCCAGCTGGCCCAGCATGGTGACGCCGATGCCCAGCTGCGCGCCGAACGACAGCACGTTGGCGCCGAACAGCGTAACCGGGTTGAAGCGGTCCACCATGTGCTTCTTCCAGCCCTCGTCCTGCACCGCGGCGATGCGCTCGAACACGCGGCGCTGGCCCTCGCTGGCATCGAGCCGCTGCGGCAGCGCGCCGTTCCAGGCCTGCCACAACAGTTGCCCGCCGATATGGTCCAGCCGCTCGACGCCGGCCAGCGACCACTGCGCGCTGTCTGGCGCCTGCGCCAGCTCATGCAGCTGCGCGCGCAACTGCCGCGCCTGGTGGCAGCCGGCCAGGGCGAGCGCGGTCCAGTCGCCACGCAGCTCTACGCTGACGGTTCCGTCCCCGCGCGTGATATGGAAGTCTGGCGTCGTCTGGCGTTCCAAGGGCATGCGATGTGATGGCCGAGTCTCGATTCTAAGCCACCCGCCCCGCTGGCGCGACCGCGCCGTGCCGAGGCGGCGGCGCGGCTACAATGCGGCATCTGCCGCAGGCACCCGGGCCGCACCCCTGTCCCCGCCTGTGTTTTCTACGATCGCCATCGATCCCAGCCCTTTGCCGCGCATGTCCGCCGTTCCTCCTGCCCCATCCGACCCTTCCGCCCCATCCAACGCCGATTGGCGCATCGATGCCGGCGCGCTGCGCGGCATGCTGTCGCCCGCGCTGAGCGACTGGACGCTGGAGCTGGTGGAGGAAACCGGCTCCACCAATGCCGACCTGACCGCGGCCTGCCGCCAGGCGCCGTGGTCCGATGCCGCCGTGCTGCGCCTGGCTTACCGCCAGACCGCGGGGCGCGGGCGCCAGGGCCGGCCGTGGCAGGGGCAGGCAGGCATGACCTTCTCGGTGGCACTGCCGCTGGCGCTGGCGCCGGCGCAGTTGAGCGGCCTGAGCCTGGCCGTGGGCCTGGCGCTGGCCGAGGCCTTGGGCGATGTCGATGCGGGCCTCGGCGCACGGATCGGGCTGAAATGGCCCAATGACCTCCAGATCGATGGCCGCAAGCTGGCCGGCATCCTGATCGAGGCGGTGCCCGCCGGGCCGCAGCGTGTCTGGGCCGTGATCGGCATCGGCCTGAACCTGGTGCGCGACGCGCAGATGGAAGCGGCACTGGGCCGCGAGCTGGCTGGCGTGGCCGAGGCCGTGCCCGGCTTCGACGCGCAGCGCGATGCCCCGCGCCTGCTGGCCGCGCTGCTGGAACGGCTGGCGGCCATGCGCACCGCGTTCCTGGCGCACGGTTTCGGGCCGATGGCGCGGCGCTGGTCTGCGGCCGATGCCTACCGCGACCAGCCGGTGCGGCTGCTGCACGATGGCAAGGTGATCGCCGAAGGCATGGCGCGCGGCGTCGACGAGGCTGGCCACCTGCTGCTGGAAACGCCGGCGGGGCTTGAGCGCATCGCCAGCGGCGAGCTGTCGCTGCGGCCCGCGCCGGGGCAGGGAGACACCGCATGAGCGCGCCGCATCTGCTGATCGACATTGGCAATACCCGCCTCAAGTGGGCCTGGTGCGAAGCCGGTGCGGCGCTGCCCGCCACCGGCGCGCTGCCCACGCCGTGGCAGCACGGCGGCGCGGTCGCCCATGCCGACGCCGGCGCGCTGCAGACACTGGCCGCGGACCTGCGCGCGCTGCGCGGCAGCGGGCCGATGCCGTCGGTGTGGATCAGCAACGTCGCCGGGCCGGTGATTGCGGCCGCTGTGGATGCAGCGCTGGCCGACGCCTTCGGGGGCTGTGCGCCGGTGCAATGGGTGCGCAGCGCCGCCGCGCACGGCAACCTGGCCAACGGCTACCGCGAGCCCACGCAACTGGGCGTTGACCGCTGGGTCGGCGCCATCGGCGCACACCGCTGGCTGCCGCACGACACGCTGCTGGTGGTGACCGCGGGCACGGCCACCACGCTGGATATCGTCACGGCCGCGGCGGATGGCAGCGCGCGCTTCGAGGGCGGCCTGATCCTGCCCGGGCTGGCGCTGATGCTGGGCACGCTGGCGCGCAACACCGCGCAGCTGCCGGCGCTGGACGTGGACGATGCCGGCACCGTGGCGGGCGCGCACCTGCGCTGGGCCGACAATACGCACGACGCCATTGCCGCAGGCTGCCTGGCCGCGCAGGCCGGCGCCATCGAACGCACCTGGCGTGCGCTGGGCGAGCGCGGGCCGGCGCGTTGCCCCGTGCGCTGCCTGCTGTCCGGCGGTGCCCGCGGCGCGCTGGCAGGCGCGCTCGCAGTGCCGTTCGAGATGCACGATAATCTGGTGCTGCTCGGCCTGCACGCGATGGCATCGGCCGGCGGCTAGCGCGCAGCGCAACTTCTCACACGCCTCAATCCGCCCCGACCCATGACCGCCCCAGGCCAGCCCGCCCGGCCACCCTCGCCGCGCATCGTCCCGCTGTTGCTGCTGCTCGCCAATGCCGTGCTGCTGGGGGCGGTGCTCGGGGTGTTCGGCGCGAACCCGCTGGCCGGCTGGTTTGAAACCCCGCGTGAGCCGCAGCGGCTGCAGCAGCAGGTACGTGGGGAGCGGATGCGGGTGCAGGCGCCGGCATCGGCACCAGCGGCGGATGCCGCGCCGCGCAGCGCGCTGCCGTCGGCCACGCTGGCGGCAGCCTGCATCGAGATCGGTGGCTTCAGCGCCCAGGCGGCGCGCCGCGCCACTGAAGACCTGGCTGCCGCTGCGCTGCGCGTGGAAGCGTTCGCGCGGCAGGAACAGGTGCGCTGGTGGGTTCATCTGCCCACGCAGCCCACGCGCGAGCATGCCGAGCGCAAGCTGGCCGAGCTGCGCCGGCGCAATGTGACGGAGTACTCGCTGGTGACCGCCGGCACGCCTGAGGCCACGACCTATACGGTGTCGCTGGGCCTCTTCCGCGAGCGCGAGCGTGCCGAGCAATATCTCGATTCCCTGCGCGGCCACGGCGTGCGCACCGCCATGCTGACCGAGGCCGCGCGGCCGCTCACGCGGCAGTGGCTGCGCGTGCGCGATGCCGACCACGCGGCGCGCGCCCGGCTCGAGGCCATGCGCCAGCGCTACGGCGCCGAGGACGTGCTGGCCTGTTCCTGAGCGCCCTGAGCTGCCTCAGTTGCCCTGGCGTACCCTGGTCAGCAGCTTGGTGGTCGAGCGGTCGTGCAGGAACGGGATGGCGTAGGCCTGGCCGCCCCAGCTGCGCACCAGCCGGGTTTCTTCCAGCGTGTCGATGTCGTAGTCGCCGCCCTTGACGTAGATGTCGGGGCGCACCAGGCGGATCAGTTCCACCGGGGTCTGTTCGCGGAACATCGCCACCAGGTCGACCGACTCCAGCGCGGCCAGCAGCGCCATGCGGTCCGATTCATGGTTCAGCGGGCGGTCGTCGCCCTTGCCCAGCATCTTTACGGAAGCATCGCTGTTGACGCCGACCACCAGGCTCGCGCCCAGTGCGCGCGCCTGTGCCAGGTAGGTGGCATGGCCGCGGTGCAGGATGTCGAAGACGCCATTGGTGAACACCAGCGGGCGCGGCAAGGCGGCGATGCGCGCGGCCAGCGCGGCGGGGGTGTCAGGCAGGGTCAGCTTGGATTCGAAAGCGGGTACGGACATGGGGTCGGCATCGGAAAGTGGGGGCCGGCCCCTGGTCGGAGCCGGCGTGCTTGCCCGAGATGGTACCCCTTCTTGTGATCCCCGCCGGCGGTGGGGTCCTGGTTACCCCGTCTCGCACAGCCTCATGGCCGCGTCGTTGGCGACATCCCTGGCTGCCGGATCGGAAACCGGCTTGGCCTGCTGCACCGACGCGGTGGCAATGCCGCGCAAGGTGCCCTGCAGCGCCTGCCGCACGGCGTCGATATGCGCGGCTTGCGCGTTGCCGCCCAGGTAGAGCAGGCGCACGCTGGCCCACGCCGGGAAGCCTTCGGGTACGTCCGCCACATAGGCCGCGTTGGCGCCGTCGACCCAGGGCACGTTGTACTTCAGCACCGGCGTCACGCCGCCGCGCGAGCGCCACAGCGCCATCTGCGCATTCCATGACGGCGCCACGGTCAGCCTGACATCGTCGGCCACGCCGGCCAGGTAGCGCCGCACGGGGTGTTCGGTATCGGCGTCGTCGGTCCGGTCAGCAGGGTCCAGTGCTCGCGCGGGTCCGGCGCGCCGCGTTCGTCGAGATTGCCGGCGGCTCGCGCCGGTGCCAGCCGGATCAGGCTGCGCTGGGCCATCATCACGTGCTCGGCCATGACGCCGCCCGCGCAGGGCAGTCCGTCGACCGTGACGGCGCAGTCGATCTGGCCGCGGGCCAGGGCCTGCCCGGTCTGCTGGCCGTTGCCGATCGTGCTGGAGGTGAGATGCACATCGGGCAATGCGGCCGCCAGGCTTGCCAGCACCTGCGCCAGCGCGGGATCTCCCAGCGCCATCGACAAGCCTATGCGCAGCACCTGGGGCGACCCCGCACTGCGCTGTGGCCGCTCCCCGGCCTGCGTCACCAGGCCGTGCCAGCGTTCCAGGATGCCGGCCGCGGCGCGCTCCAGGCGCAGCCCGTACTCAGTCGGCACCACGGTGCCGCGCCGCTCGAAGAACAGTTGGTCGCCGGTCACGTCGCGCAGCTTGCGGATGGCATAGGCCACCGTGGGCTGGCGGATGCCGAGAGCCTGCGCGGCCACGCTGATGCTGCCGTAGCGCATTACCTGGATGAAGACGGACAGTGCTTTGAAATCGATATGCCGCAATCCTTTACCCCTGCCTGATCGTTATCGCGCGCCGGTATGAAAATGTGCGGACGGCAGTGTTGCCGTGCCAACCACGCCTGGCCCGTACGTTGCGGGTGAGCGGATCTCCGGGCGGGGCAACCTGGTCGTGAAGGCTGCTGCGATTCCACCCGGGCAAATGACCCTGTGGAGAATTGCCAGCTGCGGCTGGCGGTAATGCAGATGTTATCGGAATTACGAGGCATTACACCACGAATTAAATGAATTCGTAATGTCGAATCTGCAAAGAATAGGTTGTCGGGATAATCGGCGCGTGATTTAAATATTTTATTTTATGATATAAATTTATTCGATGAAGGGGCGCCAGGCATGGGTTTGCCGTCGACGCGTGACAGCGCGGCAGTGCGTGGGACGGGAATGGAATGAAGTAGTAACCGGCTACTACCTGCATGGCAGCTGGCTCGCTTATCATGCCGAGCGCTTGATTTTCCAGGATAAGGAAAACAGCAATGCAGAATACCCGCCACAGCCGGACCAGGTCCGGTGCGCCGCGGCGGGTCGCATTTGTCGGGAATGCGTAAAGGAAAAAAAAGGGCAAAAAAAAGCCCCGCTTCGGCGGGGCTTTTTTTTCGTGCTGTCGGACTGGCCGCTCAGGCTTGCGCCGGCTGGGCCCCGCCCGTGCCTTGCAGGCTGGCGTTCAGTTCCTTGCGGTAGCGGTTCAGGTCCTGCACCGTTTCAAAGGTGCGTTCGAACAGCAGCGACATGTTGTGCAGGATCCGTTCGATGACCTTCTTCTCCCAGCCTTCGTCGAAGCGGATCTGCTCGTCCAGCCAGTGCTCGAGCCAGTCCGGGTCCGGCAGGCGCGACTGCACCGTGTCGTTGGGGAACAGCGCCTTGTTGACGTGCAGGTTGGTCGGGTGCAGCGGCTTCTCGGTGCGGCGGGCCGAGGCCATCAGCACGCCGATCTTGGCGAAGGCGGCGCGCGCGCTGTCGCCGAACTGGGCCAGGTACTTCTTCATGTAGCGCAGGTAGGCGCCGCCATGGCGGGCTTCATCCTGCGACAGGGTGCGGTAGATATGCTTGATCACCGGTTCCGTGTGCCATTCGGCGGCGCGGCGGTACCAGTGGTTCAGGCGGATCTCGCCGCAGAAATGCAGCATCAGGGTTTCCAGCGGCGGGGCCGGGTCGAACTCGAAGCGAACCGCGTGCAGTTCTTCTTCGGTCGGCACCAGGTCCGGGCGGAAGCGGCGCAGGTACTCCATCAGCACCAGCGAGTGCTTCTGTTCCTCAAAGAACCAGATGCTCATGAACGCCGAAAAATCAGAATCGTGGCGGTTGTCGCGCAGGAACATCTCGGTCGCGGGCAGGGCGGACCATTCCGTGATCGCATTCATCCGGATGGTCTTGGCCTGGTCGTCCGTCAGCATGCTGGCGTCAAAGGATTCCCAGGGGATGTCCTTGTCCATGTGCCAGCGGACGGCTTCCAACGATTTGAACAGTTCGGGGTAGAGCATGGTAAGCCTTTGAAATTACGGGCAGATTCTACCAGATGCGAATTATTCTCTTCTCTTTTTTAGTCCGGATCGGGGCAAATGCAACGCTTTTTGACGCGGTTTGGCGCCGCCGGCTGCATATTGCGGGCGATCAGCGCAACGCTGACACCTCAATGTGCCAGCCGCGGCGCCTGGCAGGACGCCATGTGCGGCAGGCTGCTCAGGGTGAAAGCGCACGTTCGTCCACCGGCTGCGCGGCCGGTGGCGTGCCTGGGATGATGCCGAACAGGAACGCTGCCAGCTCGTCCGCCTGGGCCTCGGCGTCGCGCTCGCCCAGCGCCATCAGGGCCTGGGTGAAGGCGGGTTCGAACAGCAGGTAGCTGGCAAAGGCGGCGCCGCGCGCCTCGGTGCCGCCCAGTGGCGCCAGCAGGGCGCGCACTGTGCGCGGCAACTGCTTCTGGTGCTCGGCGGCAATGGCTTCGATCGGCTCGCTGGGGGAGATCGTCATCACCTGCACCGGGCGCCAGCCCTCGCGGTCGCCGGCCACCTCCGGCATGCGCGCTAGCAAGCGGTTGATATGCAGCAGCCGTTCCAGGTCGGCGTTGAGCCCGTCCAGGAAAATGCTGGCCAGCGCCTGCCCGCCCACCTGCGCCAGCGACGGGTAGCCGCCGGCCGGCACGGTGTCATACCAGCCCGAGCGCTGGCGCGAGGCCGCGCCGATCGCCAGCACGCGCGACGCGCCCAGGTGGATCGCCGGCGACAGCGGCGACATCTGCCGCATGGTGCCGTCGCCGAACCACTCATGGTGGCCGTCCAGCTCCAGCGGCATCGCCGGGAACAGGAACGGGATCGACGCGGAAGCCAGCAGGTGCTCCACCGTGATCTGCGCCGGGATCGCAATGCGCTGGCTGCGGTGCCACGGATGGATGCGGTGGTGTGACTGGTAGAAGGTCACGTGGCGCCCGGTGCTGTAGGACAGCGCGGTGACCGCGAATGCCTGCAGCGCACCGCTGTCCAGGCTGGCCTGCACGCGCTCGGGCTCGAACAGCTCGCCCAGCATGCTGCCCAGCGGGGTGTTGTCGAACAGGGCGCGGGGCGCGCGCCGCTGCGTGGCCCAGCCCAGCGCCAGCGTCGACAGCCAGCGCGCGCCCGACATGCCCACGCGCAGCACGTCGGTGCGGTAGACGTCGTCGGCATGAATGCTGTGCCACAGCGCCGCCAGGCTCTGCGTGGCGGCCTGGAAGTCCCCCGCCTGGACCGCCAGCCCGGCGCCGTTGATCGCGCCTGCCGAGGTCCCGGCGATGATGCCGAAGGGCATCGCGCCATGGCCCTTGCCGTGCCGCGCGGCAATGCGTGCCAGCCCGCTCAGCACGCCCGCCTGGTAGGCGGCGCGCGCGCCGCCGCCCATCATGATCAGTGCGGTGGCGGCAGGATCGGGTCCGGATTGCAGCGCGGGGTGGGGGGCCGGGAAGGACTCGCGGTGCATTGCGTTGGCGTGGACGATTTGTCGGGGTTCTTGGCTGTCAGGCTGCGCTGCTGCCGTTGGCGCCGTGGCTGCCGCCGCCGTTGTGGCCTCCGTTCTTGCCCCCGTTCTTGCCATTGTCATCGCCGTTGCCCGCGTCCTTGGCCGGCTTTGCCTTGGCCGCCTTTTTGGCCGGTGCCTTCTTTGCCGGCGCCTTCTTGGCGGCAGGCTTGCCCGTGCCGGCGGAGGCGGCCTTGCCAGGCGCGCCCGTCTTCGGCTTTGCAGCAGCCGCTTGCGCTGCGGCTTCGGGGCCGGCCGCGGCGCCGAAGCCGCCCATGCCGAACGGGGCGATGCTGGCCGCGGCGGCGCTGCTGGCGATCTGGTTGAACTGCTGTTGCAGCAGGTCCCACCACAGCGAGGCGTTGGGCGGCAAGGCGGAATCGGTGTCGCTGGCCGCAGCTTGCGGGCGCTCGGCGGCAGGCGGCTCCGGTTGCGCACCGCTGCCGGCATCCGCGCCGGCGGCGCGCTCCGGCGTCGTGGCACTGGGCGTGTTGGCCGCGCGCGCGACGTTCTCCATGGCGGACTGCATGGACTCGGGCGACAGCGCGTTGCCGAAGGTCTGCAGCGCCACCAGCGTGGCGCGCTGCACTTCCAGGCCCTGGATGGTGGTGCGCAGCAGGTTGGTGTTCAGCTGCAGCCAGCTCTCCACGGCCTTCAGGTCGGCAATGCGCTTGTCGAGGTCGTCGAGGTCCATCGGCGGCGTCATCGCCTGCAGGCCGGGCATCAGGCCGGAGGGCATGCCGCTGCCGCTGCCCCACAGCCGGCGCATGAAGTCGAAGCCGTTGGTGAAATCGGGAATCTGTCCGAACATGGTTGAGCGCTCCGTGTGCGGCGCAGCCCCGGGATTGGCCAGGAGGGCCCGTCGGGCCGGCGGCTGCGTCGTCGTTACCTGAACTGTGGCGGCCGCTTCTGGCGCAGGCTCGCCATGCCTTCGTGCACGTCGGGGCCGGCAAAGCCCATGAATTCAAGCGCCAGCGAGGTATCGAAGGCGGGGCCGGCCATGCGCAGCCAGTTGTTGAGGGCGTACTTGGTCCAGCGGATCGCGGTCTGCGACCCGGCCGCCAGCCGGTTGGCCACCTCGAACGCGCGCGCCACCAGTTCGTCCTCTTCCACCGCCAGCGAGACCAGGCCGATCCGCTCGGCTTCCTCGCCGCTGACCGACTCGCACAGCATCAGATAGTACTTGGCCTTGGCCATTCCGCACAGCAGCGGCCACACGATGGCGGCATGGTCGCCCGCGGCCACGCCCAGCCGGGTATGGCCGTCGACGATGCGCGCGGTCCTGGCCGCGATCGAAATATCGGCCAGCAGCCCCGCCACCAGCCCCGCGCCGACCGCCGGGCCGTGCATGGCGGAGACCACCGGCTTGTCGCAGTTGATGACGTTGTAGACCAGGTCGCGCGCCTCATGCCAGACGCGGGTGCGGGTCTCGAAATCGTTGGCCATGTCTTCGACCAGGGCCAGGTCGCCGCCGGCCGAGAAGCCCTTGCCCTCGCCGCGGATCAGCGCCACGCGCACTTCGGGGTCGGCGGATACGTCGCGCCAGATCTCGGCCAGCTCGCGGTGCATGTTGGCGTCCGCCGTGGCCAGCTTCTGGTTGGCCGACTGGGCCGCGCCCATGATGATTTCGAGGATGGGGCCGTGGCGGCGCAGCGTCAGTGCGCGATAGCGCTCGTAGCGGGGGGAGAGGGGCGTGGAGTCAGCGGTGGGGGTAGTCATTGGGGGCCTGAGAGGTACGGGGTTAGCGGCGCGCCGCATGCATCGTTAATTTGCCAACCGAGCGGTCGGTTAATTATATGCACATCCGGCTTGCCGCCGCACCCCGCGGCCCCAACGTGCGTCAGGCCGCTGCCACCAGCTGGTCGATCGCGCCGAATACCGAATGGCCCTGCGCGTCGAACATCTCGATCTTGACCGCGTCGCCGAACTTCATGAACTCGGTCACGGGCTTGCCCTCATCGATGGTTTCCAGCATGCGCTTCTCGGCGATGCAGCAGTAGCCCTTCTTGCGGTCGACGTTGGAGATCGTGCCCGAGCCCACGATGCTGCCGGCGCGCACATTGCGGGTCTTGCAGATATGGGCGATCAGCTGGCCGAAGTCGAACACCATGTCGGTGCCGCAGTCGGGCTGGCCCACCTTCTTGCTGTTCCAGTGCACGGTCATCGGCAGGTGCACCTTGCGCTCGCGCCAGGCCTCGCCGAGTTCGTCGGGGGTCACCGCCACCGGCGAGAACGCCGTGGCCGGCTTGCTCTGGAAGAAGCCGAAGCCCTTGCCCAGCTCGGCCGGGATCAGGTTGCGCAGCGAGACATCGTTGGCCAGCATCACCAGGCGGATGGCTTCGCCGGCCTGCTCGGGCGTGGCGCCCATCCTCACATCGCCGGTGATCACGGCCACCTCGGCCTCAAAGTCGATGCCAAACGCCTCGCTGGCGCAGACGATATCGTCCTGCGGACCGACGAAATCGTCCGAGCCGCCCTGGTACATCAGCGGGTCGGTCCAGAACTCAGGCGGCATCTCGGCGCCGCGCGCCTTGCGCACCAGCTCAACGTGGTTGACATAGGCCGAGCCGTCGGCCCACTGGTAGGCGCGCGGCAGCGGCGCCATGCAGTCCTTGGGGGCGAACGGGAAGGGGTGGCGCGCGCGGCCGGCGTTGAGCGCGTCATACAGGTCCTGCAGCTGCGGTGCGTAGAACGGCCAGTCGTCCAGCACGGTCTGCAGCTTGCCGGCGATGTCGGTGGCGTAGTGGGCAGTCTTCAGGTCGCGCGACACGACCACCAGCTGGCCGTCGCGCGAACCGTCCTTCAGGGTTGCGAGTTTCATGGATGCGATGGGGTAGGGATCAGGGGCGCCTGCATCGCAGGCGCGGTGGCCGCTAGTCTACCGTGGCCCGCCCGCGCGCCAGTCAGTCGACGGTGATGCCCTTGGCCTTGATCAGCTTGCCCCAGCGCTCGCCCTCGGCGCGCGCGTAGCTGGCGAATTCCTCAGGCGTGCTGTAGACCGCTTCCACGCCCACGCCTTCCAGCTTCTTCTGCACCTCGGGCGTCTTCAGCGCCTTGACCAGCTCGGCGTTCAGGCGCGTGACCACGGCCTTGGGCGTGCCGGCCGGCGCCACCATGCCTTGCCAGGCGTAAGCCTCGAAGCCGGCCACGCCGCCCTCGGCCACGGTCGGCACGCTGGGCAGCACGGTAAGGCGCTTGGGCGTGGCCACGCCGAGCGCGCGCAGCTTGCCGGCCTGCACGTTCTGCTGGCCCGAGGCCAGGTCCAGGAACATCAGGTCGACCTGGCCCGCGAGCAGGTCCTGCACCGCCGGCGCCGCGCCCTTGTAGGGCACGTGCGTCATCTTGACCCGGGTCTGGTCCATGAACAGTTCCATCGCCAGGTGGTGCGGGCTGCCCGCGCCCGGCGAGGCGAAATTGACCTTGCCCGGGTTTTTCTGCGCGTACTCGACCACTTCCTTGAGCGTGCGCGCCGGGAAGTTGGGATTGGCCACCAGCACCAGCGGGAAGCGCGCAAGCTGGCCGATGTAGACGAAGTCCTTGTCCGGGTTGTACGGCAGCTTCTTGTACAGCGACGGATTGGCGGCCAGCGTGGCGGTGTCGGCGGTCAGCACGGTGTAGCCGTCGGGCTTGGCATGCGCCACGGCATCGGCGCCGACGATGGTGGCCGCGCCCGGGCGGTTGTCGATCACTACCTGCCTGCCCAGCCCCGGGGTGATGGCCTGGGCCACGGTGCGCGCCACCACGTCGGTGCCGCCGCCGGCGGGATAGGGTACGACCCAGCGGATCGGCTGCGACGGCCAGTCGTCGGCGCGTGCGGGGGCGCTCGCGGTGAACAGGGCGGCAAACAGGGTAGCGGCCGTCAATGCGGCGAGGGCGGGGCGGAAGTAGCCAAGGGGGCGCATCGGTTGTCTCCGTGTTAAAAAGGGGCCCGGTTCGGGCGGGCTTGCACGAGAGGCATGCCGCCGGCCAGGTCTGTTGCGAAGAAAGTCTACCGATGGCTTAAAAATTGGTAAATCGATTTCGCTATAGTAAATTCACCTACGAATTTCCCCCGCCCCCCGGGTATAGCCAACCATCCGCCGCATGTCAGAGATCGAAGAAGAAGACACCAAGCTGCGTTCCGGCATCCAGTCCATCGAGGTGGGCTTCAGGCTGCTGCAGGCGCTGGCGGTGTCGCCGCGCGCGATGATGCTGCGCGACCTGGCCGCCGCCGCCGGCATGAACCCGGCCAAGGCCCATCGCTACCTGGTCAGCTTCATGCGGCTGGGCGCGGTGGCGCAGGACCCCGTCAGCGGGCGCTATGACCTGGGCCCGTTCGCGCTGCAACTGGGCCTGGCCGGGCTGAACCGTCTCGATCCGGTCAAGAAGGCGCGCCCGATCCTGTCGCAGCTGCGCGACGAACTGGACCTGACCGCCGGCATTGCCGTGTGGGGCAACCACGGTCCGACCGTGGTGCACTGGGAGGAATCCAGCCATCCCGTCACTGTCAGCCTGCGCCTGGGCGATGTGATGCCGATGCTGAACTCCGCCACCGGCCGGCTCTACGGCGCCTATCTGCCGCGCAAGCAGACCCTGCCGCTGATCGAGCGCGAACTGGGCGCACGCGGCAATGACGGCGTGCCCGACATGCCGCGCTCGCTGGCCGATTACGACGCGATCTGCGCCGAGGTGCGCGCGCATGGCGCGGCGCGCACGCTCGGCGGCGTGCTGCCGGGCATCAATGCATTCTCGATGCCGGTGTTCAACGCCAACGGCCACCTGGCCATGGGGCTGATCGTACTGGGCGCGCAGAGCATATTCGATGCAGAATGGGGCGGTACGATGGATCGTCGCATCCGCGACATCGCCCAACAGCTCTCATCGGAACTTGGCTACCTTGGTGCAGCCACCCCGGCCGGAGAAACCGGCCAATCCTAGTCTCCAGGCCCGGCCCGGCGCGGATCCCCGCGTCTGGCGCCGGCGGCGCTGGATCATCGTGATCGCCCTGGTGCTGCTGGTCCACGTGCTGGCCGTGGTGGGCTTTGTGCGCATGCCGGGGCCGCTGATCCCGGTGGATGTCAGCAACACGCCCACGCTGGAAGCGGTGCTGCTGCCGCCACCCAGGCCGCCAGCCCCGCCCACGCCGCGGCCAGTGCCGCGCCTGCGCCCGCAGCCCAGGCCGGCCCCGGAACCCGCGCCGCAGGAAGCACCCGCTCCCCCGCTCGCCACCAGCCCGCAGGGCCCGGCCGAGATGGCTTCGGGCACCGGCGGCGAAGGCAGCGCGGCCAAGCCTGCCGCGCCTGCCGCCGCGCCATCCGGCGGCCCGCAGGGCGGCGTCGATGGCGTGCGCTATGACCCACCGCCGTCGGCGACGATGCACTACGCCAGCTTCGTCAACGGCGTGCAGAACCCCGACGGCCTGATCCGCTGGGAGCAGGACGGCAGCCGCTACCGGCTGGCGGTCGAAACCCGCGTGTTGTGGTTCCGCTTTGCCTTCCAGAGCGGCGGCGCGATGGCCGTGCAGGGACTGTTGCCGGAACGCTACGAAGAACGCCGCCGCAACAAGACCGAGACCTCGCGTTTCGATGCCGCGGCCGGCACCGCGGTGCTTGCCTCGGGCACGCAGGCGCCGTTCCCGCCCGGCGCGCAGGACCGCTTCAGCGTATTCCTGCAGCTGGTGGGGCTGGTGCGCGGCAATCCCCAGCGATATACCACCCCAGGAGTGACGGAAGCGTTCCTTGTGGCCGACACGCGGGATGTGGAACCCATGCAAGTGCAGTATGTTGGAGAGGACGAGATCGACACCGGCCACGGCGTGATACGCGCAAAGCACTTTGTGCGGCTGCAGCGCCGTGCCAATGACCGGCGCCGCGTCGAGCTGTGGCTGGCGCAGTCGCTGGGCTGGATGCCGGTGCGCCTGCGCCAGACCGAGCCCGACGGCACCCAGATCGACCTGGTGTACCGCGGCAAGGAAGGGCAGTAGGACCGCGGCGCGCGCCTCCCGACGCATCACCTGACCGATAGGAGCCCAGCCATGACCGTTGCCACGCCACCCGCCGAAACCCAACGCATCCACGCCGAAGGCGCCGACCTGCACGTGCGCGTGGACGGGGCGGACGGGCCCTGGGTGATCCTGGCCCACGCCCTGGCTGCCGACCACACGCTGTGGGATGCCACCGCGCAGCACCTGGCGGGCCGCTATCGCGTGGTGCGCCCTGACATGCGCGGCCACGGCGCCAGCGACGCCCCGCTCGGGCCCTACACCATGACGCGGCTGGCCGACGACGTGGTCGCGGTGATGGACGCGCTGCAGATCCCCCAGGCGCACTTCTGCGGGATTTCCGTGGGCGGCATGATCGGGCAGACCATGGGGCTGCGCCACCCCGAGCGGCTGTTGTCGCTGGCGCTGGTGGCCACCAACAGCCAGACCCCGATGGAGGCGCACCCGATGTGGCACAACCGCATCGGCCAGGCCGAGGCCCATGGCATGGCCGGCATGGCCGATGCCACCCTCGGGCGCTGGCTGACGCCGGCCTTCCATGAGGCGCATCGCGACCAGGTGTCGCGCATTCGCGACAGGCTGGTGGCGACGCCGGTACGTGGATACGTGGGTGTGGCCGAGGCGATCATGGCTTTTGACCTCGCCGGCGCGCTTTCCCGCATTCATTGTCCTACGCTGGTAGTAGCGGGCGAGCAGGACCAGGGCGCAACCGTGGCGATGGCACAGAGCATTGCCGCGGCCATCCCCGGTGCCAGGCTCGAGGTCGTGCCGCAAGCGGCGCACCTGGTGCACGTGGAGCAGCCCGAGCGCTTCCACGCCGCGCTGGACGCCTTTCTTGGGAATGCCGCATGCGGGGGGCAGTGCGACGTTCCGTGACAAGCAACACACTGATGTGGAAGGCTCAAGAAACTTGTTGCATTGGCCGATGCCCAATCTATGTAAGGCAGAAAATCGTGGCAACGAGGTGACCCGCACCAATAACTTGATTTCCCGCCGGTCACCCCAAGTTTGGAGGTAAAGCCGCGGCGCCCCCTCAAGGCATCAACTGAGGCAAGAACCACAAGGGCATGCCGCCCATCCATGACGCCCAGGAGGTGTGCCATGCAAATGATCTACAACAGCGACAACTACTGCATCGTGGAATTTGGTGCGGATGTCGATCAGGCGCCGCTTGAGTTCGGTGGCTATGAAATCGTCGACAAGAACCTGAAGCGCGAAATCTTCCTCGGCGGCCACCTGGCCGAGAGCTTCCGCGCCGACGTCAAACGCCTGATTGAAAGCGAGCCATCCGTGGAGGAAGTCGACGATTTTCTCGGCAAGTTCGACAATGTGATGACGCACCCGCTAGTGATGCACTGAGCGGCTTTGCCTGGAACGATCACGCCCGCTTCGGCGGGCGTTTTTGTTGGTGGCGGGCGCTGCGGGCCGCGCTCAGTACTGTTCCCACGGCAGCCCGTCATGGCGCCAGCCATTGACCGTGTTGCGGTGGCGCTGCGCATCGAGGTCGCCCTCGAAGCCGTGGAGCACGAACTGGACGTTGGAGAAGCCCGCGCCTTCCAGTGCCCGCGCCGCCGCCGACGAGCGGTTGCCGCTGCGGCAGATCAGCAGCACCGGCCGCGCCGACGCCTGGCCCGCCAGTTTCTTCACCATCTGCACGAAATGCGGGTTGACCTCCCAGTCCGGGCCATCGTTCCAGGGGACGTTGTGCGCGCCCTTGGGATGGCCGACGAACAGGTATTCCATCTCGCTGCGGCAGTCGATAAAAAGCGTCTCGGGCGATTGCGCCAGCAGGTCCTGGGCGTCGGCGGGGGAGAGATGTTGCATGTCGGGCAAGGAAGGGGGCCGCGCGAGGCGCCCCGCGGCGGTGACGGTTACGTCTCTCAGTGTAGGCGCCACCGGGCCGAAGAGGCAACCGCGGACCACCGCGGGCAGCCGCAAGGCCTTGATACACCTGATAAAATCGTCCCTCTTTGGCCAGCATCGGCCACAGCAGCGGCCCGGCGCCGATCCAGCCATGGATACGCCGCAGGCCCGCCTTTCCAGAGTCCCCGCCATGAGTGCCCCTGAATCCACCGCGGCCGCGCCGCGCCCCTACACCCGGGCTGCCGAGTTGCCCCGGCTGCTGCAAGAACGCATCCTGATCCTGGATGGCGCCATGGGCACCATGATCCAGCGCTACAAGCTGACCGAGGCGGACTACCGCGGCGCACGCTTCGCGGAACACAAGGTGGACGTCAAGGGCAATAACGAACTGCTGCTGCTGACGCGCCCGCAGGTCATCAGCGAGATCCATGAGCAGTACCTGGCCGCCGGCGCCGACCTGATCGAGACCAACACCTTCGGTGCCACGGGCGTGGCGCAGGAAGACTACAAGATGGCGGACCTGGCGTACGAGATGAACGTCGAGGCCGCGCGCCTGGCGCGTGCCGCCTGCGACAAGTACAGCACGCCGGAGAAGCCGCGCTTTGTCGCGGGCGCCTTCGGCCCGACACCCAAGACCGCCAGCATCTCGCCCGACGTGAACGACCCGGGCGCGCGCAACGTGAGCTTCGAAGAGCTGCGCGATTCCTACTACGAACAGGGCAAGGGCCTGCTGGAAGGCGGCGCCGACGTGTTCCTGGTCGAGACCATCTTCGACACGCTCAATGCCAAGGCGGCGCTGTTCGCCATCGACCAGCTGTTCGAGGACACCGGCGAACGCCTGCCGGTGATGATCTCCGGCACGGTGACCGATGCCTCGGGCCGGATCCTGTCGGGCCAGACCGTGGAAGCGTTCTGGAACAGCCTGCGCCACGCCCGGCCGATCACGATCGGTCTGAACTGCGCGCTAGGCGCGACGCTGATGCGTCCGTATATCGCCGAACTGGCGAAGGTGTGCGATGCCGCTGTCTCCTGCTATCCGAACGCGGGCCTGCCCAATCCGATGAGCGATACCGGGTTTGACGAAACGCCCGAAGTCACTTCATCGCTGGTCGAGGAATTCGCCGCTTCCGGCCTGGTGAACCTGGTGGGCGGCTGCTGCGGCACCACCCCCGAGCATATCGCCGCCATCGCCGAGCGCGTGGCCGACAAGAAACCCCGCACCTGGCCCGGCCAGTACCGCGACGCCGCCTGAGCCGGAGCCTGACAACATGAGCGACAACCAACTGCCCCCGCGCCCGATGCGCCTGTCCGGCCTCGAGCCCTTCACCATCGACGACGACACGCTGTTCGTCAACGTCGGCGAGCGCACCAACGTGACCGGCTCCAAGGCCTTCGCGCGCATGATCCTGAACGGCCAGTTCGACGAGGCGCTGGTGGTGGCCCGCCAGCAGGTCGAGAACGGCGCGCAGATCATCGACATCAACATGGACGAGGCCATGCTGGACTCGAAGGCCGCCATGGTTCGCTTCCTGAACCTGATCGCCTCCGAGCCGGACATTGCGCGCGTGCCGATCATGATCGACTCGTCCAAGTGGGAAGTGATCGAGGCCGGCCTGCAGTGCGTGCAGGGCAAGCCGGTGGTCAACTCGATCTCGCTCAAGGAGGGCGAGGAGCAGTTCCGCCACCACGCCGCGCTGATCCGCCGCTATGGCGCCGCCTCGGTGGTGATGGCCTTCGATGAGAAAGGCCAGGCCGACACCTTCCAGCGCAAGACCGAGATCTGCAAGCGCAGCTACGACATCCTGGTCAAGGAAGTGGGCTTCCCGCCGGAAGACATCATCTTCGACCCGAACATCTTCGCGGTCGCGACCGGCATCGAAGAGCACAACAACTACGCGGTCGACTTCATCGAGGCCACGCGCTGGATCAAGCAGAACCTGCCGTACGCCAAGGTCAGCGGCGGCGTGTCCAACGTCTCGTTCTCGTTCCGCGGCAACGACTCGGTGCGCGAGGCGATCCATACCGTGTTCCTGTACCACGCCATTGGCGCGGGCATGGACATGGGCATCGTCAACGCCGGCCAGCTCGGCGTGTATGACCAGCTTGACCCCGAGCTGCGCGAGCGCGTGGAAGACGTGGTCCTGAACCGCCGCGAAGATTCCACCGACCGCCTGCTGGAAATCGCCGACCGCTTCAAGGGCGGCGGCGCCAGGAAGGAAGAAAACCTCGCCTGGCGCGGCACGCCCGAGCAGCCGGTGCCGGTGGGCGAGCGCCTGGCGCACGCACTGGTGCATGGCATCACCACCTTCATCGTCGAAGACACCGAAGAGGTCCGCCAGCAGGTCGAGGCGCGCGGCGGCCGCCCGATCGAGGTGATCGAAGGCCCGCTGATGGACGGCATGAACATCGTCGGCGACCTGTTCGGCGCGGGCAAGATGTTCCTGCCGCAGGTGGTCAAGAGCGCGCGCGTGATGAAGCAGGCGGTGGCACACCTGCTGCCCTACATCGAGGAAGAGAAGCGCCTGCTGGCCGAGGCCGGCGGCGAGGTCAAGGCGCGCGGCAAGATCGTGATCGCCACCGTGAAGGGCGACGTGCACGACATCGGCAAGAACATCGTGTCGGTGGTGCTCCAGTGCAATAACTTCGAAGTGGTCAACATGGGCGTGATGGTCCCGTGCAACGAGATCCTGGCCAAAGCCAAGGTCGAGGGCGCGGACATCGTCGGCCTGTCGGGCCTGATCACGCCGTCGCTCGAAGAGATGGCCTACGTCGCCTCGGAAATGCAGCGCGACGACTACTTCCGCGTGAAGAAGATCCCGCTGCTGATCGGCGGCGCGACCACTTCGCGCGTGCATACCGCGGTCAAGATCGCGCCCAACTACGAAGGCCCGGTGGTGTACGTGCCGGACGCCTCGCGCTCGGTGAGCGTGGCGTCGAGCCTGCTGTCGGATGAAGGCGCGGCAAAGTATCTGGGCGAACTGAAGTCTGACTACGACCGCATCCGCACCCAGCACGCCAACAAGAAGGCCACGCCGATGGTGACGCTGGCGCAGGCGCGCGCCAACAAGACCCCGATCGACTGGAGCACCTACGTGCCGCCCAAGCCCAAGTTCATCGGCCGGCGCGTGTTCCGCAACTACGACCTGGCGGAACTGGCCAACTACATCGACTGGGGCCCGTTTTTCCAGACCTGGGACCTGGCCGGCAAATTCCCCGACATCCTCAACGACGAGATCGTCGGCGAATCCGCGCGCCGCGTGTTCTCGGACGGCAAGGCCATGCTGTCGCGCCTGATCCAGGGCCGCTGGCTGACCGCCAACGGCGTGATCGCGCTGCTGCCGGCCAATACCGTCAACGATGACGATATCGAGATCTACACCGACGAGACCCGCAGCAAGGTCGCGCTGACCTGGCACAACCTGCGCCAGCAGAGCGAGCGCCCGGTGGTGGGCGGCGTGCGCCGCCCCAACCGCTGCCTGGCGGACTTTGTCGCGCCCAGGGAGAGCGGCATCGCCGACTACGTCGGCCTGTTTGCGGTCACCGCGGGCCTGGGCGTGGAGAAGAAGGAGGCCCAGTTCGAAGCCGACCTCGACGACTACAGCGCGATCATGCTCAAGGCCCTGGCCGACCGCCTGGCCGAAGGCTTCGCCGAATGCCTGCACGAACGCGTGCGCAAAGGCCTGTGGGGCTATGACGCGGGCGAGCAGCTCACCAACGAGCAGCTGATCGCCGAGTCGTACCGCGGCATCCGCCCGGCGCCCGGCTATCCGGCCTGCCCGGAGCACACGGTCAAGGGCCCGATGTTCGAATTCCTCGACGCGGCCGAGATCGGCATGGGCATCACCGAGTCGCTGGCGATGACGCCGGCCGCATCGGTCAGTGGCTTCTACCTGGCGCATCCCGACTCGACCTACTTCACCATCGGCAAGATCGGCCAGGACCAGCTCGACGACATGGCGGCGCGCCGCCACGAAGACCGAGCCACGATGGAGCGCGCGCTGGCGCCCAACCTGTAACCGGGTGCGACGGCAGGGCGGCGGGGGCGGCGGCATCGCCCCGCCGCCAGCCCATTGATGCAACAGGGAAAACCGCTGCAAGCGGCCTGCAAAGCCGTGACAGGGCGACGTGCCAGGCGCCTCACAACTCCTTACAGAGCCTTTCAACTCCTCACAGACCGGCGCAGTCCGGCTCCCTAGACTGAGGGCTCGATACACGCAATCACCAGCGTGATCACCGCGGCGAATGTTTCGCCGTGGGGCATCCTGAAAGGAGTCTGTCCATGAAGAAACTGCTGCTCTCCCTGTCCGCTCTGTCGATCGCTGCCGCTTCCTCGCTGGCCATGGCCCAAGGCACCGGCGTTTCCGTTGGCACGAAGGCCGATGTCGGCGCATCGGTGACCACACCCTCTCCCGCCGCTGCAGCGCAGGGCGGCCTGAACACTGCCGGCAGCGCCGCCACGGGTGCCGCAGGCGCGGCCGAAAAGGGTCTGTCGACGGCGGGCGCGGCGACCAGCAAGGGCCTGTCGGCAGCAGGTTCGGCGGCTGACAAGGGCTTGTCCACCGCCGGCGCGGCGGTCGACAAGAGTGCCGGCACCGCTGCCGATGCCACCGGCGGCGCCGCGGCAGACGCCGGCACCAAGGCCAAGCACGGCAAGCACGCCACCAAGTCGGGCAAGAAGTCGAAGGCTGACGCGAGCGTGGATGTGAGCGCCGGTGCCGCAGCGGGTGCCAAGGCGCAGTAAGCTGGCGCGCTAGTCCACAGTCACTGGCAACCAGCTACTAGCCCAGCCTTTTACCGGCGCCGGCGGCGCCAGGGCCCTCCAGGGTGTTTCAGCCCTGACGCGCCGCAGCAAAGCGGGACGGATCGCATCCGTCCCGCTTTGCGTTTGTGCGCGATCAGTGTGCCTTGTGGGCGCTGGCCCCGGCTCATGTCAGCCTGACACCGACAGCCCGCGCCCGCGCCCGGCACTACAATGACATCAACGCAAGCGGTTCCGCCTGCACCCGACTGCACCGGGCATGTGCCGGTCTGTTCAACCCAGTGGAGCCCACATGATCCGCATCCTGATCGCTGACGATCACGAGATTGTGCGTGCCGGGCTGCGCCAGTTCCTTTCCGAAGAGCCCGACATCCAGGTGACAGGCGAGGCCGGAAGCGGCGACCAGGTCATGGCGCAGTTGCGCGATGCCGAGTTCGATGTCCTGGTGCTGGACATCTCGATGCCCGACCGCAACGGCATCGACGTGCTCAAGCTGATCCGTCAGCGCAAGCCCGAATTGCCGGTCCTGATCCTGTCCACCTACCCGGAAGACCAGTACGCGATCAACCTGATCCGTGCCGGCGCTTCTGGCTACCTGACCAAGGAAAGCGCCCCGGACGACCTGGTCAAGGCCATCCGCACGGTGGCCCAGGGCCGCCGCTACGTGAGCGCCACCGTGGCCGACCTGCTGATCGGCGGGCTCGACAAGCCGACCGAGCAGCCGGTGCACCAGATGCTGTCGGAGCGCGAGTTCCAGATCTTCTGCAAGCTGTCGCGGGGGCAGTCGGTGTCAGTGATTGCCGACGAACTGTTTCTCAGCGTCAAGACCGTCAGTACCTATCGTTCCCGCATTCTCGAGAAAATGGGCATGAAGACCAACGCTGACCTGACCTATTACGCCATCAAGAACGGCCTGGTCGAATAACAGCCCGCGATGGGCCGCACCGGACGAGGACCAGCAATACATAACATGTCGGAGCAGGCTTCGAACACTTCCTACCGGGCGCTGAGCATACTGCTGATTGAAGACTCGGCGGTCCTGCGAGGCATGCTGCTCGAATACCTGAAGGATTTCCCGTTCATCGAGAACGTGGACTGGGCCGATACCGAAGCCATGGCCCTGCGGCTGCTCGCCGCCGGCAAGTACGATGTGGTCATCGTCGACCTGCAGCTGCGCCAGGGCAACGGCATCAATGTGCTGCGCGCGATGCAGCGCAACGGCACCGGCGCGGTGCGCATCGTCTACACCAACCACGCCCAGGTCAGCATGTACCGCCGCCAGTGCGCCGAGGCCGGCGCGGACTACTTCTTCGACAAGTCGCTTGAGCTTGAGCAGGTGTTCCGCGTGATCGAGGAGCACGCGGCGCCGGCGCCCTGAGCCGGGCCAGCACATCGTTCCCTCATCATTCCCTGTCTGCCGGTGCGCGTCAGGCGCGCGCCGGCTCCTGGTTTTCCGGCTCCTCTGCCGGCGCCAGCACTGCGTCCGTCAGCGGCACCTCGATGCGGATGCGCACGCCCGCCTGCGCCGAGGAATCGATCTGCATGCTGCCGCCCAGCGCGGTGACGCGCTGCTCCATGCCCAGCAGCCCGTGGTGGCCGGCGGTGCTGCCGGCGTCGAAGTCCGCCGGCAGGCCCTTGCCGTCGTCGCGCACGGTCAGCGTCAGCAGGTTGTCCTGGCAGGCCAGGCTGACATCGATGTGCCTGGCTTCAGAGTACTTGCTGGCATTGGTCAGCGATTCCTGCACGATCCGGTACAGCGCGATCGCGGCCTCGTCGCGCAGAGGCGGCAGGTCTTCCGGCACGCTGACATCGGTCTCCCAGTCATTGCGCGCGCCCACTTCCTCGACCAGCTGGCAGATCGCCGCGCGCAGGCCCAGGTTCAGCAGCACCGTGGGGCGCAGGTCTTCGATCAGGCGGCGCTTGATCTGGATGCCCTGGTCCACGTGCAGCATCACGCGCGTGAGCCGCTCGGCTGCCACCGGATGGTCCTCCTGCACCTTGCGGCGCACCCAGTGCAAGTCCAGCTTGATCGCGGTCAGGATGGCGCCCAGCTCGTCGTGCAGCTCGCGCGCCAGGCGTGTCTTCTCATCCTCGGTCACGCGCTGCAGGTGGGCGGCCAGCGCCGACAGCTGACGCGTGCGTGCGCGCACCTTGCGGTCCAGCCGCACGCTTTCCTCTTCCAGCTGGGTGCGCACCGCCTCGGCCATCGACAGGCGCTTGGCGTGGCCCACGCCCACCGCCATCATCAGGATGATGTTGATGGCGGTGAGCAGGCCGATGCCGTAGCGCGACAGCTGCACGTCGTTCTCGGCGCCTTCCAGCCGGTGCGATACCGTGCCGGCCTCGCGCGCCTGCAGCTGGTCCAGGCCGCGGCGCGCGTTGTCCATGGTCTGCTTGCCGTAGTCGGTGCGGATCAGGTCCAGCGCCACTTCCAGGTCGCGCTTGCCGTAGACCAGCGTCAGCGCCATCTCGTTGAGCTTGCTGTTGATCAGCTTGGAGGTGTCGCCGAACTGCTTCAGGCCTTCGGGATCGTTGGCATAGGCGGCGCGGATCTGCGCCATCAGTTCGGCAATGCGGGGCAGTGCCTTGTAGTACGGCTCCAGGTAGCTTTCCTTGCCGGTCAGCAGGAAGCCGCGCTGGCCGGCCTCGGCATTGACCAGCTCGCCGTTGAGCGCGGCCAGCTCGGTCTGCACGCGCTGCGAGCGGATCACGTCGGTATAGCTTTCGCGCAGGCGGATATTGCCGGTTTCCGACGCCACCAGCACCGCCAGCGTCAGCAGGATGCCGCCCGCCAGCAGCAGCGTGTGGGGTAGGAAGGACTGCTTGAACATGGGGCATTTCCTGTAGTGAAGGCGCGCCGCTCGCCCGCCGCAGCGCCAGGGAGCGCCCATGGAATCACATCGATCGCCATGGGTCAACCTTGAAGCTGCGCCCGCGCGGGCGTTGTCCGGGTGCTTGTAGGACTCGGCTGACAGCGGAATCGGCTCGCTGTCAGTATTGGTGCGCGGGCTGGCTTTCTACGATGAGGCTATGAGCTTGCACCGCTTGGCGCAAGCCCTCACATGGGCCCAGCCAGTGCGCCTGGCGTGGCCCGATTGCTTCGGGAGCCTAGCCATGCTGCAATATGCACTCGCATTTTTCGTCATCGCCCTGATCGCCGCGATCTTCGGCTTCGGCGGGATTGCCGCCGGCGCCGTGGAAATCGCCAAGATCCTGTTCTTCATCTTCCTGGTCGTGGCGCTGGTCGCCGCGGTGATGGGCCTGGTCCGCAGGGGGCGATGACACCGGCCGCGAGCCGTTTTTCCCACCGCCGACCGAAACTGAGGAGACCGTATGCTGACGCAGAACCCGAAAGTCCGGAAGGAACTGAACCACCTGTCCGACAGTGCCGACAGTGCCATCCGCCATATCAGGCATGCCGCGCGCGACACGCGCGATGCGGCAGCGCCGGTATCCGGCGAGGTCAAGGCGCTGATCGCCCAGCTGGAGCACACCATCGAAGTGCTGGCGCGCGAGGGCTCTGCCGAGAGCGTGCGCGCCGGGCAGCGCCTGCGCGAGCGGGCCACCGACATGGCGCATCGGCTGCGCGCCCAGACCACCGACGGCATGATGCGCGCCCGCGAGCGCATGGATGGTGCGGTAGAACACGCCCAGCACCGCGTGGCCGAGTCGCCGCTGAAGGCGGTGGCGATCGCGGCGGCCGTGGGGGCGCTGATCGGGCTGCTGCTGGCCAATGGCCGGCGCCATTCAGAGGAGGATTAGGCCCGCCCCCAGCCACCAGACCGATACCGGGATCCGCCTGGCACGCCGGGCGGGTCCTGCAAGGGATTCCCCCTTTCCGGAATCCTCGTCCGGAAGCCCGGCAGCCCACTGCGGTGCCGGGCGTTTTTTTGGGCGCGCGGCGATCCGTGCCGCACGCAACCGGGTGTCTGTTCCCGTCACACGCCCCACATCACGTTGGTCCCCTCACGCTGCGAGGCGCGCAGCATGTCCAGAAACGGGTAGGCGCGCTGGCCCAGGTGCAGGGGTTCTTCCTCGTCTTCGTCCTTGCCGGTGTCCGCTTCGACGGCCGAGCTGGCGGGATGGGTCTTGCGGGCATCATTGACCGCGGCTTCCAGCTTGTGGATCGCGGTTGGAAGCTCTTCAACGGTGATCACCCCTCGTTCCCCGAGGCGCTTGCCGATGATGCCCAGCAGCGTCATCGCCAGATCCTTCATCATGATCAGGTCCTGCGCGGCGTGGGATTTGAAGGTGATCAGCATGATGTGTTTTCCTTTCACGGAGAGGCGGGGGGCGTTCCCGGGGGGCGGGAAGTCTCGCTGATTTTGGCCCCGGATTGTGGCCCGGGGCCATCCTCGCGCATGATGTCAGCATAGCACCTGATAAAATTCGGCGTTCCCGATTCCAATGCCTGTCACGCGGCGCGGCGCGGCGTTCACTGTTCCTTTGCCGTCACTTGCCGCCTTCCGGGCGACGGCGCCGCCCAAGGCGGTGCCTGAATACCTAGCCCACAGGGCTTCCGACATCCATGCTGCCTGTTCAGACCTCCAATCTTGCCGCCGCGTTCACTGATGCGGTGCGCGCGCTCGCCCCGGCCGATGCCACCCTGCCCGCCGTCACCTTCGAGCGGCCCAAGGTGGCCGCCCACGGCGACCTTGCCTGCAACGTCGCCATGCAGGTCGCACGCGCGCTCAAGAGCAATCCGCGCGAGCTGGCCCAGCGCATCGTCGATGCCGTGCAGGCCGACGCGCGCGCGCAGGGCCTGGTCCAGGCCATGGAGATTGCCGGCCCCGGCTTCATCAACCTGCGCCTGACCCCGGCCGCCAAGGCCGACGTGCTGCGCGCGGTGCTGGCCGAGGGCGACCACTACGGCGCGCGCGAGCGCGGCGTGCACGGCCAGGTGCTGGTGGAGTTCGTCTCGGCCAACCCGACCGGCCCGCTGCACGTCGGCCACGGCCGCCAGGCGGCGCTGGGCGACGCGCTGGCCAACCTGCTGTCGTGGCAGGGCTTCCACGTGCACCGCGAGTTCTACTACAACGACGCCGGCGTGCAGATCCAGACCCTGGCGCTGTCGGTGCAGGCGCGCGCGCGCGGCCTCAAGCCGGGCGATGCCAGCTGGCCCGAGGCCGCCTACAACGGCGACTACATCGCCGACATCGCCGCCGACTTCCTGGCCGGCAAGACTGTCAGCGCCTCGGACGGCGAGCCCGTGACCGCCTCGGGCAACGTCGAGGACATCGACTCGATCCGCAAGTTTGCCGTCACCTACCTGCGCAACGAGCAGGACATCGACCTGCAGGCCTTCGGCGTCAAGTTCGACCGCTATTACCTGGAGTCGTCGCTGTACAGCGACGGCCGCGTCGAAGCCGCGGTGCAGTCGCTGGTCGGCAAGGGCAAGACCTACGAGAGCGAGGGCGCGCTGTGGCTGCGCACCACCGACGACGGTGACGACAAGGACCGCGTGATGAAGAAGGGCGACGGCACCTATACGTACTTCGTGCCGGACGTGGCCTACCACACCACCAAGTGGGAGCGCGGCTTCACCAAGGTCATCAACGTGCAGGGCAGCGACCACCACGGCACCATCGCGCGCGTGCGCGCCGGCCTGCAGGGCCTGGACATGGGCATCCCGCAGGGCTACCCCGACTACGTGCTGCACAAGATGGTCACCGTGATGAAGAACGGCGAGGAGGTCAAGATCTCCAAGCGCGCCGGCTCGTATGTCACCGTGCGCGACCTGATCGAATGGTCCAACGGCGGCGACGAGACCATCCGCGGCTGCCTGGAAGCAGGCGTGGCCGACTGGCCCGGGCACTTCACGCGCGGGCGCGACGCGGTGCGCTTCTTCCTGCTGTCGCGCAAGGCCGATACCGAGTTCGTGTTCGACGTCGACCTGGCGCTCAAGCAGAACGACGAGAACCCGGTGTACTACGTGCAGTACGCCCACGCCCGCATCTGCTCGATCTTCGAGTCGTGGGGCGGCGCGGACTGGGAAGCCCGCCTGGCCGAGCTGGCCGGCGCCGACCTGTCCGCCGTGACCGGCCCCGAAGCCAGCGCCCAGGCGCAGGCGCTGGGACAGCGCCTGGCCGAGTTCCCGGACATGCTGTCGGCCGCCGCCGCCGAGCTGGCGCCGCATGCGGTGGCCTTCTACCTGCGCGACCTGGCCGGCGACTTCCACGCCTTCTACAACGCCGACCGCGTGCTGGTGGACGACGAGGCCGTCAAGCGCGCCCGGCTGGCGCTGCTGGCCGCCACGCGCCAGGTGCTGTGCAACGGCCTGGCGGTGATCGGCGTGTCCGCCCCGCGCCGCATGTAAGCAGGCGTCCGGCGTCCCCGCGCGGGACGCACGGGGCCGTCCGGCCCCGGGGACGATGCCAGTGCTGCCGTTGGCGGCGCTGGCCCTATAATCCCGGCATCACCGAAGAGGACTTCATGCAACAGCAACGCAAGCGCGAGTCGCGCCATGTCCGCCGCAACCAGCAACGCGGCGGTACGTTCCTGGGCCTGGTGCTCGGGCTGATCGTCGGGCTGGCCATCGCCGTGGTGGTCGCCCTGTACATCACCAAGTCGCCGACCCCGTTCCAGCAGAAGAGTGCCCCGCGCCCGAGCGAGCCGGGCAATGTCACCAGCCAGCTGCCGCCGCCGGCCCAGCGCGCCGACGAGGGCCCGAGCGACCCCAACAAGCCGCTGTGGAGCAAGACCCCGGCCAAGCCGGTCGGCCAGGCGCCCGAGCCGGAACCGAAGCAGAACGGCCAGCCCCCGGCGGCGGCCCGCCCGGCCGAGAAGCCGGTGGAAAAGCCCGCGGAGAAGCCGGCTGACAAGCCCGTCGCCAGCAAGCCGGCCGAGAAGCCGGTGGCCGACCCGATCGCCGAGATCGCCCAGGCCGATGCCAACAAGGTGGGCTACCTGCTGCAGGTGGGCGCGTTCCGCTCGTCGGACGACGCCGACCGCCAGAAGGCCAACCTGGCGATGCAGGGCTTCGAAGCCCGGATCACCGAACGCGACGTCAACGGCGTCAAGATGTACCGGGTGCGCCTGGGGCCGTTCAACCGCATCGAAGACATGAACAAGGCACGCGACCGGCTGCAGTCGTCCGGCTTCGAGTCCTCGGTGATCCGCTTCACCAAGCAGTAAGCCGGACCGCAGGGTCAGGCGTTATTCCGGTCGTGCCGGCGGCACTGGCAGTCATCGCCGGTAACCGCCGCAACACGTTGTCACCAGAAGCGGCCGGCGTTCCGCTGAACCGGACGCCGCCGCCGCTGTCATACGCTCATCGTCCAAACCGCAAGGCCGCACCAAGATGAAAAAACTCGCCGCACTGTTCGCCATGTTCGCCGCCGTGGGCGGCCTGCTGATGTCCGCCCCGTCCCGGGCAGCGCCCGCCGAGGGCAAGGAATACCAGGTCCTGAAGGCGGCCCAGCCGGTCGCCGCGGGCAAGATCGAGGTGACCGAGTTCTTCTGGTACGGCTGCCCGCACTGCTACGATTTCGAGCCGGATCTGGAAGCCTGGGTCAAGAAGCAGGGCAACAACGTGGTCTTCAAGCGCGTGCCGGTCGCGTTCCGTGACGACCTGCTGCCGCACACCAAGATCTTCTATGCGCTGGAAGCCATCGGCAAGTTCGACGCCATGCACACCAAGGTCTTCAACGCCATCCACGTGGACCGCAAGCGCATGACGGACCCCAATGAGATCGCCGACTTCATGGCCAAGAACGGCGTGGACCGCAAGGCCTTCCTGGATGCCTACAACTCGTTCACGGTGACCACCAACTCGCAGCGCGCCAACAAGATCGCCGACGCCTACAAGATCGACGGCGTGCCGACCGTGGTAGTGCAGGGCAAGTACGTGACCTCGCCGTCGATTGCCGGCAACAAGCAGGGCGCCATCCAGACCATGGATTACCTGGTGGAGCAGGTGAAGGCGAAGAAGATGTAATCTGCTGGCGACCTTCGCAAGCCGAGGGTTATCCAAGACCTGTGGCAAGCCAAACGGCTGGTATCCTGTACCAGCCGTTTTTTATTTCAGACTGCAACCCTGCCCTCATGCGTCCCCTCAAAGTCTTCCTAACCGGCGCCTCCAGCGGCCTGGGCCAGGCGCTCGCGCGCGAATACGCGTCGCAGGGCGCCATCCTCGGGCTGGTGGCGCGCCGCGAGGATGCGCTGCGCGAGTTTGTCTCCACGCTGCCCAACCCGGGCGCGGTGCGCGTCTACGGCGCTGATGTGCGCGATGCCGACGCCATGGCGCGCGCCGCTGAAGACTTCCTCGGCCATTTCGGCTGTCCGGACGTGGTGATCGCCAATGCCGGGGTCTCGGTCGGCACCGTCGCCAGCGAGCGCGAGGACCTCGACGCCTTCCGCCAGGTGATGGATACCAACTGGTTCGGCGTGCTGACCACCTTCCAGCCGTTCATGCATGCGATGCAGGCGCGCGAGCCCGGCCACTTCGGGCGCCGCGGCACGCTGGTCGGCATTGCCAGCGTCGCCGGCGTGCGCGGCCTGCCGGGCGCGGGTGCCTACAGCGCGTCCAAGTCGGCGGTGATCAAGCTGCTGGAAAGCCTGCGGCTGGAGCAGCGCGCGCACGGCATCCGCGTGGTCACGATCGCGCCCGGCTATATCCGCACGCCGATGACCGCGCACAACCCGTACCGCATGCCGTTCCTGACCGATGCCGACGTGTTCGCGCGCAAGGCCGTGCGGGTAATCGCGGCAGGCCGGCGGTTCCGCGTAATCCCGTGGCCGATGGGCGTGGTGGCGGCGCTGCTGCACGTGATGCCGCGCTGGCTCTACGATGCGCTGGCCGCGGGCGCGCCGCGCAAGCCGCGGCGCGCCGACCCGCCGCAGGAGCCCTGACCATGTGGCGCGACGCCATCGGCCAGCAGCATGCCGCCGCCAGCGGGGTGGTGCGGATCGCGTCGCTGGTGCCGTCGGTGACGGAGTTGCTGTTCGCGCTCGGGATGGCCCGGCAGATGGTGGCGCGCACCGGCTTCTGCATCCACCCGGAACCGGCCGTGCGCGCGCTCCCCAAGGTGGGCGGCACCAAGGACGTCAACGTGGCGCGGCTGCGCGAGCTGGCGCCCACGCACGTGGTGGTCAATATCGATGAGAACCGGCGCGAGACCGTGGACGAGATCCGCGCGTTCGTGCCCAATGTGATCGTCACCCATCCGTGCGCGCCGGAAGACAACCTCGGGCTGTACCAGCTGCTGGGCGGCATCTTCGGCTGCCACGCCGAGGCCGAGGCGCTGTGCACGGCGCTGCAGGTGCAGCTGGATGCGATCCGCGTGCACCCGTGGCCGGCGCGCCGCGTGCTGTATGCGATCTGGCAGGACCCGTGGATGACGGTGTCGCGCGACACCTATATCAGCCGCATGCTGGCATTGGCCAACTGGCAAACCTGGCCGGACAGCGGGGCTGCGTTGCAGGCCTGCGCCGACGGCGATTGCAGCCGCCCCAACGCGCCCGGCGAGCGCTATCCCACCTTCCGCTGGAGCGACGCGCTGGTGCGCGAGCTCGACCTGGTGCTGCTGTCGACCGAGCCCTACCGCTTCACCGAAGACCACGCCGACGCGCTCGAGCGCCAGCTTGGCAAGCCGGTGCTGCTGGTCGATGGCGAGATGCTGTCCTGGTACGGCAGCCGCGCCATCGACGGGGTGCGCTACCTGGCGGCCCTGGCGGCCGCCAACTAGGCGCCAACTACGGCAGTCAGGCCGCGCGGAAGCGGATCACGCCGTCGTCGCCGGTTTCCCGCACCAGTTCGCCGCGGTGCCACAGGCAGTGCAGGTGGGCCAGCGACTCGCCCATGGCGAAGGTCATCTGGTGGATGTCGAACTGGCGCTTGAAGATCACGCTGACGATGTCGTGCGCGCTGCAGGCCTTCTCGCCGCAGGCTTCGAGCGTTTCGGCGAGGCGGTCGACGTGGTGCTCGCGCAACTGGTTGACGCGGGTATGCAGGTTGCGGAAGGGGCGGCCATGCGAGGGCAGGATCAGCACGTCCTGCGGCAGCGGTTCGTACTTGCCGAGCGAATCCAGGTAGAGCTGCAGCGAATTGCCTTCGGGCTCCATGTCGAACACGCTGACATTGGTCGAGATGCGCGGCAGCACCATGTCGCCGGAGATCAGCACATTGGTGGCTGCGTTGTACAGCGCCACGTGCTCGGGCGAATGGCCGAAGCCGGTGATCACGCGCCAGGCCGAGGTCGCCGCATCGGTGCCGATCCGCACCGTGTCGCCTTCCATCATGCGGCGGTACTGCGCCGGCAGGTCCGGCACCAGCGACGGGTAGTAGGTCTTGCGCGCGCGCAGCTTTTCCTGGCTGTCGGCATCGGTCAGGCCGTGCAGCGCGAAGTGCGCGGCGGCGGCGTCGCCGCCCGCGCTGGAGCCGGCACCGGTGCCGCTGCCCATCACGCGCGCGCTCATGTAGTCGCCCAGGCTCATCCACAGCCGTACGCCGAAGCGCTTGCACAGCCAGTGCGCCAGGCCGACGTGGTCGGGGTGGCTGTGCGTCACCAGCACGCGCACCACCGGCAGCCCTTCCAGCTCATTGGCGAAGATGGTTTCCCAGTGGCCCTTGATGATGTCGTTGGTGATGCCGCAGTCGATGATGGTCCAGCCGTCGCGGCCGTCCAGGCGGTCGCGCAGCAGCCACAGGTTGATATGGTCGAGCGCGAACGGCAGCGGCATGCGCAGCCAGTAGACGCCGGGGGCGACTTCCTGCTTGGAGCCGGGCTCGGGCATGGTGTCGCCGAACGGGTATTGGAGCTGGTGTTCGAGTGCGTTCATGAGGAGTCTCGTGGTCGAAGCCTGGCGCCGGGGCGCGGGCTTTCTCGTTCTGCCGCCACGCCCGGCCCGAAAGACCTGGGGCGTGAAAGCACCGGTTGCCAGCCGTCCTGGTTGACGCTAACGTAAACGTCAATCATACGGCTCGTTTCCATCTTAAGCGAAAACTTGACTTCACAACGAACGACCGTTCACTTTCTTTGGGCAGGCTATGTCAGCGACGCCAGCGGCGGCTTCCGCCACCTACACCATCACCGACCTTGCGCGTGAATTCGACATCACGCCCCGGGCCATCCGCTTCTACGAGGACCAGGGCCTGCTGTCGCCGGAGCGCGAAGGGCCGGGCGGGCGCAAGCGTGTCTACAACGGCCGTGAGCGGACCCGGCTGAAGCTGACGCTGCGCGGCAAGAGGTTGGGGCTTACTCTCAATGAGATCCGCGAGATCCTTGATCTCTACGAGTCACCGCGCGACACCGCCCCGCAACTGGAGCGCTTCCTGCACTCGCTGGCGGCGCACCGGCGCACGCTGGAGCGGCAGATGGAAGACCTGCAGGCACAACTGGCCGAGATCGACCAGCATGAGCGGCACTGCAAGGCCTTGCTGGCCGCGCAGACCGGCAAGCAGCAGTCGGCCACGGAAGGCGGCGATGCGCCGGCCCGGACCACCGCTGCCTGAAGCGCCACTTCCACCGGCATCCGTGCCGGATGGGATTGACGTTTACGTAAACGTCAATAGAATACCCGGACAGCGCGCGCAGCCCGTGGCTGCCCGGCGACCCAACGTTTTCACACCGGAACTCCGCCATGACGTCATCCAACGCCAGTGCCGTACCCGCTGAACCAGGATCGCTGTCCGCCGCGCGCGCCGACGCCATCGCCACCAGCTTTTCCCGCCAGGGGCTGATGACCACCTTTGGCGCGACCCTGCGGCGGGTGGACCGCGGCGAGGTCGAGCTGGCCATGCCGTGGTCCGACGGCGTGACCCAGCAGCACGGCTTCTTCCACGGCGGCGCGGTGGGTGCGCTGGCAGACAGCGCCTGCGGCTACGCCGCGCTGACGATGGTGGGCGAAGATGAGGCGGGCCTGACCGCCGAGTACAAGATCAACCTGCTGTCCCCCGCCCAGGGCGAACACCTGGTGGCGGTGGGGCGGGTCCTCAAGCCCGGGCGCACGCTGATCGTGGCGCAGGGCGATGTCTATGTCGAGCAGGACGGCCGCCGCAAGCAGGTGGCCACCATGCTGATGACGCTGTGCGTGGTCAAGACACTGGGCCACGTCTGAACTGACGGATCCGGCCATCCATCCGGAACCCGACACACATACCGATTCCAACAGGAGACCATCATGACCGAACTGCCAGGCCTGAAATTCGATCTGGGCGAAGACATCGAGATGCTGCGCAGCGCCGTGCGCGACTGGGCCCAGGCCGAACTGGCCCCGCGCGCCGCCGAGATCGACCGCACCGACCAGTTCCCGATGGACGCCTGGAAGAAGATGGGTGACCTGGGCGTGCTGGGCATCACCGTGGCCGAGGAATACGGCGGCGCCAACATGGGCTACCTGGCGCACATGATCGCGATGGAGGAAATCAGCCGCGCCTCGGCCTCGGTCGGCCTGTCGTATGGCGCGCACTCCAACCTGTGCGTGAACCAGATCCACCGCAACGGCACGCCGGCGCAGAAGGCCAAATACCTGCCCAAGCTGGTCTCGGGCGAATGGATCGGCGCGCTGGCGATGAGCGAGCCCAATGCCGGCTCCGACGTGGTCAGCATGAAGCTGCGCGCGGAGTTCAAGGGCGACCGCTACGTGCTCAACGGCACCAAGATGTGGATCACCAACGGCCCGGACTGCGACGTGCTGGTGGTTTACGCCAAGACCGAGCCCGAGCTGGGCGCGCGCGGCATGACTGCCTTTATCGTCGAAAAGGGCATGAAGGGCTTCTCGGTGGCGCAGAAGCTGGACAAGCTGGGCATGCGCGGCTCGCACACCGGCGAACTGGTGTTCCAGGACGTGGAAGTGCCGGCGGAGAACATCCTGGGCGCCGAGAACGGCGGCGCCAAGGTGCTGATGAGCGGGCTGGACTATGAGCGCGCGGTGCTGTCCGGCGGCCCGGTCGGCATCATGCAGGCGTGCATGGACGTGGTCACCCCGTATATCCACGACCGCAAGCAATTCGGCCAGAGCATCGGCGAATTCCAGCTGATCCAGGGCAAGGTGGCCGATATGTACACCACGCTGCAGGCCGCGCGCAGCTACCTGTACACGGTCGGCAAGAACCTGGACGCGCTGGGCAGCGGCCACGTGCGCCAGGTGCGCAAGGACTGCGCCGCGGTGATCCTGTACACCGCCGAGAAGGCCACCTGGATGGCGGGCGAGACCGTGCAGATCCTGGGCGGCAACGGCTATATCAATGAATACCCGGCCGGCCGCCTGTGGCGCGACGCCAAGCTGTATGAGATCGGCGCCGGCACCTCGGAAATCCGCCGCATGCTGATCGGCCGCGAGCTGTTCGCGGAGACCATGTAAAGCGCAAGGGGGCGCCGAAATCACCCGGAGCCCCCGCCCGAACCCCATTACAATCTCAGTACCCGTCGCAAGACCTCTCGCAGTACTGCCCCCGGCCCCCGTCGACCCATGTCCCACTTCCCCAAACTGCTCTCCTCGCAGATTGCCTTCGATGTGGCGAGAACGATGCTCGACGGGTTCGACAAGCATTACCGCCTGTTCCGCGAGGTCAGCCACCAGGCCAAGCTCAAGTTCGAGGCCGGCGACTGGCACGGGCTGCAGCAGATCCAGCGCGACCGCATTGCGTTCTACAACGAGCGCGTGCGCGAATCGAGCGTGATCCTGGAAGACGAGTACGACGCCGAGAACATCGAGGACGAGATCTGGCAGCAGATCAAGCTGCACTACATCGGCCTCTTGACCAACCACCACCAGCCCGAGCTGGCCGAGACCTTCTTCAACTCGGTCTGCACGCGCATCCTGCACCGCTCGTACTTCAACAACGATTTCATCTTCGTGCGCCCGGCGATCTCGACCGAGTACATCGAGAACGAGGAATCGCCCACGCGCCCGACCTTCCGCGCCTACTACCCCGGCAACCGCGACGGCATGGCGGCGTGCTTCGAGCGCATCGTGCACAACTTCCAGCTGGAGCGCCCGTTCGAGGACCTGCAGCGCGACATCGGCTATGTGGTGCGCGCGGTCAGCGAGCATTTCGGCGACCTGCGCATCGCGCCGAATTTCCAGATCCATACGCTGTCGTCGCTGTTCTTCCGCAACAAGTCGGCCTTCATCATCGGCCGCATCCTGAACGGCGACCGCACCTTCCCGCTGGCGATCCCGATCGTGCACGGCCCCGGCGGCCAGCTGATGCTGGACACGGTGCTGCTGAAGAAGGAACAGCTGCTGATCCTGTTCTCGTTCACGCACTCTTACTTCATGGTCGACATGGAGATTCCGTCGGCCTACGTGACCTTCCTGCGCGACATCATGCCGCGCAAGCCGCGCGCCGAGATCTATACCTCGCTGGGCCTGCAGAAGCAGGGCAAGAACCTGTTCTACCGTGACTTCCTGCACCACCTGCAGCATTCGTCGGACAAGTTCATCGTCGCGCCCGGCATCCGCGGGCTGGTGATGCTGGTGTTCACGCTGCCGTCGTACCCGTACGTGTTCAAGGTCATCAAGGACTTTTTCCCGGCGCCCAAGGAAACCACGCGCGAGCTGGTCAAGTCCAAGTACCAGCTGGTCAAGCAGCACGACCGCGTGGGCCGCATGGCGGATACGCTGGAGTACTCCGACGTGGCCTTCCCGCGCTCGCGCTTCGACGATGCGCTGGTGCGCGAGTTCGAGCAGCACGCGCCGTCGATGATCGAGTACCAGCGCGGCAAGCACGGCGGCGAAGAGATCGTGGTGCGCCACGTCTATATCGAGCGCCGCATGACACCGCTGAACATCTACCTGCAGGAGGGCTCCGACGCGCAGGTCGAACACGGCGTGATCGAATACGGCAACGCCGTCAAGGAACTGATCGCCGCGAACATCTTCCCGGGCGATATGCTGTACAAGAACTTCGGCGTCACGCGCCACGGGCGCGTGGTGTTCTACGACTACGACGAGATCGAGTACCTGACCGACTGCAACATCCGCCACGTGCCGCAGCCGCGCAACGAGGAAGAGGAGATGTCGGGCGAGGTCTGGTACACGGTGCGTCCGCACGATTTCTTTCCCGAGACCTTCCGCACCTTCCTGCTGGGCGATACGCGCGTGCGCGCGGCGTTCCTGCGCCACCATGCGGACTTTTTCGACCCTGCCATGTGGCAGAGCCACAAGGACCGGCTGCTGGCCGGACATGTTCATGACTTCTTTGCCTATCACAGTTCAGAGCGATTCATTCACCGCTACGGCGAAGCTGGCAGCGCGCAAGGTGCCGCTGCCGTTCCCGATCCTGGTCCTGCAAGGAGGGTCGCATGACTGACGCCATTGCCCAGCTGTTCCGCAACAACCGCGAGTGGGTCGACCGCGTCAATGCGGAAGACCCGACCTTCTTCATGCGCCTGGCCAACCAGCAGGCGCCCGAGTACCTGTGGATCGGCTGCTCCGATTCGCGCGTGCCGGCCAACCAGATTCTGGGCCTGGCCCCGGGCGAGGTGTTTGTCCACCGCAATATCGCCAACGTGATCGCGCACAGCGACCTGAACGCGCTGGCGGTGATCCAGTTCGCGGTAGAGGTGCTCAAGGTGCGCCATATCACCGTGGTGGGTCACTACGGCTGCGGCGGCGTCAAGGTCGCGCTCAAGCGCGAGCGCATCGGCCTGGCCGACAACTGGCTGCGCCATGTGCGCGACGTGGCCGACAAGCACGAGGCCTATCTCGGCACGCTGCTGCGCGAAGACGACGCCCATACCCGGCTGTGCGAACTCAATGTGATCGAGCAGGTCAACAACGTCTGCCAGACCACCGTGCTCCAGGACGCCTGGACCCGCGGCCAGGCCGTGACCGTGCATGGCTGGGTCTACGGCGTGTCCGACGGCCTGCTGCGCGACCTGGGCATGGCCGCCAGCAGCAACGACGAATTGCACGAGCAGCTGGCCGCGGCCTACCGCCAGTACGGCGATCCGCCGCAGGCGTCGATCCGCTGACCGGACGCACCCCAAACCGCTTCTTCATACACCGATCCAGGAGACCCGACATGGAAGAGATCGTCATCGTTTCAGCCGCCCGCACGCCGATGGCTGCGTTCCAGGGCGAATTCGCCAGCGTCACCGCGCCGCAGCTGGGCGCCGTGGCCATCCGCGCCGCCGTCGAGCGCGCCGGCCTGAAGCCCGAGCAGGTGGAAGAAGTGGTGTTCGGCTGCGTGCTGCCGGCCGGCCAGGGCCAGGCCCCGGCGCGCCAGGCCGCGCTGGGCGCGGGCCTGCCGCTGGGCGTGGGCTGCACCACCGTCAACAAGATGTGCGGCTCGGGCATGCGCGCGGCCATGACCGTTTACGACGGGCTGATCGCGGGCTCGTTCGATATCGCCATTGCCGGCGGCATGGAGAGCATGACCAATGCGCCGTACCTGGTGCCGAAGGGCCGCGGCGGCTACCGCATCGGCCACGGCATGATCTACGACCACATGATGCTGGACGGCCTGGAAGACGCGTATGACAAGGGCCGCTCCATGGGCACCTTCGGCGAGGACTGCGCCGCCAAGTACGGCTTTACGCGCGAGCAGCAGGACGAATTCGCAATGGAAAGCGTGCGCCGCGCGCAGCAGGCCACCGAGAACGGAGACTTCCGCTGGGAGATCGCGCCGGTGACCGTGTCAGGCAAGGGCGGCGACACCGTGATCGACACGGACGAAGGCCCGCGCCGCATCAAGCTCGACAAGATTCCCTCGCTCAAGCCCGCCTTTGCCAAGGACGGCACCATCACGGCGGCCTCGTCGTCGTCGATCAACGACGGCGCCTCGGCGCTGGTGATGATGCGCGCCTCCACCGCGAAGCAGCTGGGCCTGCAGCCGATCGCACGCATGCTCGGCCACACCACCCACGCGCAGGCGCCGGGCTGGTTCACCACCGCGCCGGTCGAGGCCATCGCCAAGCTGTACCGCAAGCTGGACTGGACCACCGACAGCGTCGACTTGTTCGAGATCAACGAGGCCTTCGCCGTGGTGCCGATGGCGGCCATGCACGACCTCAAGATCCCGCGCGACAAGGTCAATATCCACGGCGGCGCCTGCGCGCTGGGCCACCCGATCGGCGCCTCGGGCGCGCGCATCATGACCACGCTGATCGGCGCGCTGCGCAAGACCGGCGGCAAGCGCGGTGTGGCGAGCCTGTGCATTGGCGGTGGCGAGGCAACCGCGGTGGGTATTGAGATTCTCTGACGTAGTTCTGCGCCCCTCTCCCTCATAAAAGGGGAGGGGCGCAAGACCCAGGCAGTTCGCTGAACCTAAGTAGCCAGTCAAAGGAGCACAGCCTTGCCAACCGTCCTGATCCTCGGTGCCTCGCGCGGCATCGGCCTTGAATTCGTGCGCCAGTACCGTGCCGACGGCTGGCGCGTCATTGCGGCGGCGCGTACGCCCGAAGGCGTCGGCGCGCTGCAGGCGCTGGGTGCCGAAGCCCACCAGGTCGACCTGTCCGATGCCGGCGCGGTCGCGGGCCTGGGCTGGAAGCTCGACGGCGAAGCCCTAGACGTGGCGATCTACAACGCCGGCGTGCTGGGGCCCCGCACCGAAGGCGCGCAGCCGGTCACGCCGCAGGAATTCGACCAGGTGATGCATGTCAATGTGCTCGGCCCGATGATGGCGCTGCCGCTGCTGCTGCCCTACGTCGAAGCCGGCCAGTCTGGCCACGGCGGGGTGCTGGCGGTGCTGTCTTCGCGCATGGGCAGCATTACAGCGATGGAGCACAGCACCAGCTGGCTGTACCGCGTCAGCAAGGCCGGCGCCAATGCGGCGCTGCGCGCGGTCTCGCTGGATGCGCGCCACGCCACCTGCGTCGCGCTGCACCCGGGCTGGGTCAAGACCGACATGGGCGGCCAGGAAGCCGACCTGACCGTGCAGCAGAGCGTCAAGGGCATGCGCCAGGTGCTGGCCGGCGTCAAGCGGCGCGACAACGGCACCTTCCACAACTACGACGGCACGCCCATCCCCTGGTAAGCGCGCCCGCACACCTCATCACCGAACCGACATGCTGCTGACCCCCGAACAGGAAATGATCCGCGACGCCGTGCGCCAGTTCGCGCAGGAAGTGATCGCGCCGCAGGCCGCGCAGTGGGACCGCGACAAGACCTTCCCCAAGGACGTGCACCGCGAACTGGCGGCGCTGGGCGCCTATGGCGTGGCGGTGCCGGAGGAATACGGCGGCGCCGGACTGGACTACCTGTCGCTGGCGCTGATCCTGGAAGAGATCGCGGCCGGCGATGGCGGCACCTCTACCGTCATCAGCGTCAACAACTGCCCGGTGTGCAGCATGCTGATGTCGTTCGCCAGCGAGGCGCAGAAGCAGCAGTGGCTGGTGCCGCTGGCGCGCGGCGAGATGCTGGGCGCGTTCTGCCTGACCGAGCCACACGTGGGCTCGGATGCGTCCGCACTGCGCACCACCGCGGTACGCGACGGCGACCACTACGTGCTCAACGGCGTCAAGCAGTTCATCACCAGCGGCCAGAACGCCGACGTGGCGATCGTGCTGGCCGTGACCGACAAGGCTGCCGGCAAGCGCGGCATCAGCGCCTTTATCGTGCCGACTTCGACCCCGGGTTACGTGGTGGCGCGGCTGGAGGACAAGCTCGGCCAGCACTCGTCGGACACCGCGCAGATCCTGTTCGAGGACTGCCGCGTGCCGGCGGCCAACCTGCTGGGCGACGAGGGTGGCGGCTACAAGATGGCGCTGTCGGGCCTGGAAGGCGGGCGCATCGGCATCGCCTCGCAGAGCATCGGCATGGCGCGCGCCGCGTTCGAGGCCGCGCTGGCCTATGCCAAGGAGCGCGAGAGCTTCGGCCAGCCGCTGTTCCAGCACCAGGCGGTGCAGTTCCGCCTGGCCGAGATGGCCACCCGCATCGACGTGGCGCGCCAGATGGTGTGGCACGCCGCCGCGCTGCGCGACGCCGGCCGCCCCTGCCTGAAGGAAGCGGCCATGGCCAAGCTCTTTGCCAGCGAGATGGCCGAGCGGGTGTGCTCGGATGCGATCCAGGTGTTCGGCGGCTACGGCTACGTCAGCGACTTCCCGGTGGAGCGCATCTACCGCGACGTGCGCGTATGCCAGATCTACGAGGGCACCAGCGATATCCAGAAGATCCTGATCGCGCGCGCGCTGGCCTAGGGCACAGCTATGCGCGTACGATGGGGTGCGTGCCGCGAAGGCGGCGCGCCTCCCTGATTCCAGCACCGGCAACCACAACAAGAAGGGCCCCGACATGAGCGCAGCGATCGACTTCTACTTTGATTTCTCTTCGCCTTACGGCTACTTTGCCAGTACCCGCATCGACGACCTGGCGCAGAAGTACGGGCGCATTGTCGCCTGGAATCCCATCCTGCTGGGCGTGGTGTTCAAGACCACCGGCGCCTCGCCGCTGCCGCAGCTGCCGCTCAAGGGCGACTATTCGTGGCGCGACTTCGAGCGCACTGCGCGCTTCCACGGCATCGAATACAAGCGCCCCACGCATTTCCCGCTGCCCACCACGCACGCAGCGCGCGCCATGCTGTGGCTGCAGAACCACCACGGCGACGACATTGCCACTGCCTTTGCCAAGTCGGTGTACCGCGCGCTGTTCGTCGACGACATCAACATCGCCGAGCCGGCCGAGATCATGAAGCTGGCCGAGCCGCTGGGCGTGGACGTGCAGGCGCTGGATGCCGGCGCCACCAGCTACCAGATCAAGGACCAGCTCAAGGCGGAGATCGACGTGGCGATGGCCAAGGGCGTGTTCGGCTCGCCCTTCGTCATCATCGACGGCGAGCCGTTCTGGGGCTTCGACCGCTTCGACCAGGTCGAGGCCCACCTGAAGAGCCGCCGCCAGACTGAACTCAGGGCCGTGCCGAGCCTGGACACCAAGGAAAAGAAACCCGCATGACTGCAGCAACCCGTGGCCATTCCGGCCGATTCGATTGCGTAATCTTCGACTGCGACGGCGTGCTCGTCGACAGCGAGCCCATCGTCAACCGCGTGCTCAACCAGATGCTGAACGAGCTTGGCATCGAGATCTCTCTGGAAGACTCCACGCGCCTGTTCCTCGGCCGCGCCGTGCGCGAGGAGCTGGACATGATCGCGCGCATGCGCGGCGCGCCGCTGCCCGAGAACTGGCTGTCGACCTGGCTGGTCCGCCGCAACGCGGTGCTGGAAGCGGAAGTCGCCGCGGTGGCGCACGTGCGCGAGGCGATTGGCAAGATCGCCGCCACCGGCATGCCGGTGTGCGTGGCATCGGGTGCGGACCGCGTCAAGGTCAAGCTGCAACTGACCAGGACCGGCCTGGTTGAGCTGTTCCAGCAGGATGCGCGCGAGCACATCTTCTCTGCCACCGAAGTGGCGCGCAGCAAGCCCGCGCCCGATGTGTACCTGCTGGCAGCGCGCACCATGGGTGTGGAGCCGGCGCGCTGCGCCGTGGTGGAAGACAGCCCGACCGGCGTGACCGCGGGCGTGGCCGCCGGCATGACGGTGTTCGGCTACGCCGAGCGCAACGATGCCGCGCTGCTGCGCGAGGCCGGCGCGGGCACCATCTTCACCGATATGCGCGACCTGCCGGAGCTGGTGGGATGACAGGGCGGACAACGGCAGGCCGCCTGCCCAAGGCCGGACCGGTGCCGTGCCCGTGCGGCAGCGCGGACTATGCCGCCTGCTGCGGCCGCTTCCATCGTGGCGAGGCGCTGCCGCCCAATGCCGAGGCGCTGATGCGCTCGCGCTACAGCGCCTATGTGCTGAACGACATGGAATGGCTGCGGCAGACCTGGCATGCATCGACCTGCCCGGCCGACCTGTTGCCGGATACCGCCACACGCTGGCTCGGGCTCACGGTGAAGGCGCATGCGCAGCAGGACGACACGCATGCCGAAGTGGAATTCGTGGCGCGCTACAAGGTAGGCGGGCGCGCCTGGCGGCTGCATGAGCGCAGCCGCTTTGTCTGCGAAGCGCGCGCGCCCGGCGAGGCGCCGCGCTGGCTTTATGTGGATGGGGACATGATCGGGGAGGCACCATGAGCATCGAGAAGCGGAACGAGCCTGAGTACCTGCTGTATTGCTTTGCCCAGTCCGGCAATGCCTACAAGGTGGCGCTGCTGCTGGAAACCGTCGGCGTGCAGCGCGGCCAGCAGCTGTGGCAGCCGCGCTTCGTCGACTTCTTCAACGGCGAGACTCGTACGCCGGAATACCGGGCCATCAACGTGATGGGCGAGGTGCCGGTGCTGGAGTTCGGCGGCCAGCGCCTGTCGCAGTCCGGTGCCATCCTGGAAACGCTGGCCACGCGCCTCGATGCCCACGGCCCGCGCGATGAGGCCGAGCGCGCCGAGGTGCTGCGCTGGCTGCTGTTCGACAACCACAAGTTCACCTCCTACACCGCCACCTACCGCTTCATGCGCAACTTTGCCAGGTCGCCGGACCCGGCCGTGCTGGAGTTCTTCCGTGCGCGCTGCGAAGGCGCGTGGAACGTGCTCAACGCGCACCTGGCCGGGCGAGCGTTCCTGCTGGGCGAGCGCGCCACCATCGCGGACTTCTCGCTGGCGGGCTACGTCTTCTTCGACGACGAGATCGGCGTGCACTGGCGCAAGGAGTATCCGCATATCCACGCCTGGGCCGAGCGCATCCGTGCGCTGCCGGGCTGGAAGCATCCCTACGACCTGATGCCGGGGCACCCGCTGCCCCGGCACGCAGGCTGAGCCCGGCCACTGGCAGGACGGCAAAAACCAATATCAAGCAGGAAGAGACACAGATGCCCACCCTGGAAACCAAACTCAACGCCCGCTCCGAATCCTTCAAGGCCAACGCCGAATCGATGCAGGCCCTGGTGGCCGACCTCAAGACCAGGATCGCGAAGCTGGCCGAAGGCGGCGGCGAAGACGCGCGCAACAAGCACCTGTCGCGCGGCAAGCTGCTGCCGCGCGAGCGCGTGCAGCAGCTGCTGGATCCGGGCACGCCGTTCCTGGAGCTGTCGCAGCTGGCCGCGTACGACATGTACGACAACGCCGCGCCGGGCGCGGGCATCATCACCGGCATCGGCCGCGTGGCCGGGCAGGAGTGCGTGATCGTCTGCAATGACGCCACCGTCAAGGGCGGCACCTACTACCCGATCACGGTCAAGAAGCATGTGCGCGCGCAGGAGATCGCCGAGGAGAACAACCTGCCGTGCATCTATCTGGTGGATTCCGGCGGCGCCAACCTGCCCAACCAGGACGACGTGTTCCCCGACCGCGACCACTTCGGCCGCATCTTCTACAACCAGGCCAACCTGTCCAAGCAGGGCATCCCGCAGATCGCGGTAGTGATGGGATCGTGCACAGCCGGCGGCGCCTATGTGCCGGCGATGAGCGACGAGTCCATCATCGTCAAGAACCAGGGCACCATCTTCCTGGGCGGCCCGCCGCTGGTGAAGGCGGCCACCGGTGAGGAGGTCAGCGCCGAAGACCTCGGCGGCGCCGACGTGCACACGCGTCTCTCGGGCGTGGCCGACTACTTCGCGCAGAACGACCACCACGCGCTGTCGCTGGCGCGCAATATCGTGCAGCACCTGAACCGCCGCAAGCCGGACCAGATCCGCCTGCACGAGCCGGTGGAGCCGCTCTATCCGGTTGAAGAACTGTACGGCGTGATCCCCACCGACACGCGCAAGCCCTACGACGTGCGCGAGGTGATCGCGCGCCTGGTCGACGGTTCCGAGTTCGACGAGTTCAAGGCGCGCTACGGCACCACGCTGGTGTGCGGCTTCGCGCGCATCTGGGGCTACCCGGTCGGCATCGTCGCCAACAACGGCATCCTGTTCTCCGAATCCGCACTGAAGGGCGCGCACTTTATCGAGCTGTGCTGCCAGCGCAAGATCCCGCTGGTGTTCCTGCAGAACATCACCGGCTTCATGGTGGGCCGCAAGTACGAGAACGAAGGCATCGCCCGCAACGGCGCCAAGATGGTGACCGCCGTGGCCACCGCGCAGGTGCCCAAGTTCACGGTGATCATCGGCGGCTCGTTCGGCGCCGGCAACTACGGCATGTGCGGGCGCGCCTATTCGCCGCGCTTCCTGTGGATGTGGCCGAACGCGCGCATCTCGGTGATGGGCGGCGAGCAGGCCGCCAGCGTGCTGGCCACGGTGCGCCGCGACGGCATCGAGGGCAAGGGCGGCAAGTGGAGCGCCGAAGAGGAAGAAGCCTTCAAGCAGCCGATCCGCGACCAGTACGAGCACCAGGGCCATCCGTACTACGCCAGCGCGCGGTTGTGGGACGACGGCGTGATCGACCCGGCGCAGACCCGCACCGTGCTGGGCCTGGGTCTTTCCGCCAGCCTGAATGCACCGATCGACGAAATGAAGTTCGGCGTGTTCCGCATGTAATTCCGGCCAAGCCACTACTGCCCCATTACCGCCTTCCACCCCATGCGCAGCGTCGCCCGCCTGCTTTGCAGCCTAGCCCTGGTCACGGCGTTTGCCTTGCTGGCGCCGCTGTCCGGGCATGCGCAGACCGCGAACGGCAACGGCAATCCTGCGCCGCGCATGCGCTTCCAGGAGCAGGTGGTGATGCTGCCCAAGGCGGCGATCCCGTCGCGCATCGACCTGGAAGCCACGGTATTCAAGCCGGCTGGCGACGGGCCGTTCCCGCTGGTGGTGATCAACCACGGCAAGGCGCCGGGCCGGCCCGCCATGCAGGGGCGCGCGCGCTTTCCGGCGCAGAGCGTGGAATTCCTGCGCCGCGGCTACGCCGTGGTGCTGCCGATGCGGCAGGGTTTTGCGCGCTCGGGGGGCGCCTATGTGGGCGGCAGCTGCGACATCGAGACCAACGGCATGATGCAGGCCGACGATGTCGTCGCCACGCTCGACTTCATGGCCACGCAGCCCTATGTGGACATGGAGCGCATTGTGGTGATCGGCCAGTCGCATGGGGGCCTGACCACGATGGCGTTCAGCACCATCGGCTATCCGGGGGTGCTGGGCGTGGTCAACTTTGCGGGCGGGCTGCGCAACCTGAACTGCCCGGACTGGGAAGAGCGCCTGGTCGATGCCTTTGCCGGCTACGGCAGCCTGGCGCGCTACCCGTCGCTGTGGGTGTACGGCGACAACGACAGCTACTGGCCAGTGCCCTTGCCCGGCCGCATGTTCAACGCCTTCAAGGCGCGCGCCACCGGTCCCGCGGCCAGGTCACGGCTGGTGGACGTGGGCGAGTTCGGCAACGACTCGCATCGCGTCTTCAGCGCGCGCGAAGGCATCCCGGTGTGGTTGCCTGAAGTCGGCAACTTCTTCCGCTCGCTGGGGCTGCCGTTCGACGCCGGCACCTGAACCGCACCAGACAACCCTATCCGCCAACGGAGCGAACCATGGAATTCACCGCCCTGACCGTCAATATCGCCAGCCACGTCGCCACCGTCACGCTGAACCGGCCCGATGTGCGCAACGCCTTCAACGAGACCGTGATCGCCGAGCTGACCGGCGCCTTCCGCGCGCTGGGCGACATGGACGAGGTGCGCGCCATCGTGCTGGCCGGCAACGGCCCGGCCTTCTGCGCCGGCGCCGACCTGAACTGGATGAAGAAGATGGCGGGCTATTCGGACGACCAGAATCGCGCCGATGCGCTGACCCTGGCGCAGATGCTGCACACCATCTGGTCGTGCCCGCGCCCGGTGATCGCGCGCATCCAGGGCGACACCTACGCCGGCGGCATGGGCCTGGTGGCCGCGTGCGATATCGCGGTGGCCGCCGAGCACGCGCACTTCTGCCTGTCCGAGGCGCGCCTGGGCCTGCTGCCCGCCACCATCAGCCCGTATGTGATCCGCGCGCTGGGCGAGCAGGCCGCGCGCCGCTACTTCATCACCGCCGAGCGTTTCGATGCAGCCGAGGCGCTGCGGCTGGGCTTTGTGCATACGGTGGTGCCGGCCGAGGCCCTGGACGCCAAGGTCGCCGAACTGGCGACCGCGCTGGTGGCCAACAGCCCGAACGCCGTGCGCGAAGGCAAGCGGCTGGTGCAGGACATCGCCGGGCGCGTGATCGACAACGATTTGCTGGCCGATACCGCGGACCGGATTGCAAGGATCCGGGCGTCGGAAGAGGGGCGTGAAGGGGTGAAGTCGTTCCTGGAGAAGCGCTCGCCGTCGTGGCGCCCCGCTTGAGTCACACGTCCGGCCTGCCGCAGCAAAAAAAGACTGCCGGCAGGTTGCGTGGAGATCGCGGCACGCTAGCGACAAGAACAGCGCTTCACCCTGATAACGTGCGGCAAATCCGGCCAAAGCACCGCTAACGCAAAAATATCGCCTTCGTTGCCAAGCCCGAGAAGACATTCCTAACATGACCCTCCCCAACCTGTCCGCCACCGTTGCACTGCCCGGCCTTGCCGGCAGCTGCGCGCGCGCGGACGGTCAACAAAGGAGGGCTACCTTGGATCACCTGTCCCTTTCCCCAGGCAGCGACGCGCAGGCACTCGGCCAGCGCAGCCGCAACGCCGTCTGGCATCCGTGCACGCGGCTGCGCCCCGACGACGACGCCGTGCCGCTGGCGATCGTGCGGGGCGTTGGCCCGTGGCTGCATGATGCCGACGGCCGCCGCTATTTCGACGCCACCAGCTCCTGGTGGGTCAACCTGTTCGGCCACGCCAACCCGCGCATCAACGCCGCGCTGGCCAGCCAGCTGGAAACGCTTGAGCACGTGATGCTCGCCGGCTGCACCCACGCCCCGGCGGTGGAGCTGGCCGAGCGCCTGTCGGCGCTGACCGGCGGCGCGCTCGGCAATGTCTTCTACGCTTCCGACGGCGCCTCGGCGGTCGAGATCGCGCTGAAGATGAGCTTCCACTACTGGCGCAATACCGGCCTGCCGGCCAAGCGCGAGTTCGTCTGCCTGCGCCACGGCTACCACGGCGAGACCGTGGGCGCGCTCGCGGTGACCGACGTGGAAGTCTTCCGCGATGCCTACGATCCGCTGATCCGCCGCGCACACGTGGTGATGTCGCCCGATGCACGCCAGGCCGCACCCGGCGAGAGCGCTGCGGACGTGGCTGCCCGCGCCCTGGCGGAGCTGGAAACCCTGCTGCGCGAGCGCGCCGGCCAGATCGCCGCGCTGATCGTCGAGCCGCTGGTGCAGGGCGCCGCCGGCATGGCGATGTACGACCCGTCGTACCTGGATGGCGCGCGCGCACTGTGCGACCGCTACCGGATCCACCTGATCGCCGACGAGATCGCGGTGGGCTGCGGGCGCACCGGCACCTTCTTCGCGTGGGAACAGTCGCGCGCCGGGGAGGCGCCGCTGCCCGCGCACCTGTGGCCCGACTTCCTGTGCCTGTCCAAGGGCATCAGCGGCGGCTACCTGCCGCTGTCGCTGGTGCTGTCGCGCCCGGAGATCCAGCGCGCCTTCGTCGCCGACGAGCTGGCCCGCAGCTTCCTGCATTCGCACTCCTACACCGGCAACCCGCTGGCCTGCCGCGCCGCGCTGGCCACGCTGGACCTGTTCGCGCAGGACGACGTGCTCGCGCGCAACCGCGAGCGCGCGCACTGGCTCGCCGACGGCATGGCCGCGCTGGCCGCCGACGCGCGCCTGCGGCACGAGCGCCAGCGCGGGCTGATCTGGGCCGCCGATGTGCGCGATGACGTCGCCGGCGCCGACTTTGCCGCGCGCTTCCATCACGCCGCGCGCGAGCGCGAGCTGCTGGTGCGACCGATCGGCAATACGCTGTACGTGATGCCGCCCTACGTCTTCGATGCCGCGCAGGCACGCTGGCTGGGCGAGCAGATGCTGGCCACGCTCGACGACGTGACCACCGATGTGACCACGAGCGGGGAGGTGCGCCATGCTGCTTGAACAACTGAAGCAGGCCGCCGAACAGCGCCACGCGCTGGCCCTGACGCGCCGCCGCCGCGTTGCCCACACTGCCTGCGCGCCGCACCAGGCCGTGGGCGAGGACGGGTCCGAGCCGGAATCGCTGCTGACCTTCTGCAGCAACGACTACATGGGGCTGGCCAACCACCCGGACGTGATCGCCGCGCTGGTGGAAGGCGCGCAGCGCTATGGCGCGGGCAGCGGTGCTTCGCACCTGGTCAGCGGGCATTCGCTGGCGCACACGCAGCTGGAAGCGGAACTGGCGCGCTGGCTCGCCCCGCATATCCCGCACGCGCGCACGCTGTATTTCTGCACCGGCTACATGGCCAACATGGCGGTGCTGACCGCGCTGGGCACGGCGGGCGCCACGCTGTTCTGTGAGTCGCTCAATCATGCCTCGCTGATCGATGGGGCGCGGCTCGCGCGCGCCGACGTGCAGCGCTACCCGCATTGCGACACCGCCGCGCTGGAAGCGCTGCTGGCGGCCAGCACCAGCGAGCGCAAGCTGATCGTGACCGACAGCGTGTTCAGCATGGACGGCAATGTCGCGCCGCTGCGCAAGCTGCTGGAACTGGCCGAGCGCCATGACGCCTGGATCATCGTCGATGACGCCCACGGCTTCGGCGTGCTGGGCGAGCAGGGCCACGGCGTGCTGGAAGCGCTGGGACTGTCGTCCGAGCGGCTGATCTATGTCGGCACGCTCGGCAAGGCCGCCGGCGTGGCGGGTGCCTTTGTCGCCGCGCACGAGACCATCATCGAACACCTGGTCAACACCGCGCGGCCCTATATCTACACCACGGCCGCGCCGCCGGCGGTCGCGCATGCGCTGCTGGCCAGCCTGGCGATCCTCGAAGGAGAAGAGGGCAGGCAACGCCGGGCGCAACTGACGCGCTGCATCGGCATGCTGCGCGAGGGGCTGGCCCAGCTGGCTGCCATCGCGGGCTGGACGCTGGGCGACAGCGAGACCGCGATCCAGCCGCTGATCGTCGGCGACAACGGCGCCGCGCTGGCGCTGTCGGCCACGCTGGAGGCGGATGGCATCCGGGTCGGCGCGATCCGGCCGCCGACCGTGCCCGAGGGCACCGCGCGGCTGCGCATCACGCTGTCAGCTGCGCACACCGAAGACGATGTGCGGCGCCTGCTGGATGCCCTGAGCGCCGCCGTGGCGCAGCGGGAGGCCGCATGAGTACGCGCGCGCCTTTTGCCTGCTTTGTCACCGGCACCGATACCGGCATCGGCAAGACCCACGCCAGCGCCACGCTGCTGCATGCGCTCCATGCCGCCGGCTACCGCACCGCGGGCATGAAGCCCGTGGCCAGCGGCAGTGAGTGGCGCGACGGCCATTGGCACAACGACGACGTGGCGCAACTGCGCGCCGCCAGCTCGGTGGCGGTGCCGCTGGGCCAGACCTGCCCGTTCCTGCTGCGCACCCCGTGCTCGCCGCACCTGGCCGCCGCGCACGAGGGCGTGCGCATCACGCGCGCGCCGATCCGCACCGCCTTCGACGCGCTGCGCCGCCAGGCGGATGCGGTGGTGGTGGAGGGCGTGGGCGGTTTCAACGTGCCGCTCGACGCAGGCGCGGTGCGCTGGAACACCGCCGACCTGGCGGTGATGCTGGCGGTACCGGTGGTGATGGTGGTCGGCATCCGGCTCGGCTGCCTGAACCACGCCGTGCTGACCGCCGAAGCCATCCGCGCGCGCGGCCTGCCGCTGGCGGGCTGGATCGCCAACCGGGTCGACCCGGACATGCTGCTGGCCGACGAGAACATCGCCACGCTGCACGCGTCGCTGGACGCGCCTTGCCTCGGTGAATTGCCCTGGCAACTGGCGCCCGCCGCTGCCGCTGGCCGGCTCGACCTTGCGCCGCTGTTCGCCGCCGCCACCCAATACCAAGCCGAGGCCGCCGGCCTTGCTGCCTGAACCAGAATTCGCATCGATCATGACTCAAGCTCACACCGCTACCACCGTTACTACCGTTTCCGTCGATTCCCTGCGCCAGAGCGCGCGCTCGCACGCACTGCCCGATGACGCCGCGTGGCGCGTCGATGACGTTGCCGCGCTGTTCGCGCTGCCGTTCAACGACCTGTTGTTCCGCGCCCAGCAAGTGCACCGCGAGCACTTCGACGCCAATACCGTGCAGCTGTCCACGCTGCTGTCGATCAAGACCGGCGGCTGCGAAGAGGATTGCGGCTACTGCCCGCAGAGCGCGCACCACGATGCCGGCGTGAAGGCCGAGAAGCTGATGGCGCTGGACGAAGTGCTGGACGCCGCGCGCGCGGCCAAGGCCAATGGCGCCACCCGCTTCTGCATGGGCGCCGCCTGGCGCAGCCCCAAGGACCGCCACCTGGAGCCGGTGATGGACATGGTGCGCGAGGTGAAGGCGATGGGCCTGGAGACCTGCGTCACGCTGGGCATGCTCAAGGCCGAGCAGGCGCAGCAGCTCAAGGACGCGGGGCTGGACTACTACAACCATAACCTGGATACCTCGCCGGAGTTCTACGGCAAGATCATCACCACGCGCACCTACCAGGACCGGCTGGACACCATCGGCCATGTGCGCGACGCCGGCATCAATGTCTGCTGCGGCGGCATCGTGGGCATGGGCGAGGCGCGCGAAGCGCGCGCCGGCCTGATCGCGCAGCTGGCCAATATGGACCCGTATCCGGAGTCGGTGCCCATCAACAACCTGGTCCAGGTCGAGGGCACGCCGCTGGCGGGCACCGAGGCGCTGGACCCGTTCGAGTTCGTCCGCACCATTGCCGTGGCACGCATCACCATGCCGCGCGCCATGGTGCGCCTGTCCGCCGGCCGCGAGGCCATGGACGAAGCGTTGCAGGCGCTGTGCTTCATGGCCGGCGCCAATTCCATTTTCTACGGCGAAAAGCTGCTGACCACCGGCAACCCGCAGGCCGACCGCGATCGCGCCCTGCTGGCCCGCCTCGACATCCGCGCAGAGGGCTACGCAGGATGACGAGGTAAGGAAGCCCACCGGTAATCAGCTGGCTCGCCGTCCTGTCGAAAAACTAGGAGGAGCCATGTTCAACAAGATCCTGATCGCCAACCGCGGTGAAATCGCCTGCCGCGTGGCCGCCACCTGCCGCCGGCTCGGCATCCGAACCGTTGCGGTGTACTCGGATGCCGACGCCGACGCGCGCCACGTCGCCTTCTGCGACGAGGCCGTGCATATCGGCGGCGCGGCCGCGCGCGACAGCTACCTGCGCGCCGACCACATCATCGAGATGGCGAAGGAGACCGGCGCCCAGGCCATCCACCCGGGCTACGGCTTCCTGTCCGAGAACGAAGCCTTTGCCGAGGCCTGCGCCGCGGCGGGGCTGGTCTTTATCGGCCCGCCGGCGTCGGCCATCAACGCGATGGGCAGCAAGAGCGCGGCCAAGCAGCTGATGGAAAGGGCTTCGGTGCCGCTGGTGCCCGGCTACCACGGCGAGGACCAGGATCCGGCGCTGCTGCGCCGCGAGGCCGACCGCATCGGCTACCCGGTGCTGCTCAAGGCCAGCGCGGGCGGCGGCGGCAAGGGCATGCGCGTGGTTGAGTCGGGCGACGGCTTCGAGGCCGCGCTGGCCTCGGTCAAGCGCGAGGCCAGCGCCAGCTTTGGCGATGACAAGGTGCTGGTGGAGAAGTACCTGACGCGCCCTCGCCATATCGAGATCCAGGTGTTTGCCGATACCCACGGCAACTGCGTCTACCTGTTCGAGCGCGACTGCTCGGTGCAGCGCCGCCACCAGAAGGTGCTGGAAGAAGCCCCCGCGCCGGGCATGACCGAGGAGCGCCGCCGCGCCATGGGTGAAGCGGCCGTCGCCGCGGCCAAGGCGGTCGGCTATGTCGGCGCCGGCACGGTCGAGTTCATCGCCAACCAGGACGGTTCCTTCTACTTCATGGAGATGAACACGCGCCTGCAGGTCGAGCACCCCGTCACCGAAATGATCACCGGGCAGGACCTGGTCGAATGGCAGCTGCGCGTCGCCGCTGGTGAAGCGCTGCCGCTCACGCAGGACCAGCTGCGCATCGACGGCCATGCGCTGGAAGCGCGTATCTACGCCGAGAACCCCGACAAGCAGTTCCTGCCTTCCACCGGCACGCTGCGCTTCCTGCGCACGCCGCCGGCGGTGCAGTTCATGCGCGGTGAGGACGCACACGGCCCGGCGGGTATCCGCATCGATGCCGGCGTGCGCGAGGGCGACACCATCAGCCCGTTCTACGACCCGATGATCGCCAAGCTGATCGTCTGGGGCAAGGACCGCGACGAGGCGCTGGCGCGCATGCGCCAGGCGCTGGCGGCCTACCACGTGGTGGGGCTGTCGACCAACGTGGCTTTCCTGCAGCGGTTGGTGTCGTCCCAGGCGTTCCGCACCGCCGATCTCGACACCGGTCTGATCGAGCGCAACGAGAAGGTCTTGTTCCCGCCGCCGGCGCCGGTCGGCCTGGAAGTGATCGCGCTGGCGGTGGCGGCGCTGTTCGACCGCGAGGCCCGCGAGCGCCGCATCGACGCCGCCGACCAGCATTCGCCGTGGACCCATGGCGGCGCGTGGCGGCTGAACGGCGGCGTGTCGCGCACGCTGCGCTTCGGCTATGGCGAGCAGGTGCTGGAGGTGACGCTGAGCACCAATGAGCGCGGCAGCACGCTGATCTATGCGGACCAGGCGGCGCCCTTTGCCTGCACCTGCCAGGCCGACGATATCCGCATCAACCTTGGCACCCGGCGCGCGCACGGGCAGGTGCATGCGGATGGCGAGACCTTCCACGTCTTCTATGCCGGGCGGCATGTGAGCCTGGCCTGGCTCGATCCATTGGCCCATGCCGGCGAGGCCGAAAGCGAAGGCGGCAAGCTCACCGCGCCGATGCCCGGGAAGGTCATTGCCGTGATGGTCGAGGCTGGCAGCACCGTCACGCGCGGCACGCCGTTGCTGGTGATGGAGGCCATGAAGATGGAGCACACCATCAGCGCACCGGTGGATGGGGTGGTGAGTGAGGTGCTTTACGGGGTGGGGGAGCAGGTTGTGGAGGGGGCGCAGCTTCTGGCGTTCGAGGGGACGTCAGGGACTTGATGCGCGATAGGGGTGGCAGGGGCACGGTCACCGTTGCCCCAACCAACCCCACGCCCATTCCTCTGCCAAAATACGCCTTTAACCCCACCAGAATCCCCCTGGAGACAAAATGAAGTTGCAGTTGTACGTCCCCGACGGCCGCTACGACCCCTGGATCGCAGGCTTCGCCGAGGCACTGCCCGAAGCGCAATGTGTGACGTGGGAGGACAGCCGTGGCGAACCGGCCGACTACGCCGTGGTCTGGCGTCCGCCGGTGGAGATGCTGCGTGGCCGTACCGACCTGAAGGCGGTGTTCAACCTGGGCGCCGGCGTCGACGGCATCCTGCGCCTGCGCGATGAAGCCCCTGACGCCTTGCCCGCCGGCGTGCCGATCGTGCGGCTCGACGATGCCGGCATGGCTGCGCAGATGGCCGAGTACGTCACCCACGCCGTGCTGCGCTATTTCCGCAAGATGGACGCCTACGAGGCCCAGCAGCGCGCCGGCAACTGGAAGTTCCTGAAGCCGCATCGCCGCGCGGACTTCACTATCGGCGTGATGGGGGTGGGCACGCTCGGCACGCATATCGCCCGCACGCTGGCGGGCTTCGGCTTCCCGGTGCGTGGCTGGAGCCGTACCGCGCGCGCCATCGAAGGCGTGAGCGGCTTCTATGGCGATGCCGGGCAGGCGCCGTTCCTGGATGGCCTGCGCGTGCTGGTCAATGTGCTGCCGCTGACGCCGCAGACCGAGAACATCCTCAACGCCGGCCTGTTCGCGCGGCTGGCGCAGGGCGCATATGTGATCAACGTCGCGCGCGGGCAGCACCTGGTTGAGGAAGACCTGCTTGCCGCGGTGCAGTCGGGGCAGGTTGCAGGTGCCACGCTGGATGTGTACCGCACCGAGCCGTTGCCGGCGGAACACCCGTTCTGGCAGGAGCCGCGCATCACTCTCACGCCGCATATCTCGGCGCTGACGCTGCGCGAAGACAGCATCGCGCAGATCGCCGGCAAGATCCGCGCGCTGCGCGCGGGCCAGCCGATCGCGGGCGTGGTCGACGTGCAGCGGGGCTACTGAGCGGCCCCGACCAAGACGAACCAAAGACAGGAGACAGCCATGACCATGCCGAACTATGTGAAGATCGTTGAAGTCGGCCCGCGCGACGGCTTGCAGAACGAGAAGGCGATGGTGCCGACCGAGGTCAAGGTCGCGCTGATCAACCAGCTGACCGATGCCGGCTTCGTCAATATCGAGGCCGCGTCGTTCGTGTCGCCCAAGTGGGTGCCGCAGATGGCCGACGGTGCCGACGTGATGGCGCGCATCCAGCGCCGGCCCGGCACGCTGTATTCGGCGCTGACGCCGAACATGAAGGGATTTGAAGGCGCGATCGAAGCCGGTGCCGACGAGGTGGTGATCTTCGGCGCCGCCAGCGAGGCGTTCTCGCAGAAGAACATCAACTGCTCGATCGCCGAGTCGATCGCGCGCTTTGCGCCGGTGGCCGCCGCAGCGAAGGAGAAGGGCGTGCGCCTGCGCGGCAGCATCTCGTGCGCGCTGGGCTGCCCGTACCAGGGCGAGGTGCCGGTGCATGCGGTGGTCGACGTGGTGCGGCGCATGCGCGAACTTGGCTGCGACGAGATCGACATTGCTGACACCATCGGCGTGGGCACCCCCGTGCGCGTGCAGGAAGTGATGCGCGCCGCGGCGGCGGAGTTTGCGCTGGACCGCCTGTCGGGCCATTTCCACGATACCTACGGGCAGGCGCTGTCCAATATCCTGGCCAGCCTGGAAGTGGGCATCTCGATCTTCCATGCGTCGGTGGCGGGGCTGGGCGGCTGCCCGTACGCCAAGGGCGCGACCGGCAACGTGGCGACCGAGGACGTGCTGTACATGCTGCACGGCATGGGCATCCACACCGGCATCGACCTGGAAGCGGTGGTGCGCACCGGCGACTATATCTCGCAGGCAATCGGCCGCGCCAACAGCTCGCGCGTGGGCCGGGCCCTGCTGACCAAATGGGCCGCCGCCAGCGATGCGGCGCCCGCCTGCGCGTAAGTGAGAACTAGGCGCGGGCCACAGAACAAGGAGAAGAACGCATGACGGTGAATGACGAAGCGCTGCCCGAGTCCGCGCAGCGCGTGGCCGACCTGCTGGCCGAACTCGGCCATGACCGGCCCGTGGTGATGCTGCCGGCCACCGGCAAGACCTCGGCCGAGGCCGCGGCGGGCCTGGGCTGCCGCGTGGCGGAGATCGCCAAGTCCATCATCTTCCGGCGCGTGGCCGACGATGCGCCGGTGCTGGTGATCGCCAGCGGCAGCAACCGCGTCGACGAGGCCAAGGTGGCCGCGCGCGTGGGCGCGCTGGGCAAGGCCGACGCGCGCTTCGTGCGCGAGAAGACCGGCTATGCCATCGGCGGCGTCTGCCCGATCGGCCATGCGGTGGCGCCGGTGATGCTGCTGGACCAGGACCTGTTCCGCTATGACAGCTTGTGGGCCGCGGCGGGGCATCCCCATGCGGTATTCAACCTGACGCCGCACCAGCTGCAGCAGATGACGGGCGCTGAAGTGGCCGACGTCGCGGCAGGCTCCGTGGCATGAGTCCCGACCTGCGCCCCGGCCTGACCTTCAGCTGGCAATACACGGTGCCGCCCAAGGCCACCGTGCCGCGCCTGTACGACGATATCCCGGGCTGCCCCGAGATGCCCGACGTGCTGGCCACCGGCTATATGGTCGGCATCATGGAATGCGCCTGCCTGCAGATGCTGCGCGAGCACCTGGACTGGCCGCGCGAGCAGTCGCTCGGCACGCTGGTCAGCTTCTCGCACCTGGCGCCGACGCCGCCGGGCATGACGGTGACGGTCAAGGGCGAACTGGTGGCAGTGGACGGGCGCCGCCTGCGCTTCCAGCTGAGCGCCTGGGACGGCGAGGACAAGATCTCCGAGGGCGTGCATGAGCGCCACCTGATCGACGCCGGCCGCTTCAACCAGAAAGTGGCGGCCAAGGCCGCGCGCGCGGCGGGCTGAGTGGCGAGCGAGCGCAACGCCATGGCCTCCACGCCCCCCACGCCTGCCTTGCTGGCCGCGCAGGCCGACGCCGCGCTGCGGGCCTCGCCGGTGCCGTCGCCATGCCGCAACGTCTGCCGCATGGATCCGGCCACCGGCTACTGCGCGGGCTGCCTGCGCACCATCGAAGAGATTGCCGGCTGGTCGTCTGCCGGCGACGAAGACAAGCGCCGCATCTGGGCGCAACTGCCGCGGCGCGCCGCATGGCTGGCAGGCGAGGAGACATCCCCTTGAGCGAACGCCCGGTCCCGCAGTTGCCGGCCACCATGCGCGTGTTCGAGCGCGGCTGGCTGTCGGCCAACAATATCCTGTTCATGGAGGGCGACGATACGGTGCTGGTCGATACCGGCTACGTCACCCACGCGCCGCAGACGGTGGCGCTGGTGGCGGCTGCCTTGCAGGGCCAGCCGCTCGCACGCGTGATCAATACCCATCTCCACTCCGACCACTGCGGCGGCAATGCCGCGCTGCAGGCGCGCTGGCAGCCGCGTACCGCGATCCCTGCGGCCGAGGCCGCAGCCGTTGCCGCGTGGGATACGGAAGCGCTCAGCTACAACGCCACCGGCCAGCAGTGCGACCGCTTCACCTTCGACAGTGTGCTGAACGACGGCGACACGCTGCGCCTGGGCGGCATCGACTGGCAAGTCGTGGCCGCCCCCGGCCATGACCCGCACGCGGTGATGCTGTTCGCGCCGGCCGAGCGCATCCTGGTTTCCGGCGATGCGCTGTGGGAGAACGGCTTCGGCGTGATCTTCCCCGAGCTGGATGGCGAGAGCGGCTTTGCCGAGCAGGCGGCAGTGCTTGAACGCATCGCGCAACTGGACGCGCGGCTGGTGATCCCGGGCCACGGCCGGATGTTCACCGACGTGACGGCGGCGGTCGAACGCGCCCAAGGGCGCCTGGCCTACCTGAGCGCCGACCCGGCGCGCAATGCCAGCCATGCGGTCAAGGTGCTGGTGAAGTTCAAGCTGCTGGAGCAGCAGCACATGGCCCAGGACGCGCTGGCGGCATGGATGGAAGCCGCGCCGCTGATGGTGCGCATCCGCCAGCGGTTCATGCCGGGGCTGGAGATGGCCGAGATCTGCGCGCAGACGGTGCGCGCGCTGGCGGGGGTGAAGGCGCTGGCAGTGGAGGGGGAGTGGGTGGTGAATCGGGATTGATTCACCACGCCTGCCTGCATCCTCAGAACGACGTCCTGAACCCCACCTTCACACTGCGCCCGGCCAGCGGCGCGATGTCCCGCAGGATCGACGCCGAGTTGCGCGCATCCTGGTTGGTCAGGTTGTCGCCGCGCAGGTACACCAGCGTCTGCGTGCCCGACACCTTGAACTTGTAGGTCAGCGCCAGGCTCAGCAGCGTATAGGCATCGGTCGGCGTGTCGTTGGTTGGCACGCGGGTCTGCTTGGCGGCGTAGGTCACATCCACGCGCGCCCCCCACGGGCCCGCGCCATACACCAGCGCGCCACCCAGGCGCAGCGGTGCCAGGCGCGGCAGCGGTTCGCCGGTATCGCGGTTCTCGCCGCGCACGTAGTCGGCGCGCGCCTCGAAGTCCAGCGTGTCGCTGGTGGTCAGCATCTTCTGCAACAGCCGCGTCTTGCCTTCCGCCTCGAAGCCGTACAGCGTGGCCGGCACACCCAGGTACTGGAACTCCGGCAGCGCACCCGGGCTGCCGGCGGCGACCACGTCGCCCGCCTCGTCACGCGTGCGGCCGGTGGCGTTCAGCGCCAGGTAGTTGGCAAAGCGGCTGTAGTAGCCCGACACGCCGGCGCTGTGCGCCCCGGACTTGAAGCGCACGCCCAGGTCGATAGACGTGGCCCGTTCCTTGTTGGCATTGGGGTCGCCCAGCTCCCAGGCGCCGGTGGCCACGTGGGGGCCGTTGGCATACAGCTCGTAGAAGGTCGGCGCGCGCTCGGTGTACGACAGGTTGCTGGTCAGCGACCACAGCGGGTTGACCTTGTAGAGCAGGCCGGCCGAGGCGCTGGTGGCGTTGAAGCTGCGGTTGGCATCGGTAAAGCGGTCGTTGCCGTTGGCGCTGGCCTTGATGCTGCTGTGGTCCAGGCGCCCGCCCAGGTTCAGCTTGAGGTCGCCGGAAGCGGTCAGCGGCAGTTCCTCGAACACGAACAGCGCCGCGTTATCCGTATTGGTGCTCGGCACGAATGCCTCTTCGCCCAGCGCCGAGAAGTCGGTATGGCCGAACTGCGTGCCAATCACGCCCGTCATGTTGCCGATCTTCGCGTGCCTGGCCTCGAAGCGCGCATCCCAGCCGCGGTTCTTGAAGATCGTGCCGGTCTCGCCGCCCTCGATTTCCTTGTGCTCGTAGTCGGTGTAGCTGAACTTGCCCTTGACCGATTCGAGCCAGCCGGCGGTGTTGCCGGCCAGGTTGCGCGCCTCGCCTTCCAGCGCAAAGCGGTCCTGCCGCATCTTCAGCCGCACGTCGTCCTCGGCGGGCGTGCCGTACTCATTGCGGTAGGCGCTGTAGTTGGCGCCGACGAAGCCATCGGCCCAGGTGTAGGAGCCGCCCATCGCGCCGCCTTCCTGCTGCGCACTGGTGTTGGGCAGGCGGCCATAGGCTTCGGTCTCGCCTTCGGGCAGCGGATCGGCGGTGCGCAGGCGCTCGCTGCGGGCGTAGCCGGGGATGCGCAGGTCGCTGGTCTTGCGCGCGAAGGCGTCGGCGTGGACGGCGAACTTGCCGTTGCCGGCCTCGATCAGCGCGCTGGCGTTGCGCGCCTGGTCGCCGCCCGCGGTGGCGCTGGCATCGACCGCACCGCCGATGCCTTCGATCGGCTCCTTCGGAATCCGGTTGTCGATCACGTTGACCACGCCGCCGATGGCGTTGCCGCCGTACATCAGCGCCGCCGGGCCGCGCACGACCTCGATGCGCTCGGCCACGAGCGGATCCACCGGCACTGCGTGGTCGTAGGACAGCGTAGAGGCGTCGACCGTGGTGCCGCCGTTCTGCAGCACCTTGATGCGGTCGCCGTCCAGGCCGCGGATCACCGGCCGGCTGGCATTGGGGCCGAAATAGGTGGACGAGACCCCGGGCAGCTTGTCGAGCGTGTCGCCCAGCGTGCTGCCCTGGCGCACGGCCAGGGCGTCGCCGCTGAGCGTCGATACCGGTGCCACCATGTCGTTGAGGTCGCTGCCGAGCGGGTTGGCGGTGACGACGACTTCGCGCAGCGTGGCACCGGCTGGCGCGGTGGCCGTGGCCGTGGCGGGTGCGCTATCGGCGGCAGGTGCCGTGGCGGCCTGTGCCAGCGCGGCGGGCGCCACGAAGGCGGTGGCCATGGTGGCGGTAAGGGAAGCGGCAAGGGCCGCCAGCGGGGTCAGGCGCGGTGCGCTGGTTGGTGCGGTGTAACGATTCTTCGACATGGCGCGCGGAGCGAGGCAATGGCAATCGGCCCGGCTGGCACGGCAGCTGCCCGGCACGGCGCCGGCCACCCGCGATGGGCGTGGCCGCGCAGCCGGAATGGGCAGGCGTTCAGCTCGGAATTGGTCAGGCAGGGTACGCGGCGAGGGCCGCGTCCCGGATCAGGCGAGGGCGATGGCCGGCGCCGGCGGCGCGCGTGATTGGAAGGGGTGGGTCGCGGGCAGGTCGGGCCAGCGCCAGGCCAGGTTGGCCGGCTTGACCGGTTTGCCAAAGGCAAGCTGCGGCAGCGGCAGCTTGCCGCACAGGGTGTCGGCAACCGTGGCGCCATCGAACAGCACGCACGAGTGGCCGCTGAATTTCTGCGCCAGCGGGTGCGGCTCGGGGTCGTTGGCCGAGTCGGCGTCGGCCGTTGTCACGGAGGCCGACGGCGCGAGCAGGCCGCCGTGCACGATGCGGTGGGTCAGCCCGGCGTGCTGCGCCAGCAGCAGGCATAGCGCCAGCCACAGCGCGGACCAGAGGCCCGGGCCGTGCGTGCGCAGGCGGGCGAACCAGTCAGTGCGCATGCGGATGGCCGGCGTGGTTGCCGTGGTGGTGGTCGGGATCGCCGCAGCCGCAATCGTTGCCATGGCTATCGCCATGGTCGTGGCCATGGGCATGATCGTGGTCGTCGTCGAAGTCGTCGACCCAGCCGGGGAAGGGATCTGCGTAGGCCGCCCAGGCTTCTGCGCCCGCGGCCATCTCGGCATCGGTCAGCAGGCAGGCGTCGAGCCGGGCCTGCAGCGCCGCATGGTCCAGGTCCAGGCCGGTCAGCACCAGTTCCTGGCGGCGGTCGCCGAAGGCTGCCGGGGTGCCGTCGACCTGCATGTCGGCTTCGACTTCGGCGCGTTCGGCGGTGTCGGCCGGCCATTCGGCCGGATCCAGCGCGGCCCACCAGGCGCCGGCGCCGCCATGGCGGCAGACGCCGCCGGACTGGTTCCAGTCGCCCGCGGTGTCCATGCGGCTGGCCAGCCAGAACAGTCCCCTGGAGCGCAGCACGCTGCCGTGCTCGCGCAGCCATTCGGTATGGATCAGGTCGGCGAAGCGTTGCGGATGGAACGGGCGGCGGCGGCGGTAGACCAGCGTGGAGACGCCGCTGGCGTTGGCAGCCGGCACCTCGCCGCGCAGCGCGGCGAGCCAGCCCGGGGCGTCCGCGGCGGCTTCAAAGTCGAAGCGGCCGGCGCCTTGCACGCGCTCGGGCGGGACCTTGCCGAAGCTGGCTTCGACGATGTCGGCACGCGGGTTCAGCGCCTGCAGCACGGCGTGCAGCCGCGCCAGTTCCGCGGCGCTGGCGAGGTCGGCCTTGTTCAGCACGATCACGTCGCAGCATTCGACCTGCGCCACCAGCACTTCGGCCACGGTCCGGTCATCGTCCGTGGCCTGCGCCAGCCCGCGGTCGGCCAGGAACTCGGCCTCGTTGAGGTCGCGCAGGAAGGTGGCGGCATCGATCACCGTCACCAGCGTGTCGGGTTGCACCGCCGCGTCGGGCCCGGCGCCATGCTCGGCCTCGAACAGGAAGCCTTCGGCAATCGCGAGCGGCTCGTCCAGGCCGTCGGCTTCCAGCAGCAGCGCGTCAAAGCGGCCCTCGGCGGCAAGCCGGGCGGCTGCGCCGAGCAGTGCGTCGCCCGCGGGCAGCACCGCGGCCTCGCAGCCGGGCGGCAGCGGCGCCAGCGCCTGCCCGTCCTGCGGCCCGCAGACCAGCACGGCCATGCGCCGGCCCGCGCTGTGCGCAAGCAGGTGGTTCAGCAGCGTGGTCTTGCCGGCGCCGGGGAAGCCGGACAGCACGGTGACGGGCAGGCGATCAGCCATGGCAGGAGAGGTGGAAGTGACGACGGACTACGCAGCCCAGGCGCTGGCTGCGTTGTTGCAACAAGGTTGCGAATTTACCAGAAAGGCCGGGGCCGCAACAGCCGGACGATTCTCAATGGTAGGCCGTGGCGACGGCACGACAAAGCGGACGCGGTCCCGCCAAAGCAAACGGCCCGGGTAACCGGGCCGTCACGTTACGCCTGCCGCACCGGCCGTGCCGGCGCGCTGCGCATCAGTCGCCGAACAGCTTCTGGCGCAGTTCGCGCCGTTGCTGCGCTTCCAGCGACAGCGTGGCCGTGGGACGGGCCAGCAGGCGCGGCACGCCGATCGGCTCGCCGGTTTCCTCGCACCAGCCGTAGTCGCCGGACTCGATGCGCTGCAGCGACTGCTCCACCTTCTTCAGCAGCTTGCGCTCGCGGTCGCGCGTGCGCAGTTCCAGCGCATGCTCTTCCTCGATGGTGGCACGGTCGGCCGGATCCGGCACGATGACCGTTTCGCGCAGGTGTTCCGTGGTCTGGTCAGCGTTCTTCAGGATGTCGTCGCGCAGCTGCTCAAGACGGTGCTTGAAGAAGGCGAGCTGCGCTTCGTTCATGTAATCCTTGTCGCTCATCTTCAGGATTTCAGCTTCAGTCAGAAGTTTGTTGCTGCTCATGGTTGCTGCTGATTCTCTTGTTGATGCGGCCGGCGGCGTCTGGGTCCGCTCGGGTGCGCTGTCCGCGCGCTTGCGCGCCACGGCTGTTTCACTCTGGCTGGCTGCAGTCTTGCTGCTTCGCGGGCCTCCCTTCGTTGCGCCCGCTTCGGCGTTCGCCGTACTGCCGCGGGGAGCGGGCGCGGCCTTCACAGGCTGCGCCTTGAGCGTCTCTGCCGCGGCACTACCTGTCTTGCTGCGGCTTTCTTTCGTCTTCGTTGCGGCTGTCATGGGGACACCTCTCTCTCGCGTCAGTCAGTGACGGCGCGCGTCGGGGCACCCCAGGCGGAAAAAAGGCGGTCTCCGCACGAAGCACTGCGACCGCACCTGCCGGCGGCCTGCCTCATGCTGACGACAACCGCCGCCCTGCAAGTCCACCAGATCCGATGGACCAAATGCCGGCAGCGGGAAAAAGGTGCGCCACCGGTATCAAATCCGGCCTATTGTACTTGAACAAATTTTTCCGAGATACGGGGAAAACCGGCTGGCGCTTCGGTATTTCCCCGGTACCCCGAACGGGGGGCGGCCGCGGAGCGGTGTCTGGAGGGGGCGTCGCCGATGGGGCGACTAGTGCACTCAGGCCAGGCAGTTCTCCAGGCCCTTGAGGATGGCGTCGCGGGGCAGGTCCACGCCGATGAACACCATGCGCGTGCCCGGGGTCTCTTCATCCCACTTGGCGCCGATGTCGCTGCCCATCAGCTGGTGGACCCCCTGGAACACCACTTTGCGGTCCACACCGTCCATATATAGTACGCCCTTGTAGCGCAGCAGTTTTTCCCCGTACACGGCCAGGATGCCGGACAGGAATTCCTCCAGCTTGCCGTAGTGGAAGGGCTTGTCGCTGCGGAAGACGAACGACGCAATGCGGTCGGTATGGTGGTGGTGATGGTGGTGGTCGTGCGCGTGGCCATGGCCGTGCGCATGGTCGTGCCCGTGATCATGGCCGCAGTCGTCGCCGCAATGCTCGCCGTGCTCATGGTCATGATCGTGCTCATGGTCGTCGGCGCGCAGGAATTCCGGGTCGATCTCCAGCTTGGCGTTCAGGTTGAAGCCGCGCAGGTCGAAGATGGTGTCGATCGGCGCCTCGCCGAAGTTGACCAGGCGGATCGGCGCGCGCGGGTTCATGTGCAGCAGGCGGTGGCGCAGCTCGGCCACGTCGGCTTCGGTCACCAGGTCGGACTTGGTGATGAAGATGGCGTCGGCAAAGCCAACCTGGCGCTGCGCCTCTTCCTGCTTGTCCAGCTGCAGGTGGGCGTGCTTGGCGTCGACCAGCGTGATCACCGCGTCGAGCAGGTAGCGCGAGGCAATTTCCTCGTCCATGAAGAAAGTCTGCGCCACCGGGCCCGGGTTGGCCACGCCCGTGGTCTCGATCACCACGCGGTCGAAGCTGATCTCGCCGGCGTCGCGGCGCGTCAGCAATGTCGACAGCGCCTGCACCAGATCGCCGCGGATGGTGCAGCAGATGCAGCCGTTGCTCATCTGCACGATCTGCTCGCGGCCGTCCTGCACCAGGATCTCGTGGTCGATGTTCTCTTCGCCGAACTCGTTCTCGATGACGGCAATCTTCATGCCGTGCGGCTCGTTCAGGATGCGCTTGAGCAGGGTGGTCTTGCCGCTGCCGAGAAAGCCGGTCAGGATCGTGACCGGGGTCAGTTTGGACATTGTTGTTCTCCGGGTATTAGAGATTGCCGTTCAGTGCGAAGCGCCGCCAGGCAAGGCGGGCGCACGCTTGCCGCACTCGGCGCAGACGCCGTTCACGGTCAGTTCGACATGTTCGATGGCAAAGCCGCTGGGCACGCGCGGCGCGGCCGGCTGCACCGGTGCGCTGGCATCGTCCAGGCAGAAGGTGCGGTCGCAGCGGGTGCAGTGGAAATGGCTGTGCTGGCGGTGCTCCTGCGCGCGCGCGGCCTCATGCTCGACCAGGCTGAAGCGGAACACCCGGTCGTTGCCGGCACGCTTCTGCGCCACGCCCTGTTCCACCAGCCAGTCCAGCACGCGGTAGACGGTGACGCGGTCGATGGTCTCGCCCGGTTCGGGCAGGCGGTCGATCACGGCCTGGTGCGTCAGCGCCTCATCGCTGCCGATCAGGCAGGCCAGGATGCACAGCCGCGGCTGGGTCACGCGCGCGCCCAGCTGGCGCAGGCGCTCGTGGGCGGCTTCCAGGGACGCAGGGGTGGGGATCGCCGGCTCCGGCACAGCAGCCGGCCGGTCCGGACTGGGACGGGTCATGGGCAGATTTAACCATAGGCCCCCGGTTGATGCAATTCAGTTGCGTCAGCGGGCCGAATGGCGAAGCCGGCGCAGCCACGCCGATGGGGCGGTTTGCGCCTATGATCGGCACAGGACGACCCTTAGAACCCATTTCATAATGAAGAAGGGGCCCGGCAGCAGCCTTCCCTTCGGGTTCAAGCCAGGCGCGGCGCATGCGTTGTTGCGGGCCTTGACCTTGGAATGACCAAGGCCGGCGGCCCGCGCCTAGCCTGCGCCGCGCCTGGCTTGAACGCGTCCCCTTCTTCATTATGAAATAGGTTCTTAACCCCAGAGCGGAGACGACCCATGCTGAATGACGCCAGCGCGCTGCTGTTCCCGAACTTCGAACTTTTCCGGCAGCGTGTCGGGGAGGTCGAGATCGCCGGCGTGCGCGGCGGTTCGGGGCCGCCGCTGCTGCTGTTGCACGGGCACCCGCAGAGCCACCTGATCTGGCACCGGGTGGCGCCGGCGCTGGCCGATCACTTCACGGTGATCGCCACCGACCTGCGCGGCTACGGCAGCAGTTCGGCCCCGCCCGGCAATGCTGGCCACGAGCACTACAGCAAGCGCACCATGGCGCAGGACCAGGTGTCGCTGATGGCGGCATTTGGTTTCGAGCGCTTTGCGCTGTGCGGCCACGACCGCGGTGCCCGCGTCGCGCACCGGCTGTGCATGGACCATCCGGAGGCGGTCAGCCGCGCCATGCTGCTGGACATCGCGCCCACGCTGGCGATGTACGAGCGCACCAGCATGGCCTTTGCCGCCGCCTACTGGCACTGGTTCTTCCTGATCCAGCCGGCGCCGTTCCCCGAGACGCTGATCAACGCCGAGCCCGATTTCTACATCGAGAAGCTGATGGGCCTGCGCCACGCGGGCCTGACGCCCTTCGCCCCCGACGCCATGGCTGCCTATACCGCGGCGATGCGCGACCCGGCGCGCGTGCATGCCATGTGCGAGGACTACCGCGCCGCCGCCACCATCGACCTGGAGCACGACCGTGCCGACCGCGAGGCCGGGCGCCGGCTGGCGCTGCCGCTGCGCGTGCTGTGGGGCGAGCACGGCGTGGTGGCGCGCTGCTTCGAGCCGCTGGCGCTGTGGCAGGAGGTGGCCACCGACATCAGCGGCCAGGCGCTGCCGTGCGGGCACTACATCCCGGAAGAGGCCGCCGAACCGCTGCTTGAGGAAATGCTCGGTTTCTTCCGCTAGGCCGCAGCGGGTGTCACAAACGCACGCCTTTGCCGCCGATCTCTGCCAGATCTTCCCCGTTTCCCGCCATATGCGGCTGATTGCAGGCGGGTTAGCCCCTATACCTGCATATTGTCTGGAGTTGCTAACATCAAGGCCCGCCCTTGCCGTTTACGGCGGGGCAGCCGAGCCAGCCGGCATGGTCCAAGAGCGCGGCCACAGAGACCGCGCCAGATGCGCCCCGCACAAGCAGGGGCCGGGCCGGCGGCAACGCATTGCAAGACGGGTATCAAAGGGAATCAGGAGAAGAGAGCATGAAACGAGTAATAAAGATGGTCGCGGCCGCGCTGGCAGTCAGCGCAATGGGTGTGGTGTCGGGCGCGTACGCCCAGGAATATCCCGGCAGCAAGCCGGTGTCGGCGGTGGTGCCGTTTGCCGCGGGTGGTCCGACCGACAAGCTCTCGCGCGAGCTGACCGCGATCATGTCCAAGCATCTGGGCGCGACCATGATCATCGAGAACCTCGGCGGCGCCGGCGGCACCATCGGCGCCAAGAAGGTGGCCCAGGCCAAGAACGACGGCCACACCCTGCTGATCCACCATATCGGCATGGCCACGGCTCCGGCGCTGTACCGCAACCTGGGCTTCGATCCGCTCAAGGACTTCGAGATGGTCGGCGAAATCGCCGACGTGCCGATGATCCTGGTCGGCAACAAGCAGCTGCCGCCGAACACCTTCAAGGACCTGCTGCCGTACATCAAGGCCAACGCCGGCAAGCTGACGCTGGCCAATGCCGGCATCGGCTCGGCCTCGCACCTGTGCGGCCTGCTGTTCCAGAGCTCGATCCAGACCGAGCTGACCACCGTGCCGTACAAGGGGGCCGCGCCGGCACTGACCGATATCCTGGGCGGCCAGGTCAACCTGCTGTGCGACCAGACCACCAATCTCGCCGGCCATCTCAAGGCCAATTCGGTCAAGCCGTACGCGGCCATGCAGGCACGCCGCGTGGAAGCGTTCAAGGATATCCCGACGGCGGCCGAGCAAGGCCTGCCGGGCGTGGAAGTGAAGGTCTGGCACGCCATGTACGCGCCCAAGGGCACGCCCAAGCCGGTGATCGACAAGCTGTCGGCGGCGCTGCAGAAGGCCGTGGCCGACCCGACCTTCCGCTCCAAGATGGCCGAGCTGGGCGCCGAAGCCGCGCCGGCACAGCGCGCCACGCCGGATTCGCTGCGCACCCTCCTGACCGCCGAGATCAACAAGTGGACCCCGGTGATCAAGAAGGCCGGCGTATATGCCGACTGATCAAGTGGCGTGATGCATAAGGCGCGCGGGCCATGCCCGCGCGTTGCCGGACAAGGGCCATGCGGCAGCGCATGGCCCTTTTTGTTTTCTGGCGGGACGTCCGGCAGCCTGCCGGCAGGCATCCTATATTGGGTCAGACCGGGCGGCGCTTCCCGGAGCACGCGATAGGCCTTGAAACCGGCCGGGGCCGTCGCCAACTACGGTCCTGACATATTCACGGAAGCCACCATGGAACAGTATCACGGCACTACCATCGTCAGCGTCCGCCGCGGCAATCAGGTCGCACTTGGCGGTGATGGTCAGGTCACGCTCGGCAATATCGTGATGAAGGGCACCGCGCGCAAGGTGCGCCGCATCTACAACGGCAAGGTCCTGGTCGGGTTTGCCGGCAGCACCGCCGACGCCTTCTCGCTGCTGGACCGCTTCGAGGCCAAGCTGGAAAAGTACCAGGGCAACCTGACCCGCGCCGCGGTCGACCTGGCCAAGGACTGGCGTTCGGACCGCGCCCTGCGCCGGCTGGAAGCCATGCTGATCACCGCCGACCGCGACACCACGCTGGTCATCACCGGCAACGGCGACGTGCTGGACCCCGAGGGTGGCATCGCCGCGATCGGCTCGGGCGGCGCGTATGCGCAGTCGGCCGCCAAGGCGCTGGTCGAGAACACCGAAATGGCGCCCAAGGACGTGGTCGAGAAGGCGCTGACCATCGCCGGCGAGCTCTGCATCTACACCAACACCAACTTCGTCATCGAGACGCTGGAATAAGCGAAGGCCGGCCCCAGCCGGCCCTCCGGCCTGCCAGCCTGCCGCGCCCTACTGAACGGATACCATGTCGCACACCATGACCCCGTCGGAAATCGTTTCCGAACTCGACAAGCACATCATCGGCCAGAACAAGGCCAAGAAGGCCGTGGCGGTGGCGCTGCGCAACCGCTGGCGCCGCCAGCAGGTGGCCGAGCCCCTGCGCCAGGAAATCACGCCCAAGAACATCCTGATGATCGGCCCGACCGGCGTGGGCAAGACCGAGATCGCGCGCCGCCTGGCCAAGCTGGCCGACGCGCCCTTCATCAAGATCGAAGCCACCAAGTTCACCGAGGTGGGCTACGTCGGCCGCGATGTCGACACCATCGTGCGCGACCTGGCCGAGATGGCGATCAAGCAGACGCGCGAGTCCGAGATGAAGAAGGTGCGCACCAAGGCCGAGGACGCGGCCGAGGACCGCCTGCTCGACGTGCTGCTGCCGCCGCCGCGCGACATCGGCTTCTCGCAGCCGGAAGAGAAGGATTCCAACACACGCCAGGTGTTCCGCAAGAAGCTGCGCGAAGGCTCGCTCGACGACAAGGAAATCGAGCTGGAACTTTCTGCCGGCATGCCGAGCATGGACATCATGGGTCCGCCGGGCATGGAAGACATGACCGAGCAGATCCGCACCATGTTTGCCGGCCTCGGCCAGGGCAAGAAGGCGCGCCGCAAGATGAAGGTCAAGGAAGCCTTCAAGCTGCTGATCGACGAAGAGGCCGCCAAGCTGGTCAATGACGAGGAGCTCAAGCACAAGGCCATCGCCAACGTCGAGCAGAACGGCATCGTGTTCCTGGACGAGATCGACAAGATCGCCAGCCGCAGCGAGATCGGCGGCGGCGAGGTGTCGCGCCAGGGCGTGCAGCGCGACCTGCTGCCGCTGGTGGAAGGCACCACGGTGAGCACCAAGTACGGCATGATCAAGACGGACCACATCCTGTTCATTGCCTCGGGGGCGTTCCACCTGTCCAAGCCGAGCGACCTGATTCCCGAGCTGCAGGGCCGCTTCCCGATCCGCGTGGAGCTGGATTCGCTGTCCGTGCAGGACTTCGAGGCCATCCTGACGCAGACCGACGCGAGCCTGACCAAGCAGTACCAGGCGCTGCTGAGCACGGAAGAGGTCAGCCTGGTGTTCGCGCCGGACGGCATCCGCCGGCTGGCCGAGATCGCCTTCTCGGTCAACGAGAAGGTCGAGAACATCGGCGCGCGGCGCCTGTACACGGTGATGGAGCGGCTGCTGGAGGACCTGTCTTTCCACGCCACCAGGTCGTCGGGCGAGACTGTGACGATCGATGCGGCGTATGTTGACGAGCGTCTTGGTGACTTGGCCGGCAATGAGGACCTGTCGCGCTACGTGCTGTAAATCAGCGCGGCGACGATGCCAGGGCGCACTACGGTGCGCCCTTTTCTTGTGCGCCCAGCATGGGCGCACTCTAGTGGGTGCAAGTCCCACCGTAAGTTGATCACAGCGAACGAAGCGAAGCGCAACTGCGTGAGGGTGACCGAGCGTGGGGAGGAAGCGTAGAGCGAAGCTGCGAGCCGAGGAACACGAACCGGATAGAAGGCGGTGCCAACCAGGACCAGCGGGCAAGAAGCCGCGAAGTTCTCGTGATCAAGGGGAGGCGGCGTAAATCCGGCGGGAGTGCGTTCTTACCTGGGGACGCCCCGCCTTGCGCCTGAAAGGGTGACGGCGTCGAGCCGGAGCGGGGTCTCAGCAGAGGTCATAGTAG